>CANOCK010000018.1 GCA_947564525.1 uncultured bacterium | reverse complement strand
TCGGCCCTGGCATCGGCATCGGCATCGCCTGCTACGGCTGCTGCGTCGGCACCGCCCGTCAGCCCGAGCTGCAGGGTCGTCTGTTCACCAACTTCATCCTTGGTGCGGCTCTGGCCGAGGCCCTGGCCCTCATCGGCTTCGTTCTCGCGTTCATCATGTAGCTCATCTGGTCTATTCGGTTCCATTTCGCCGTTAGGCTAGAAGGAGGTAGTTACGTGAAAGCAAGAGCAAGCAAAGCAACGGCTCTCGGCATCGCCGCCGTCGCCTGCCTCGCCGCTTTCCCGACGGCGGCCCTCGCCGCCGAGGAGGAGGCTGCGGGCGGCCTGTCGGTCATCCTGCCGAACATGCTGGAATTCGTTCCGATGCTCGTCGCCTTCATCATCCTCTGGATCATCCTCGCGAAGTTCGGCTGGCCGATGTTCAACGGCATGCTGGAGAAGCGCGAGAACACCATTCGCGAGGCCCTGAGGAAGTCCGAGGAGGCTCAGATTGAGAGCGAGCGCACCCTGGCGGAGTACCGCAAGCAGCTCGCTGACGCCAAGGCCCAGGCCGCGGCTCTGATCGCCGAGGCCCGTGAGACGGGCGACGCGGTCAAGGCCGGCATCACCGAGAAGGCCCACGCCGAGGCTGCCGATATGATCGCGAAGGCCAAGGTGGCCATCGAGGCAGAGAAGAAGCAGGCCATCGCCGAGCTCCAGGCCTCCGTGGTCGACACCTCGGTGGACGTGGCCGCGCGCCTGATCGGCGAGGACCTCACCGAGGGCGAGCACCGCAAGGTCATCGAGCGCTACGTCAAAGAGGCGGGCAGTTTCAATGCCAATTAACCGTCTTGTCGTCAAAGAAGAGATCGCCACCTACGCCGGCGTCCTGTTCGACGCGGCGAGCGACCGGGGCGGCCTCGAGGCCGTGCTGGAGGTGCGGTCCCAGATGGAGGCCGTGATCGGCGCCATGCGCGCCGACATGGGCCTGGCGCCCACGCTGTCCGACCCGGATGCTGCCGACGACGTGCGCTACGAGCTCGCCAAGGGCGCCTTCGGCGCCTGCGAGCCCGAACTGGGCGAGGTGCTGGCCGTCATGGCCCAGCGCCGTGACCTGGACCTGCTGCCGCGAGTGCTCGAGGCCCTCAACGGCCTCATGGCCGAGAAGCTGGACACCGTCGTGGTGGACGTGACCACCGTCGTGCCGCTGGACGACGAGCTGCGGCGCATCATCAAAGAGAAGACCGAAGCCGACCTCGGCGCCAACGTCGTGCTGCGCGAGCACATCGACAAGGCGATCCTCGGCGGCATAATCATGAGCACGGGCGAGAAGCGCATCGACGCGAGCATCATCTCTCAGCTCAACCATGCGCGCAACGTGCTGAAGGAAACCACAGATGGAGGTGAATGCTAGTGACTGAGATCACCGCTAAGTCCATTGACGAGGCCCTGCGCAAGCAGCTCGATGCCCTGAACGTCAACATCGAGTCGCGTGAGGTGGGCACGGTCATCCAGGTCGGCGACGGCATCGCTCGCGTCGACGGGTTGCGCGACGCCATGGCCGGCGAGCTCTTGGAGTTCCTCGGCGAGGGCGGCCACACGGTGTACGGCTTGGCCCAGAACCTCGAAGAGGAGGAAGTGGGCGCCGTGCTCCTCGGTGACGTCACCGCAATCAAGGAGAACGACCAAGTGCGCACCACCGGGCGCATCGTCGAGGTGCCGGCGGGCAAGAGCCTGCTGGGCCGCGTCGTGAACCCGCTGGGCATGCCCATCGACGGCAAGGGCCCCATCAAGCCCGAGGGCTACCGCCCCGTCGAGTTCAAGGCCCCGGGCGTCACGTCCCGCCAGCCGGTGCACGAGCCCATGCAGACGGGCCTGATCGCCGTGGACTCGATGATCCCCATCGGCCGCGGCCAGCGCGAGCTGATCATCGGCGACCGCCAGACCGGCAAGACCGCCATCGCCATCGACGCCATCATCAACCAGAAGGATGATGACATGATCTGCATCTACGTCGCGGTGGGCCAGAAGGCCTCCACCGTGGCCGAGGTGGTGGAGACCCTGGAGCGCCATGGCGCCATGGAGAAGACCATCGTGGTGTGCGCGACGGCCTCCGACTCCGCCCCGCTGCAGTACATCGCCCCGATGGCCGGCGCGGCCATGGGCGAGTTCTTCGTCTACAATGGCGAGAACGGCGAGCCGGCGAGCAAGGACAACCCGGGCCGTGCGGTCCTCATCGTCTACGACGACCTGTCCAAGCAGGCCGTGGCCTACCGCCAGATGTCGCTGACCCTGCGCCGCCCGCCGGGACGCGAGGCCTACCCGGGCGACGTGTTCTACCTGCACTCCCGCCTGCTGGAGCGCGCGGTCAAGATGTCCGAGGAGAACGGCTCCGGCTCCATGACGGCCCTGCCGATCATCGAGACCCAGGCCGGCGACGTGTCCGCCTACATCCCGACCAACGTGATCTCCATCACCGACGGTCAGATCTTCCTGCAGACCGACCTGTTCTTCCAGGGCCAGCGCCCGGCAGTCGACGTGGGCATCTCGGTGTCCCGCGTGGGCGGCTCCGCGCAGATCAAGGCCATGAAGCAGGTGGCTGGCTCGCTGCGCCTGGACCTGGCGTCCTATCGCGAGCTGCAGGCCTTCACCCAGTTCGGAAGCGACCTGGACAAGGCCACGCAGGACCAGCTGACCCGCGGCTCCCACATGACCGAGCTGCTGAAGCAGGGCCGCTACAACCCCATGCCCGTGGCCGAGCAGGTGGCCGCCATCTTCGCCGGCAACCAGGGCTACCTGGACAGCCTGCCCCTGGGTGACGTCGTGCGCTTCCGCACGGAGCTGCTCGACTACCTGCGCGCCTCTAGGCCTGAGGTGCTCAGCGCCATCAACACGGAGAAGAAGCTCACCGACGAGATCCAGGCCGACCTGAACGCCGCCATCGAGACGTTCAAGAAGTCCTTCGCGGTCAGCGAATAGGAAGGTAGCTATGCCCAACCTTCACGATATCGAGAGGCGAATCAGCTCCGTCACCTCGACGAAGCAGATCACCCGCACCATGGAGATGGTGGCGGCGGCCAAGATCCGCCGCGCCTCCGAGCGCGTGGAGAACGCGCTGCCCTGGGCATGCGCCATCTCTGACATGCTCATCTCCACGGCCAAGTACGCGCCCATCGACTCGGAGCCCTTGCTTCAGACCCATGACGAGGTGAAGCGCGCGCTGGTGGTGGTGGTCACCTCGGACCGCGGCCTGGCAGGCGGCTTCAACAGCAACGTGCTGCGCCATGCCGAGAGGCTCATCAAAGCGAAGGAGCAGGCGGGCATCGAGGTCGAGGTGGCCGCGTGCGGCAAGAAGGCCATCGGCTACTTCAGCTACCGGGGCGTCAAGCCGGTGATCGAGTTCGCGGGCCTCTCCGCGGACCCGACCTACGAGGAGGCCGCCGAGATGTCGCTCTATGCGGGCGACGGCTACCGCTACGACCGGCTCGACGAGGTCATCGTGGTGTACAACCACGCCAAGAACGCCGCCGAGCAGTCGCTGGTGGAGCAGCAGGTGCTCCCGATCAACGAGGAGACCTACGCTGAGCTCCTGGGCCTCAACAAGGAAGAGGACATCTTCAAGGACTTCCGCGAGAAGGACGACACGTCGCTCCCTGGCGACATCGACTTCGAGCCCAGCGCTGAGGCGGTCATGCATTACCTGATGAAGGCCTATCTGCGCAACGCGTTCTACTACGCGCTCTTAGACTCCGCCGCGGGCGAACAAGGCGCTCGCCGCAACGCAATGAAGTCGGCAACCGACAACGCGAACGAGATGGTCTCGACGCTCACGCGCGTGTACAACCGCGTGCGCCAGGGTGCTATCACCACCGAGATCACCGAGATCGTGGGCGGTGCCGCAGCTTTGGAGGAATAAATGGCTGAAACTATGGAAAACGTCAAAGGCGCCACCGGACGCATCGTCCGCATCGTCGGCGCTGTTGTGGATGTGGAGTTTCCGCCGGACGCCATGCCGGCCATCTACAACGCTTTGACGGTCAACGCAACGACGCCTTCGGGCGAGATCAGCACGGTGCTGGAGGTGCAGACGCACCTGCCGGGCGACCTGGTTCGCACTGTGGCCATGACCTCGACCGACGGCATGGTGCGCGGCATCGAGGCTGTCGATACCGGCGCGCCGATCATGATGCCGGTGGGGAAGGAGACCCTCGGCCGCATCTGGAACGTGATGGGCGAGCCTGTGGATGGCAAGCCCATGCCCACCGACGTCGAGTGGATGCCCATCCACCATCCGGCCCCGCCGTTCGACACCCTGATCACCACCACCGAGACGTTCGAGACCGGCATCAAGGTCGTCGACCTGATCGAGCCCTACGTCAAGGGCGGCAAGACCGGCCTGTTCGGCGGCGCAGGCGTCGGCAAGACGGTCACCATCCAGGAGCTCATCAACAACCTCGCCCAGGAGCACGGCGGCACGTCCGTGTTCACCGGCGTGGGCGAGCGCACCCGTGAGGGCACCGACCTGTACCTCGAGATGGAGGAGTCGGGCGTCATCAACAAGACCTGCCTCGTGTACGGCCAGATGAACGAGCCTCCGGGAGCGCGCCTGCGCGTCGGCCTGGCGGGCCTGACCGAGGCGGAGTACTTCCGCGACCAGGGCCAGGACGTGCTGCTGTTCATCGACAACATCTTCCGCTTCACCCAGGCGGGCTCCGAGGTGTCGGCGCTGCTCGGCCGCATGCCCTCCGCCGTGGGCTACCAGCCCACGCTGGCCACCGAGATGGGCGACCTGCAGGAGCGCATCTGCTCCACCACCACCGGCTCCATCACGTCGGTGCAGGCCGTCTACGTGCCCGCCGACGACCTGACCGACCCCGCGCCGGCCACGACGTTCACGCACCTCGACGCCAAGACGGTCCTGTCCCGCTCCATCGCCGAGCTGGGCATCTACCCGGCCGTCGACCCGCTGGAGTCCACCAGCCGCGCCCTCGACCCGGCCATCGTCGGCGAGGAGCACTATCGTGTGGCCGTGGGCGTGCAGCAGATCCTGCAGCAGTACAAGGACCTGCAGGACATCATCGCCATCCTCGGCATGGACGAGCTGTCCGAGGAGCAGAAGCTCACCGTGAACCGCGCCCGCAAGATCCAGAAGTTCCTGGGCCAGCCGTTCCACGTGGCCGAGGTCTTCACCGGCCTGCCGGGCGTCTACGTGACCATCGAGGACACCGTGCGCTCCTTCGCCGAGATCCTGGACGGCAAGTGCGACCACATCCCCGAGCAGTGCTTCGTCAACAAGGGGCCCATCGAGGACGTCTACGCCGCCTACGAGGCCATGCAGAAGGATGAGGCATAATGGCTAACCCGCTTCACTGCAACGTGTGCATCCCCACGCGCGAGCTGTTCTCGGGCCAGGTCTACTACGCGAGCGTGCCTGGGGCCGACGGCTCCTACGGCGTGCTGTCAGGCCACGAGATGCTGGTGGCCACCAACCGCAACGGCGGGGTGCTCACGCTGAACCTCGACGAGGCCGGCACGAGCAAGCGGCAGTTCCTGCTCTACGAGGGCGCTGCCCAGGTGTTCAACAACGTGCTGACGGTGCTCGGCCGCTTCGGCGTGGATGTGGAGAACATCGACGTGGACGCGGTGCGCGCCAAGGCCGAGGCCATGCGCGAGCACATCGCCGAGCTGGAGAAGGCCAGCGACGAGCAGCACCATGCCGAGCTGGAGACCAGCAAGGTGCGCTTGGAGTGGTACGAGATCCAGCTCGACTACAAGGAGGGTCGCGCCTAGGGAAGGCCCCCGGCCGCACCTGGCACGCCCTGCCGCTTTGAGCCTGTTTCGCAAGGCGCCCTCCCGCTTGCCGCGGGCGGGCGCCTTGCCCGTTCCGGGGCCCGTGGCGCTGGGTCCGCCGCGGCGCCCCTCTCACGCAGATTCCACGGTTTGTTCGGTTGTGGGGGTGCCCTGCGTCCGCTATGATGATGGCTATTCGAAGCAACAAGACGTTGTGACGCGTCTTCATTCGCACCACCATATATCGTATCGGGAACCTGAATCCTCCAAGGAGCCGCACCATGGCTTTCGTCCACTTGCACAACCATACGGAGTACTCGCTGCTCGACGGCGCCACCAGCGTACTGGCCATGGTGCGCCGCGCTGCGGAGCTGGACATGCCGGCGGTGGCCATCACCGACCACGGCGTGATGAGCGGCGTGCCCGAGCTGGCCGAGGCCTGCGCCAAGGTGGAGTCTGAGACGGGCAAGAAGGTCAAGCCCATCTACGGCTGCGAGGTGTACTTCACCACCGACGACGAGCTGCGCCGCGACACCAAGCCGCGCCTGTACCACCTGTTGCTGCTGGCCAAGACCAACGAGGGCTACCACAACCTGCTCAAGCTGGTGAGCGAGTCCCACGTGGACAACTTCTACTACAAGCCGCGCACCACCTTCCCCATGCTCCAGCGCTATGGCAAGGGCGTCATCTGCGCCTCAGCCTGCCTGGCGGGCATCATCCCCAAGCTGCTGGACAACCGCCAGTTCGAGGACGCCCTGGAATGGGCCCGCAAGTTCAAGGGCTGCTTCGACGAGGGCGACTTCTACATCGAGCTGCAGGACCAGGGCCTGAGGACCGATGGCGGCATGACCCAGGCGGAGCTGAACCAGCAGCTCACGGAGGTGGCCCGCGCCGTGGGCGTGAAGACCATCGCCACCAACGACTTCCACTACCTCACCCAGGAGGACGCCAAGGCTCAGGACCTCATGCTGTGCATCGGCACCAACTCCGAGGTCAACGACGTCAACCGCATGCGCTTCTCCAACGACCAGTTCTACATGAAGACCGAGGAGGAGATGCGCGCTGCGCTGAAGGACTTCCCCGAGGCCTGCGACACCACGGTCGAGCTGGCCGAGAAGTGCGACGTCGAGCTGGAGCGCGACTCCATCCTGCCGCGCTTCCCCTTGCCCGAGGGCGAGACCGAGGACAGCTGGTTCCGCCAGCGCGTCCAGGAGGGCTTGGTGAAGCGCTACGGCGAGCCGGTGCCCCCGGAGGCCCAGGAGCGCGCCGACTACGAGATGGGCATCATCATCCAGCAAGGGTTCCCGGCCTACTTCCTCATCGTGCAGGAGTACATCGAGTGGGCCCGCAGCCAGGGCATCGGCGTCGGACCGGGCCGCGGCTCGGCCGCAGGCGCCATCGTGGCTTACGCCATGGGCATCACCGACCTGGACCCGCTGACCAACGGCCTGCTGTTCGAGCGCTTCCTGAGCCCCGAGCGCGTGGAGATGCCCGATATCGACGTCGACTTCGAGGACGAGCGGCGCGGCGAGGTGATCGACCACATCAAGGACGTCTACGGCGAGGACCACGTGGCCAGCGTGATCACCTTCGGCAAGCTGCAGGCCAAGAACGCCGTGCGCGACGCCGCCCGCGTGCTGGGCTACCCCTACGGCGTGGGCGACGAGATCTGCAAGATGATCGGCAACGAGCTGGGCATCACCATCGACGCGGCGCTGGAGGGCAACCCCGACCTGGCCCAGGCCTACGCCAAGCGCGAGGACGTGAAGGCGGTCATCGACGCGGCCCGGTCGATTGAGGGCCACATCCGCGGCGAGGGCGTCCATGCCTGCGCCACCATCATCTGCCGCGACCCCATGAGCGACCACGTGCCCTTGAAGCGCGACACCAAGGGCGGCCTGATCATCACCCAGTACGACGGCCACTACACGCCGGATTTGGGCCTGCTGAAGATGGACTTCCTGGGCCTGCGCACCCTGGGCGTGCTCTCGCGCGCCTGCCGCAACATCGAGGCGCGCTACGGCACCAAGATCGTGCCCGAGGAGATCCCCACCGACGACGAGGGCGCCTTCGCCCTCATGCGCTCCGGCAACATGGACGGCCTGTTCCAGGTGGAGGGCGCGCTGTACGTGAGCCTGTTCGCGCGCCTGCCGCCCAAGCGCTTCGCCGACATCGTGGCCTCCATCGCGCTGAACCGCCCGGGCCCGCTGGAGTCCGGCATGGTGGAGGACTACATCAAGGTGGCCAGCGGCCGCGTGCCC
This sequence comes from uncultured bacterium, assembly GCA_947564525.1. Classification (GTDB taxonomy): domain Bacteria; phylum Actinomycetota; class Coriobacteriia; order Coriobacteriales; family Eggerthellaceae; genus D16-63. The sequence continues at coordinate 14,989 of CANOCK010000018.1, read as the reverse complement.
ATGCACTTCTACGACGAGCGCCTGAGCGACATCCTCGAGGAGACCTACGGCACCATGGTCTACCAAGAGCAGATCATGCAGATCTCCATGGCCATGAGCGGCTTCTCCGCCGGCAAGGCCGACAAGCTGCGCAAGGCCATGGGCAAGAAGAAGATCGACGTGATGCGCCAGCTCCAGGAGGACTGGAACACCGGCGCCGTGGAGAACGGCTACTCCCTGGACATCGCGAAGCAGATTTGGGAGGACGCGGAGAAGTTCGCGAAGTACGCGTTCAACAAGTCCCACTCGGCCGCCTACGCCATCCTGGTCATGCGCACGGCCTACCTGAAGGCCCACTACCCCTTCGAGTACATGGCCGCCGTGCTGTCCAGCTACATGGGCAGCGCCGACCGCCTGATCAAGTACATCGACAGCTGCAACCGCAACGGCACGCCGGTGCTGCCGCCGGACATCAACTCCTCCAACGCCGAGTTCACGCCCGTGGAGGGCGGCATCCGCTTCGGGCTGTCGGGCATCCGCGGCGTAGGCGGGGCGGTGTCCGAGGCCATCCTCGCCGAGCGCGCGGAGAACGGGCCCTACAAGTCGCTGCACGACTTCGTCGGGCGCCTGGACGCCAAGTGCTACAACCGCAAGACCCTGGAGGCGCTGATCAAGAGCGGCGCCTTCGACTCCACGGGCTACACCCGCAAGCAGCTCATGTACTTCGTGGACGAGACCAACCTGCTGGAGAGCACCGCGAAGCGCCAGCGCGAGCGCGACTCCGGCCAGATATCCATGTTCGACATGTTCGGCGACCAGGAGGACTCCGGCTTCGCCGACGTGGTGCCCGAGCCCGACGGCATCGAGTGGGACAAGGACTACCTGCTGGCCGAAGAGAAGAAGATCATGAAGATGTGGGTGTCCGACCACCCGCTGCGCCCCTACGAGGGCGCCATCGCCCGCATCACCAAGCACCGCATGGGCGACTTGGCCGAGCGCGCCAACGGCATCCAGGACGGCCTGTTCGTGGGCATCATCTCCGAGGTGAACGTGCGCCTGACCAAGACCGGCAAGAAGATGGCCACCTTCAAGCTGGAGGACACGAGCGGCGCGGTGGAGTGCATCTGCTTCAACTACGCCAAGTTCGAGACCGCCATCCGCGAGGACGCCATCGTGAAGGTGAAGGGCAACTTCGAGCACGCGAGCCGCGGCGACCAGATCGTCTCCTTCGACGTGGCCGAGCTGGCCCTGGAGCGCACCGAGGCTGACGAGCGCCCCCGGCGCGACCCCACCAACCTGCAGCTGCGCGTGGCCTCGGCGGACTTCAACCAGACGAAGTCGCTGCGGCTGAACCGCATCCTGCGGTCCTACCCGGGCCACGACAGCGTGGTGCTGTTCGTCGATCAGTCCGACGGGCGCAAGTTCCGCGCCGAGCTGCCCGTGGCCGTGGACGCCCTCTCGCAGCCCATGCGCTCCGAGATCTCGGAGCTGTTCGGCCGCGAGGCTCTGATCGCCTGACGGCGCGGCGGAGCCCCTTCCCACCACGGCCTCGTCGCGGCCTCTGGCAGGACTCCCTTCGCGTATAATCGGCTCCATGGACGCTAACGCTATCGAGCCTGACATGACCCTGGCGCTCACCCTCGGGTACCGAGGGGCGCCCTTCTGCGGCTTCGCCCGGCAGCCGGGGCAGCATACGGTGCAGGGGGAGCTGGAGCGCGCCCTGGGGCTGCTGCTGCGCCGCCCGGTGGACACCACCTGCGCCGGCCGCACCGATGCCGGGGTCCATGCTCGGGGCCAGGTGGTGAGCTTCGACCTGGCACGGGAGGAGCTGGGCGGCCGCACCTCGCGCAGCCTGCTGCGCTCCCTCAACGCCCTCACTGACGACGCCATCGCCGTGCGCTCGGTGGGGGAGCGCCCCTTCGGCTTCTCGGCCCGCTTCGACGCCGTCGAGCGTGAGTACCGCTACTTCGTCGCTGTGAGCGCCACGCCGCCGCTGTTCATGGCCGACTTCTCCTGGCACGTCCCCGCTGGGCTGGACGTGGCGGCCATGGAGGAGGGAGCGGCCTGCCTGATAGGTGAGCACGACTTCAAGAGCTTCTGCCTGGCGGCCTCGGCCGTGGGCAAGCCCACCTGTCGCGAGGTGCGCGAGGTATCCTTCGCGGAGGAGGAGGTCATGGGCGAGGCCATGTTGGCCATCACCGTGCGCGGCAACGCGTTCCTCCACTCCATGGTGCGCACCATGGTGGGCACCCTCGCCGCCGTCGGGCGCGGCAAGCGGCCGCCGGAGTGGGTGGCCGAGGTGCTGTCGGCTCGCGACCGGGCGGCGGCAGGGGAGAACGCGCCGGCCCAAGGGCTCGTGCTATGGGGCGTCTCCTATGGCTGAGGCGCCCGAAACCATCGGTTGCGACGGGGAGGTGGCGCCGGAAGGGCGGCCCTTGCCCGCGCCGGCGCGCTTCGCCATGCTCTATGAGAGCCGCGATGGCCGCCTGTGCCTCTTCGAGGACGCCGAGGGGCACCTCACCTCCGTTGACGCCCAGCGGCTCTGCTAGGGCCCTCAGAGGGCCCTGCGCGGCCGCTCGCTACGGTTTCCCAACGCAGGGCCGAGCGCGGCCCCTCCAGTGCCCGTGGCCGGGGTATAGTCCAATCAAGACGAGTAGGGCGCCTTGCCGAGGCGCGCCCAGCCGAGCGAAGGAGGACCGAGCCATGCTCAAGGCCATCGAGGTGAAGCCGGACGTCTACTGGGTGGGAGGCGTGGACTGGAACGAGCGCTCCTTCCATGGCTACACTACGGAGCGGGGCTCCACCTACAACGCCTACCTCATCATGGACGAGAAGATCGCCTTGGTGGACACGTGCAAGGCCGCCTTCGCCGACGACCTGCTGGCGCGCGTGGCCGACGTGGTGGACCCGGCGCGCATCGACTACATCGTGTCCAACCATGGCGAGCCCGACCACTCCGGGGCCTTGCCGAAGGTGGCCGCCGCCGCGCCCAACGCCAAGGTGGTCACCGGCGACCCCAAGGGCGCTGCCATCCTGAGGGCCTACTACGGCGACGGGCTGGACCTGCTGCCGGTCAAGACCGGCGATGGCCTGGAGCTGGGGTGTCGCACCCTCTCCTTCGTGCAGACCCCCATGGTGCACTGGCCCGACAACATGGTGGCCTACGACGCCTACGACCGCATTCTGTTCTCCAACGACGCCTTCGGCCAGCACCTGGCCACCTCCAAGCGCTTCGACGACGAGGTGGGGCTGCCCGAGGTGCTGCTGCAGGCGCGCAAGTACTACGCCAACATCGTCATGCCCTACGGGCGCCAGGTGCGCAAGGCGCTCGACGCCCTGCGCGGGCTCGACCTGGACCTGATCGCGCCGTCCCACGGGGTCATCTGGCGCAGCCACATAGCCGACGCCCTGGCCGCCTACGACCGCTGGAGCGCTGACGCGCCTGAGGACCAGGCCGTGGTGGCCTACGACTCCATGTGGCACACCACCGAGGCCATGGCCCAGGCCATCGCCGAGGGGTTCGTGGAAAGCGGGGTGCCCGTACGCCTGTGCGACCTGAAGTGCAACCACATATCCGACATCATGGCCGACGTGCTGGAAGCCAAGTACCTGGCCGTGGGCTCGCCGACCCTCAACTCCGGCATGATGCCCACGGTGGCGCAGTTCCTGTGCTACCTGAAGGGCCTCGCGCCGAGGAACCGGGTGGGCATCGCCTTCGGCTCCTACGGCTGGGCCCCGGCTGGCCCGAACGAGGTGCAGGCGGCGCTGGAGGCGGCCAAGCTCGAGCTGCCGTTGGAGCCGCTGACCCGCCAGTGGGCCGACGACGAGGAGGCCCTGCAAGCCGTGCGCGACGCCGTCATCGACCTGGTGGAGGACCAGGGCGACGTGCGCGAGGTGGCCTAAGAACTGGCGACGCGGAAGGGCTCCCCGGCCCCTGTGGCGATCCGCGGATTCGCAGGGATCTTCTCTTCCCTCTTGCGCGGCGCATGAGCGCTTGGTGTATTCCCTAGCGTCAAACGGCGTCTTCCCTAAGAGGAAGATTGCTAACAAGCGAATAACAGTTTCTGAGATCGGTCTTGCTCCAGATCAACGTGCAGCAAAGAGGGCACCTGCCTTTCAAGAGCGCATTGTCTGGAAGCAATTCCGGCTTGTTAGCAATCTTGCCGTTTGACGACTGCGGTGGGCGCCCTCCTTGCTGCATGTCGTCGATTCGCTCACGACTGCAGAGCTCGTGGGGCCTCATCCGCAGCGGGAATGACCGCGCTACCGGAAGGAGCAGGCGCAATGCGAGCCCCTGTTGTTTCTCCGCTCCATAAGACCGTCCCCCTCTTCGCCGTTGCCGTCCTGATGCTCGGCTTGGTGCCCATGCTGGGCGTCCAGGCTGCTGCTATGGCCGAGGAGGCTGAGGGCAGCGAAGGCGCGGGCGACGCTGTCGCCTTGGCCAGCGAGCTGTCGTCTTCTGGAGAGGGCGAGCCTGCTGGCGACGTCGACGCGGAGGGCGCTGACGTTGGGGCTGTGGCCTTGGTGGGTGCCTCGCAGCTCAGTCGCGAGGTCGCCCTGCAGCCGCTCTCCGAGGATGGCTCCGGCGTGCTCCTGCTGGCCGATGCGCTGGCCGGCAAGCCCACCTGCTTCGTCAACCAGGAGGTGGCCCTCGACAGCAACGCCTCGGTGCTCGGCTCCTTCATCGTCGACGGCATGACCTACGCCGTCACGGGCGAGGGGGCCGTGGAGCTCGTGGCCGTTGGTCCGGCCGCCTTGGCCGGCGACCTCCTCGCCGGCCTGGCCGAGGCTGTCCCTGTCGGTTCCGACGGAGTCCTCTCTGGAGAGGGCTTCGGCTCAGGGGTTCCAACTTCGCCTTCGCCCTCTCCGGAGGGGGCGTCTTCCGATGATGCCGAGGGGGATCCTGCCTCTGAGCCTGCGATCCTTGAGGTTTCCGGGTCAGTTGAGTATGACGGCACGGCATACATCGTCGTCGCCATCGGCCCGCGCGCCTTCGCCGGCTGCGATGCCGACGTCGTCACCATCCCCGCTGCCGTCGAGTCCATCGACGAGCTGGCGTTCCGCGGCTCTGCCGTCGCCTCCGTCGAGGTCGCTGACGGCAACCCGAACTTCTCCTCCTATGACGGCATGCTCTTCGATGCCGACATGACAAGCCTCTTGCTCATTCCCGAGGGCAAGCAGGGCGCTGCCCGCATCCCCAAGACGGCCTCGTCGGTCCCTCCGGACGCGCTCTCGCATTGCGCGTCCGTGACATCGGTCGAGGTGGAGGCGGGCAGCGCAGCCTACTCCTCGCGGAATGGTTGCCTATACGATGCCGAGGGCGGGGCGCTTGCCCTCTCCCCTTCGGCTGGTGCTGGCGCAGGGTCGCCCCTCGCTGGCTCGATGGGGCTCGCCCGCGCCTCGTCGGCCAGCTTCGCGCCGGTCACCTTCGACGGGAACGGCTGCTATATGTCCCTCGTCCGAATGTACAACCACCAGAGCGAGACCTTCGAGACCGTCAAGGGCTGCGAGAAGCTGAGCAGCTTCACCTTGTCACCTGGCATGGTGGTCAACGGGGAGAGGATCCTCGACCCTGATTGCTTAAAAGAGTTGACGAGTTGGGAAGCAGGCTGGTGGAACGCCATTGACCAGTGGAACTACGGCCTCCATGCCGACCTGAAAGGAGGATACAAGCTGGTGGGATGGAAGCGTGGAGATGGGCACCTGGTGACCTTTTCCCCAGAAGGGAGAGCACCTATTCTATCAGGTGAGACCTACATAGCTCAGTGGGAGGCCGAAACCTACAGCGTGAACCTCAAGCCCCGGAACGACCCCGCCAACCCGGACGCGGTCGGCGAGGTCGTGAAGGTGACGTACGGGGAGAGGATCGAGGGCACCCACAAGCCGGCGTGGCCGGGCCACCGCTTCCTGGGCTACTTCATGCTCGACCAGGACGACCCGGACCGCCCCGGCTCCAAGGTCGATGTCCGGTACATCGACGGGGACGGGAAAGGCTGCAGGGCGTGGGACAAGGCCTCCGGGCTCAACCTGAACGCCAGGTGGGTCGCAGACCTTCGCGTGGACGTGCCCATAGCTGTCGACTTGGACCTCATGGTGGACTGGGAGCAGGGGCACGTGGTGGCCTCGGGTCCGGACGGCTCCGAGCACGCCACCGGCGAGTTCCGCTCGTGGTCCTCAGGCGAGGTGCAGGTCGCGGCCTTCGGCCAGGAGGCCGGCACGGCAGCCGGGCACCGTGCGAGCGCGCTCGGCCTCTTCGGCTCGGGCGACGAGGCCAAGGCCGAGAACCTCTCCAAGGTCTCGCTCGTGCTGTCAGCCGACGCCGACGGCGCGCAGCGGCTCTCCTTCCCGCTCTCGGGGCTCTACGAGCTGCCGGCCGACCGGCCGCCCCACGGCGCCATGGCGAGCCCCCAGGACCTCTCCTCGTTGGACCTCGTCGTCCCGCCCGCCTCCTCTGTGTCCTCGCCTGGCACCCTGCGCGTGCGCTACGGCATCGACTGCGCGGCCGACCTGCCCCTCTCCGACGTCGCCATAGACGAGAGGCCCCGGCCCATCCTCAAGCTCGTGTACGAGGTGGGGCTGGCGTAGGGCAGGGCGCGGCCTCTCAGGGCCCAGGGCGCAGCGTAGGGGCTGGCGGCGCCCTGGGCCCTCCAAGGCGGTCGTCCGCCCGGGCATGCCCGTCCCTTCCCACCGCATCGCGGTGCGCTGCCCGCGCTGCCTCCCTGTTGCCCGGGAAGCCAAGTTTTGGGAGGCTTGACATAAAAGGAGAGCGGGAGGGAGGCCGAAAAGCAAGGTTTCGGGCAATGCGACATGCGATGCGGGGCGTCTCAGCGCGATTGCGCGTCAAAGCTCGCGAAACCCGGCTTTTCGGCTGCCTTGCGCGCGTCCGCTCATGCCGAACCTCCCGAAGCTTGGCTTTGCGACCGCTGTCCCGACCTATCGCCCTCCTTCGGCCTCCCAGCCCATTTTCGAACGAACCTACCCCTTCCGGAGGGAGGCGAGCCACCCTGCGAGCGGCTCCCGAGAGCGTAGCGCGCATCGTGCCCGGTCGGGGTGGAGCGCTCTCGGGCTTCGCGTCCGGGCCCAGTGCTCGGAGGCTGGCGAGGAGGCTAGATTCGCGCGAAAACGGGCTTCAGCGTCCGCAGAAGCGATAGGGCTGGGCTCAAGGCTGGGGAGGGGAGCGCCGAACCCAGTCGCAAGCGCAGCCGCCCTCGCTCCGTCGAGGCGTAGCGTGACGGGCCGCACCCTGTAGGCCAAAGGGCGAGACCGCCGATCTCCCCGCTCAATCCGCTCTCGCCGTCAGTCCCACCCGCAATATCCGGCTCGTCCCGGCCCTCGCCCCTTCTCGGCTCCGCCCACAACCCCGCCTTCTCCACCAGCCCCATCCTTGATCCCAGCTCCAATCCCAGCCTCGCCCCTGGCTTCAGCCGCCGCCCCGCCCCTTGCCCCGGCGCTCCGACCCCTCTTCACGGTTCGCCTACAATTTCATGACCAATCGTTGAAGTAATCTTATATATGTTGACATAGATTTGCGTCCTCCTATAATACGTTTAGCACTCGACAGATGAGACTGCTAACGGTCGGGGCGCTCCACAGGGCCGGCGCAAGCCGCGCCTGCGTGACGGGAATCGCGCCGCGGAGCGCCTCGATAGGGGCAGCCTCGCCTCTTTTGCGTGACCGCATAGCCGACACGACCCCGAGGAGGGCCAATGCCCATGAAGAAGTTCAAGACCGAGAGCAAGAAGCTCCTCGACCTGATGATCAACTCCATCTACACCAACCGCGAGATATTCCTGCGCGAGCTCGTCTCCAACGCCTCCGACGCCATCGACAAGCTGTACTTCCGCAGCCTGGTGGACGAGAAGGTGGACATCAACCGCGCCGACCTGGCCATCACCGTGGGCTACGATGACGACGAGCGCGTCATCACGGTGTCCGACAATGGCCTCGGCATGACCAAGGACGAGCTGGACAAGAACCTGGGCACCATCGCCTACAGCGACTCCTTCGAGTTCAAGGCCGAGAATGCCGAGGGCGACGCCGCTGCCGACGTGGACATCATCGGCCAGTTCGGCGTGGGCTTCTACTCCGCCTTCATGGTGGGCAAGCGCGTCAAGGTGGTCAGCCGCTCGGTGGACTCCGACGAGGCCTGGGCCTGGGAGTCCGACGGCGTGGACGGCTACGCTATCAAGGAGGCCCATCGCGCCGAGCATGGCACCGACGTCTACGTCTACCTGAAGGACGACACCGACGACGAGGACTACAGCGGCTTTGCCACCGAGCATCGCCTGACCGACCTCATCAAGCGCTACAGCAACTACGTGCGCTACCCGATCCAGATGGAGCTCACCCTGAGCCGCGCCAAGGAGGCCCCGGCCGACGCGGGCGACGACTACCGCCCTGAGTACGAGACCTACACCGAGGTGCAGACCATCAACTCCATGGTGCCCATCTGGAAGCGCTCCCGCTCCGAGGTGAGCCAGGAGGAGTACGACGAGTTCTACAAGACCGACTTCCGCGACTTCGAGGCCCCGGCGCGCACCATCAGCCTGCATGCTGAAGGGCAGCTCACCTACGACGCGCTCATGTTCGTGCCGGCGCACGCGCCCTACGACATGTACTCGAAGGACTACAAGAAGGGCCTCGCGCTGTACAGCTCCGGCGTGCTCATCATGGAGAAGTGCGAGGAGCTGGTGCCCGACTACTTCAACTTCATGCGCGGCGTGGTGGACTCGGCCGACCTGACGCTGAACATCTCGCGCGAGACGCTGCAGCACAACGGCCAGCTGCACGCCATCGCCCGGCGCCTGGAGAAGAAGGTGAAGGCAGAGCTGGCCTCCATGCGCGACGACGACCGTGAGGCCTACGAGCGCTTCTTCAAGGAGTTCGGCCGCACCTTGAAGTACGGCCTGTACACCACCTACGGCATGGCCAAGGACACCCTGGGCGACCTGCTGCTGTTCTACTCGGCCAAGGAGCAGAAGATGGTGACCCTCGACGAGTACCTGGCCGCCGCCGGGGACGAGCCCGAAGCCATCTTCTTCGCCGCGGGCGACTCCATCGAGCGCCTGGCCGGCATGCCCATCGTCACCACGGTGCTGGGCAAGGGCCATGACGTGCTGCTGTGCGACGACAACGTGGACGAGTTCTGCATGATGGCGCTCGGGGCCTACCCCTTCGGCGAGGGCGACGACCGTACCATGGTGCCGCTCAAGAACGTGGCCGGCGAGGATCTGGGGCTCACCACCGAGGAGGAGAAGGAGCAGGCCGAGAAGGCCACCGAGGACAACGCCGCGCTGTTCGAGGCCATGGCCGGGGCCCTGGCCGGCAAGGTGGAGAAGGTGGTGGTGTCCACGCGCCTGACCGATGCGCCCGCCGTGCTCACCACCGAGGGCGCCGTGTCGCTGAAGATGGCCGAGATGCTCAAGCACGCGCCCGGCTCCGAGGAGGCGCCCGACGCCCACGTGGTGCTGGAGGTGAACGCCGGCCACCCGGTGTTCGAGACGCTGCGGGCCGCCCAGGGGGCGGGGGAGGCCGAGAAGGTGGCCGACTACACCGGCATCCTCTACGACCAGGCCCTCATGGTGGAGGGGCTGCTGCCCGACGACCCGGTGGCCTTCGCCCAGCGCATCTCCAAGCTGATGGTGTAAGGGAGAAGCCCGCGCAAGCGGGCTTCTCCCTCGTGGGCGCGAAGGCGCCGTGCGGCCGAGGGCCAGCGAGCCTGACGCCCCTCGCGCACCGTGACGGCCGTAGCCAGCGCGTCGGATCCGCGGGAAGGCGCGGCCGAGGGTGCTGGCTACGGCCGCACCTCACCCTTCTCGCAGCGGTTTCCCCAGGAGTCGATCAGGTCGCGGTCGCGGTAGACGCAGATGATCTCGCAGTGGTTCGCGCACTTCTGGCACTCCACCTCGCGGGTGGTGAACGTGAACTCCAGCGCCGCCTCGGAGTCGAAGCTGCCGCTGGCGAACGGGCCGGTGCCCGCCTCGCCCACAGGCCCGGCGTCGCGGGCGAGCAGCGCCGCGCCGAAGGCCCCCATGAGGTGCCCGTCGGGGTCGACGGCCACGGCCATGCCCAGCTGCTCCTCGAAGGCGTGCACCACGCCCACGTTCTTCGACACGCCGCCCTGGAACACCACCGGCGCCTCGATGCGCTTGCCCTTGCCCACGTTGTTGAGGTAGTTCGAGGCCACCGCGTTGCACAGCCCCGCGATGATGTCCTCGCGGGCATAGCCCACCTGGATCTTGTGCACCAGGTCGCTCTCGGCGAACACGGTGCAGCGCGCCGCGATGTTGGCCGGGTGCTTGGAGGTGAGCGCGATCTCGCCGAACTCCTCCACCGCCGCGCCCAGGCGGTGGGCCTGGCTCGACAGGAACGAGCCGGTGCCCGCGGCGCACAAGGTGTTCATGGCGTAGTCCACGGCGATGCCGTCGGCCACGCAGATGATCTTGGAGTCCTGGCCGCCGATCTCCAGGATGGTGCGCACGTCGGGGTGCAGGAAGGTGGTGCCCACGGCGTGGGCGGTTATCTCGTTCTTCACCACGGTGGCGCCCAGCATGGCCCCCACCAGGCGCCGCGCGCTGCCGGTGGTGCCGGCCCCCACGATGCGCACGGGACGCTCGGCCAGCTGGCCGTGCAACTCGTCGACCACGTTCTTGGTGGCCTGCACCGGGTTGCCCTCGGTCCACAGGTACGAGCGGGCCAATATGGCCCCGTCGACCCCGATGACCACGCCCTTGGTGGAGATGGAGCCGATGTCGATGCCCAGGTAGGCCTCCGGCGCCTGGGCCGCGGCCCCTTCCGTGCCCGGGGCAGCGGGGGCGGTCTCAGCCTGCCTCGTCGTCGCAGCGTCGCTCATGGCCGCATCCTCTCCTTCTTCATGGCCAGCATGTCGTAGAACGCCTCCAGGCGCGTGTCCAGGCCGGTGTCGCTGGTCTGGGCGTCGAAGGTCAGGTACAGGCAGGGGACCTCGAAGTCCTGGGCCACGCGCTGCAGCACGGCGGCGCAGTCGATCTCGGGCGTGCAGCCGGCGGACTTCGCGTGCACCAGGCCATCGAGCCCCTCGCGGCCGTAGCGCACCGCTGCGGCGATGGTCAGCGTCGAGGTGGGCCCCATGTCGTAGCCCACGTAGTCCTTCGCGCCCACGCGCAGGTTGGGCTCGTTGTAGCGGATCCAACGGTTGGTCAGGTTCATCATGCGGTGCACCTCGACCCCCATGGCCAGCAGCTTGGCGTCCAGCTCCAGGTTGCTGCGCTCGTCGATGGCGGTGAACATCTCGCCCACCACGCCGATGCGGATGGGGTCGGCGGGCTTGTCCACGGGCAGCGCGCGGAAGGCGTCCATGGCCTCGCGGTAGGCGCTGTTCACGTCGCGGTCGGCCGTGGCAGCGCGCAGGGCCTCCAGGTACGACTCCCACACCCGGGCGAAGCTGCCGCGCTCGCGCTCGAACCCGGCGTTGGCCAGGTAGAAGTCGCGGGCGGCATCGAGCTTCACCACCATGTTGGCGCAGGAGGCCAGCTTCAGCAGGCCCGCGCCCACCTTCACGTTGGGGTTGACCACCTTCATGCACTGCTTGGCCCACCCGATGGCCCCCTTCTCGATGTCCACCGAGAAGTTGAGCATCTCGAAGTCGTAGCCCATGTCGCGCAGGATGCGCTCCTGCAGCTCGCCGTAGTAGCCTAGCCGACATGGGCCGCCGAACTGCACGAGCACTTCGGCCCCGGCGTCAAGCGCCTCGATGTAGTCGCCCAGGATGTGCTTGAACGGCGTGCACACGTAGTCGCTGGAATGCTGGGCGCCCAGCTCGGTGGTCTGCTTGGTGGAGGCGGGCAGGGCCACGTACTCGGCGCCCAGCACCTGCTCGATGAAGTACTTGAACGCCGGGTCGTAGTAGCAGTAGCGGAAGAAGGCGCACTTCTTCGCGGAATGGTGCTTGTCACGCCGTCTGCGCCGGCGCTTCTCCCATAGGCTCGGCCGCCGGCCCGTAGCCGGCTTCACCACCACGCTCGCCCGCTCGAGGGCGCCCAAGGGGTGGGCCATGGTGGAGTCGGTGGATTGGCGGGGCAGCTGCCCGGGCGCGCGCGGCCCTGGGGCGCCGGTCGGGATGTCAGCCAACGTAGCCTCCCAGCTTCTGGTAGCGCAGGATGTCGACGAAGCTCTCCAGCCGCGTCTCCACGCCGGCGGTGCCGCTCTGCGCGTCGATGGTCAGGTTCAGCATGGGCAGCCCCTCCACGTAGCGCATGATGGCGTCGTCGGTCATGGAGTCGGGGCCGCAGGGGAAGGCGCTCACCAGCACGATGCCGTCCACCTGGTCGCGCAGCATGAGGATGGAGCCTATGAGCTCGCGGTTGGCTGCCCAGGGCAGCGTGCGCGAGAAGTCGAAGCTGCGCTTGTAGGCGCGGCCATGGTCGGTCTCGTCGGCCAGCAGCAGCGTGACCCCCATGCGCTCCAAGGCCTCGGCCAAGGTGCCGCATAGGTAGCTGTCGTGGCTGATGTAGGGATGGGCCACCAGCAAGATGCCCAAGGGGGCCGCCTCTCCCGAGGCCTGGGCGGCGGCACGGCGGCGGGCCAGGTCCTGGAGCGCGGCGGCTTGGGCCGTGGCACGGCGCTTGTCGGCGGCCCTCTGGGCGTGGAGCCCGGTGGCGTAGGCGGCCTTGGCCTCCTTGGCGCTCGCCCCCAGCCGCATGCCCAGCTCGGCTACGGAGCGCTCGGTGCCCTTCTTGTCGCGGATGTTGCCCACCAGCAGCGACATCACGGCCAGCTCCTCGTCGCGGAAGGTGTTGCGCACCAGGTCGGGCAGCCCCTGGAACTTGGTGCAGAAGCCGGCGTGGGGGTGGCAGCTGGCGTAGCTTGGCACGAACACCGCGTCGCAGCGGCCCACCAGGGCGGCCACGTGGCCCATGTAGGCCTTGGAGGCAAGGCAGCACTCGTCGATGGAGCGGGCGCTGCCCTCCTCGACGATGGCCTTGTCGGTCTCGGGGCTGAGCACCACCTCGCGCCCCAGGCTGCGGAAGAACGCCTGCCACAGCTCGCCGTAGCGCCAGTACAGCAGCCCGCGGGGGATGCCCACGCGCTGGACCCAGGCGAGGTCCGGTCTTGCGGGATGGGGTAGGGCCATGGGTGGGTTCCAGCCTTCTTCCGTCGGGTTTTCCAGCAGGATAGGGTAGCACACTTCGGGGCCTCGCCGGACCTCCCGCGGCCCTCGCCGCCCGGCTGCGGGGCCCGGCGCGGGCCAGGGCTGGGCGACGGGATTTCCCCTTGCCGGAGCGCACGCCATGGGTTAATATGGTCGGGTCGTCGGGCCTCTTGGAGCGCTCGCGGCGCAATCCCATTCAAGATGCTCAGGTTAGAACGGATTGACCCATCTTCTCGTAATTCTCCGTACGCCTCCCATCCCGGGTTCGGGTGGGTTGCCCGCGGGGGCCGGCGCCCTCGCGAAGATTTCACCGGTGCAGGACAAGGAGGGCACTCAATGAGATTCTTTCTGGACACGGCCGACCTGGACGAGATCGCCGAGGCGGCCAGCTGGGGCGCGCTGGCGGGCGTGACCACCAACCCCACGCTCTACTCGCGCATCGGCGGCAAGCTGTCCGGCTTCCACGACCACATCAAGCGCATCTGCGACCTGGTGGACGGCCCGGTGTCGGCCGAGTCGGTGGCCATGACCCGCGACGAGATAGTCCGCGACGGCCGCGAGCTGGCCGCCATCGCCCCCAACGTCGTGGTGAAGGTGCCCACCATGGTGGAGGGCCTGGCCGCCACCCGCGTGCTGGCCGACGAGGGCATCCCCGTGAACATGACCCTGTGCTTCACGGTGCCCCAGGCCATCCTGGCCGCTCGGGCCGGCGCGCGCTACATCAGCCCCTTCGTCGGCCGCTTCGACGACATCTCCGAGGACGGCATCGCCCAGCTCGACGACGTGGTGACCGCCATCGGCAACTACGACTTCACCGCTGACACCGTGGGCGGCGAGAAGGTGGAGATCATCGCGGCCTCCATCCGCAGCGCCAACCATGTGGCCCAGGCGGCCCTCATGGGCGCCGACATAGCCACCGTGCCCTTTGGCATACTCAAGAAATGCGTCCAGCACCCGCTGACCGACCGCGGCCTGGACGCCTTCATGAAGGATTGGGAGAAGGTACAGAACGCATGAGCGAGACCACCGAGGACATGACGAAGACCGCCGACGAGGCCGCCGAGGCGCCCAAGCGCCGCGGCCGTCCGCGCAAGAAGGCCGAGGAGGCGCCGGCCGAGGCCGCAGCCGAGTCGGCGAAGCCCGCGCGCAAGACCCGGGCCAAGGCCGCTGCGGCCTCCGCTGACGTTCCGCTGGTGGAAAACGCCTGGTCGCCCCGCCCGGGCGTGACCAAGACGGTGGAGAAGGTCACGCAGACACCGCTGCAGACCATCTTCCGCATTCGCTCGGTCTACACCGGCGTTGACAGCGACCAGCTGGACATCGACGCATGGGACTACCTGGTCTACGACGCCGACGGTCAGGCCCGTCCCACCTACTCCACCCGCGTCTCGGCGGAGATCACCTACGCCGATGGCGTCAGCGAGCGCCTGAGCGACCCCGGCGAGTACGATTTCAGCCGCTCCAGCTTCACCGGCGCTACCTTTGTCACTGAGGAGATCGCCGCCGCTGCACCGGTGGAGGGCCGCATGACGCTGCGGGCCTATGAATCGGACGACGTGCCGGACTTTCGCCTGACCGCCGTGGCGGCGTACCGGATCGACCTGAACGCCGGGACTGTAGAGGCGGAGGCGCGCAACCAGGTGCTCTACGATGCCGGCACCGGCGAGATGGATGAGGAATTTCGCGACTACTACCGCCAGCGCTACGGTCAGGACCCGGAAACGGTATTGGGCGCACCGGCATTGCCGCAGGGGTAAGGCCCGGCAGGAAGCATTGGGACACACCGCGCCAATACAAAGGGCTTTTTGGCCGGGAGCTGCCCCTTCCCGCCCGGAGCGTCGGGCGAGGTATTGATATTTTCTTGATTTTTTATGCGTCCTT
>CANOCK010000017.1 GCA_947564525.1 uncultured bacterium | reverse complement strand
CATACACCCGCCGAGCGGACGAATCTTGAACGAAATTGCGCAATCCCCTCCAGATAGCGCCAGCTGAGAGCCAGGGGAGTCATGGAGTCAGGGGGACGGTTCTCTTGACTCATATCGCGTGCGCCAAAAGCTTGCCTCAATGGGCACGCCTCCTATGAGCCAGGGGGACGGCTCTCTTGACTCGCCACTTGCCTTTACGGCCACGAGAAGGGATTCTCTAGCTCATTACTCGCCCTTGGAGCATCGCATGGTCGATGCCGAATCCGCTTTTCGATGAGTCAGTGCAAAAGGCAGCGCAAAAGGGATGTTCCAAATTGCACATCCCGTCCAAGCAATAGCACATGATGAACCACGGAGACGGCCCTCAAGAGGC
This sequence comes from uncultured bacterium, assembly GCA_947564525.1. GTDB lineage: Bacteria > Actinomycetota > Coriobacteriia > Coriobacteriales > Eggerthellaceae > D16-63. The sequence continues at coordinate 23,420 of CANOCK010000017.1, read as the reverse complement.
CAACTGAGCGTCAAGGGAGCGTCCCCTTGGCTCATGGCTCATGGCTCAGCCCCATGGCTCAGAGCTTCGCGCCTTCGTGGTCGAGCAGCCAGCGCTTCTTGTCGAGGCCGCCTGCGTAGCCCGTCAGGCTGCCGTCAGCCCCCACCACGCGATGGCACGGCACGATGATGCTGATGGGGTTGTGTCCGACCGCCCCTCCCACCGCGATGGGCGCCGTGCGGTCCTTGCCCTGGGCCTTCGCTATGTCCTGGGCTATCTCGCCATAGGTCACCACTTCGCCATAGGGGATCTCCTTCAGGCGGTCCCACACGAGCTGCCTGAACTCGCTGCCAGTCGGTGCGAGCGGCAGCTCGGCTATGGCCGGGCGCCTGCCGGCGAAGTATGCATCGAGCCACGCGAGCGCCTGCTCGATCACCTCGTTCTCGTCGCCACCTACCTCGACAACATCGGTGGGCATCGTGCTGCCGAAGTACCGCTGCCCTTCCAGCCACAGGCCGCAGAGCGCCGAGCCGTTGCAGCAGAGCGTCGCCCACCCGATGGGCGAGCGGAACCGATGCGAGAAGAAGCGCTCTTCGCCATGTCCCGCCACCTGCTCGCTCCTTGCCATCATGCATCCTCCTCAAGGTCGTCCGCCCCATCCCGCAACGTGCAACAAGGGCCAGAACGGGGATGCGCGTCGCATCTCGCAGCATAGCCCGTCGCGCATACCCCATTCTACCTGCATGCGGAAGCGGCGAGCGCGTCAAAGGACAAGGCCGTACCTTAGGTGATCGCCAGGCGCAACGGAAGCCCGTCGCCAGGGACCCCGCATGGGGCACTGGGCGCGCCTCCACCTCCGGCCGCCCCACCCTGGCTTCCGAACGTCGCTGCGAGCAGCGCTGCGCCCCCAACCCCTCAGTGGACCGGGGCAGCATTGACGTGTGCCTCGGGCTGGGCGTAACCTTCACTCGCTGCCATCGGAGCCCCCTTCCGCTGGGCGCAGCGAGCGGAGCCCGAAGGCGCTGGTCATTGCCTGCCGGCCATTCCGGCAAGGCAAGGCACCGGATGCGACCTTTTGTCCCAAGGAGGAGAAGCGATGTCGAAGAAGATAGCCGTCGTCCACTGCTCGCCCCGAGCGGACGGCAACTCCAGCATGCTGGCCGACGAGTTCATCCGCGGCGCAGAGGAGGCCGGCAACCGAGTGGTGCGCATGGACGCCGGACGCGCGGACATCCATGGGTGCAAGGCGTGCGAGCATTGCCTCTCCCATGAGGGGTCGTGCGTGCAGCAAGATGACATGCAGGCGTTCTATCCCGACCTACGCGATGCGGACATCCTGGTCTTCGCGACCCCGATGTACTTCTACAACCTGCCCGCCCAGATGCGCGCATTCGAAGACCGAACGTTCTGCCAGGCAGGAAAGCCCTTCGCCATCAAGCAGACAGCGTTGCTGCTGTGCTTCGAGGACAAGGACGCATCCACGGCCGATGCTGCGATCGGGACGTTTCGGCAGTGCGCCAGCTACTGCAAACGCGAGGTCATCGGCGAGGTCATCGTGAACGGCGTCTACGAGAGGGGCGCCATAGCGGGCAACCCAGGCCTTGAGAGGGCGTATCGGTTGGGCCTGGGCATCGCGTGAACGCCAGCGAAGCGAATGCGGCACGCGTTCTGACGACCCGAAGCGAGGTAGCAGCCATGGCCCTTCGCCCCGGCACGACCCTTCAGCTCGAATACCGAGCCCCCTTCGACTTCGAGGCGCTCCTGGGCTTCTTCCGCGGGCGCAGGCTCGAGGGCATCGAAGCGATCGGCGAGGGATTCTACGCCCGCACCGCTCGCATCCCCACAGGCGACGGCACCGATGCGCTCGGCTGGGTGCGCGTAGAGGACGACCCCGCGAACAGGGCGCTCAGGGTGCTCATGAGCGACTCCCTCGCCCCTGTGGCGCCGCAGGTCACCGAGCGCCTGCGAAGCCAGTTCGACACGGAGTGCGACCCCCACGCCGTGCACGAGGTGATCGCGACGCTCGACGAGACGGTGCCGGGCGCCGCGGTCCTCGGCACGCGCCTGCCAGGCGCCTTCGACGGCTTCGAGACGGCCGTGCGAGCGATACTGGGCCAGCAGGTCAGCCTCAAGGCGGCGAACCGAATAGCCGGGCGCCTGGTCAAGACCTTCGGCACGCCCGTCGAGACCCCCTACCCCGAACTCGCCTTCGCCTTCCCCACGCCGGCCGAGGTGCGCCGCATCCACCCGGTCGAGGAGGAGCTCGGCGCGCTGGGCGTCATCAAATCGCGCTCGCGCTCCATCGCCGAGGTCGCGCGCCTGATCGAGGAGGGCGAGCTGGACCTGCGGCCCGGCGCCGCCGTCTCCGAGCAGATGGACCGCCTCCTCGCTGTGAAGGGCATCGGCCCTTGGACGGCCAACTACGTGGCCATGCGCACCCTCGGGTTCGCCGATGCCTTCCTGGAGGCCGATGCTGGCGTGGCCCATGCCCTGCCCGACCTCTCCCCCAAGGAGCGCGCCGTTCTTGCGAAGCGCTGGAGCCCTTGGCGCAGCTATGCCGTGATGAGCCTCTGGAACTCGCTCGGATAGCGGGGCGACAGCACCGCTAGGGCGGCGCCTCCTCTGTGGGGACGACCCACTGCCCGCCCTTCCTGGCGCGGAGCGATGGTGCGCGGCGCTTCGCCTCGCGCGCCGTCGCGTTCCGGGGCATCTGATAAGCTGTCCCATGCCTGTTCCAGCCCCGCGAGGCCGAGCCCTGAAGGAGGCCCATGGAGATCGCCCTTGCCGCAAGCCGCACGCCTGAGCTGGTAGGCCAGCTAACAGCCCTTTGGCGTCGCTCCGTCGAAGCGACCCATGGCTTCCTGGCGCCCGCAGACGTCGACCGCATCGCAGAGCGCGTCCCTGCCGCCCTGGAGGGCATCGAAGCCCTGGCGGTGACACAAGGGCAAGACGGCCGGCCCCTCGGATTCGCCGGAATCCAGGATGGCTCCCTGGAGATGCTATTCGTCGACCCGGCCCAGCGCAGCCAAGGAATCGGCCGTGCGCTTCTTCGCTTCGCCACGGAAGAAGCCGGCGCACGGAAGCTCGAGGTGAACGAGCAGAACCCCCAGGCCCGGCGCTTCTACGAGCACTGCGGCTGGCGCGTGGTCGGCTATCGGGAGACCGACGACGACGGGGAGCCCTTCCCTCTCCTGGAGATGGAGCGGGCTGCTTTCGGCGTCGAAGAGCTCTCGGAGGCGAAGCGACAGATCGACTCGACGCTGCACAAGCTGCGCCAGGCGGTGGAGGCCCTGAGCGCGAAGGAGCGCCCCGAGCGCCTCAAGTCCCAGATGACCCTGGCGAAGCGCAGGATCGATGCCTTCGAGGTAGCGAACGCCCTCATCGAGCGCGAGCTAGACCGCACAGACGGGGCCCTGTAGCGTCAGTTGGGCAGCCCAGAGCCAAGGGCCCCGGGCCCCCTTGACTCACATGCAATGGCATAGCGGCGCTAGGAGCCTGCTTGAAGGTTGCCAGCAGGAGCCAGGTGCAATGATGCGGGCAGCTTGCCGGCGGATTGCTGCATGCGATGACGAAGCGACGCTGGAACCTTGGGAATGGCTGGCTGGTGGGATGCCGAGCTTGTGCAGGAGGCTCCGCTGCCGTGGAGCTGGCGATGCGGCGTCGGCTAGTGCTGAATGACGGTCACGGCCTGCTCACATCTGATTGGAATCTGACGCAGGCGCGCGTCAATGGTGGTTTGACAGCGAATCTTCTGGGAGATGGCAGAAAAGTTCGTTTCTTTGTTTTTTCGGGCCTCGATTCGGGGCATAAGGGGCCTTTTCTTGCATCGCCTTTTGGCGCGTCGCCGACGATCAACTCGATGACCAACAAAATGCCTGATCAGATTCCCTATCGATATTCGTATCATGACGATCCGGCGCATCTGCGCGCCTGAGAAAACAAAGAAACGAACTTTTCTGCCATTTTTCGAAGGGTTCGTCGCCGAAGCCCCATCGGCAGGGGATGTCCCCTTGCGGCAAGAGCGCGCCAACGGCCTTGGCCAGCGGCCAAAGGACGGCGCGCGCTGAGAGCGGATGTGAACAGGGGATGTGACACTGTTCGCATCCGTGCGACCTGCCTGTCCTGGATCGCACACCGCCCGTTCAGGCGCCCGCCCCGGGCAGGCTCACCATGTAGGAGAGCCTGGCCACGGGGGCGGCGTCGCGCACCGGCGGGATGGGAAGGTCGGAGTCGAGCTCCAGGCCGTAGGAGACCTTGATGCGGCCCGGGGCGTCGTGGGAGGACGCCGCCGGGATGGACAGGCCCGCGAGCGAGGCGGTGGCGGAGGGCCCGCCTGCTGTGAGCTTGGCCGTGCGGGCCGCATCCCCTTCCCCGAGCGTGGCGGCGAAGCGCACCTTGGCAGCGGAGCCCGCCCCGAAGATGGCCTCCAGCTCGGGCGCGCCGCCCGCAGGGTCGGGCGAGCCGCCCGCGCCCAGCCCCTCGCAGGCGAGGGAGTCGAGGGCCACCGGGACGGCCATGTAGGAGCGCAGCTCGCCGTCGGCGCTCGTGCCGGGCTTGACGCGCACCTGCCCCGTCACCGAGTCGGCCTCGAAGGTGACGCTGCCCGGGTCGGCCACCGGCACGTCCAGGTCATAGCGCAGCGTCCACTTCGCCGTGCACGACAGGTCCCCGTAGGTGCCGGCCATGACGCGCGTCACCTTCGAGCCGTCCGGCGCGGTCGCGTCCTCCACGCCCGCGCCCAGCACCGGGCCCGGCGCGCCGCCCTCGGCCACGCCCGAGACATCCCATCCGTCGAACTGGTAGCCGTAGCGCGTGGGAGTGAGCAGGTCAAAGGCGTCTTCCACCGTGTAGGAGCCCCGCGCGCCCGCCGCCAGCTCGCCGCCGGCAGCATCGTAGGCGATGGCATAGGGCACAACCGCCCATCGTGCGTAGAGCGTCGCGGCCGCCACCTTGTTCCAGGCCCTTGCGCTCGCGCCGGCCGCGGTGTAGTACTGGGTGCCACCCGTGGATTCGCTCGCATCCCACCAGCCCCCGAAAGCATAGCCAGCCCGCACGGGCGGCGTCGTCGATATCGTCGGCATAGCCGCATCATAGGTGGCCGTGACGCTGGCGCTCTGGCCACCCGCGCCGCTGTTGGCGTCGAACGAGACCTCGTAGCTGTTCGCCTTCCACCGTGCCGTCGCGACCAGGTTGCCGTAGGTGCCCTTCTTCACCGTGGTCGTCGTACCTGAGGTGGCGATCCCCGCACCGGAAGCCCCCGTGACCGTCCAGCCAGTGAACGTGTAGCCGCCCCGCGTCGGCTTGGCGAGGGCGAAGTTCGCCGTCTCGATGGTGTAGGTCGTCCTCTGCCCCGACAGGGAGCCACCTCCGAGCGCATAGGCGATGGAGTAGCTGACAGCACTCCACTTGGCAGTGGCCGTCAGGTTACCGTAGGTGCCCTTCTTCACCGTCGTGGTCGTGCCCGACGTCGTAACGCCGGCCCCCGAGGCCCCGGCAACCGTCCACCCCGAGAAGGAGTAGCCAGCACGCGTCGGCTTGGCGAGGGCGAAGCTGGCCGTCTCCACGTCATAGCCCGTCTTCTGCCCCGTGATGGAGCCGCCTCCGAGCACATAGGTGATGGGGTAGGAGACCTTGGCCCACTTGGCGGTAGCGGCCAGGTTGCCGTAGGTGCCCTTCTTCACCGTGGTCGTCGTACCTGAGGTGGCGATCCCCGCACCGGAAGCCCCCGTGACCGTCCAGCCGGAGAACGTGTAGCCGCCCCGTGTCGGCTTGGCGAGGGCGAAGTTCGCCGTCTCGATGGTGTAGCTCGCCTTCTGCCCAGTGATGGCACCGCCCCCGAGCGTGTAGGTGATGGTGTAGCTCACCGCCGACCAGCGCGCGTAATAGGTCACGTTCGCGCTGATGGCAGGGGTCGCCGCCCCGGCTGCGCACACCTTGGTGCCGCCCGTCGCCGCCGTCCACCAGCCGGTGCACGTGTAGCCCGCCCTCTTCGGAACAGGCGACTTGACCGTCGACCCCGTGTTGACCGTGCTGGAGGTCGGAGTGACCGAGCCTCCATTGGCGTTCCATGTGACCACCCGCGTCGGGGGCGTGAGGCTCCCGTCGTAGTTGGTTTGGCCTGTGCACGAACCAGTTAGATATCGTGCTCTTCCCGAATCGGGGTAGCTAATATACTTGAAAACGAGGAATTTGTTGCAGGCTGTACACCGTACTCGAGCCACCGGGTCTTCCCAGGGCTGACTTTGCACAGTGATGGAGCTCCCGATATCAAAAAACGAGTATTCGGCACGTTGGCACGCCTTGACTAAGCCAACGCAGTAGAAGCTAACGCTTCCCCCTCCGTCAAGGCGGTGGTTGGGAGTATCATCGGTCAAGCTAGAGTAGGTCAGTAGCTCAACTGTCCCGGTAGAGCAGGAGTCAGTGTGTCCGTAGCGAGATGTTCTGTCGACAATTATGGCGATGTTGTTGTTGTAAGGTAACCCTATGTTGGAACCAAGGGCTAATGGATCCTTATCCGCCCTCGCCATGCTACGGTTCGTCAGATCAACCGTCCCCTCTCCCTCAGATGATAGGTCACCAGACGCATCATCCGGAACCGCCCTTTTCCAGTCGATACCCTTTTGCAAGGCAAACCGCTCTTGGGAACGCGCGGTCAAAGCCACCAACGCCCCCTCAGACATATCATATAAGGCCCCATCCTCGACGTAGAAGGCCTCGTTGCCCGCATCCACCTCGACCGATGTCACCGATGCGCAATGCGAGAGCGCGCCGGGAGTGATGGCCGAGGCGTTGGAATGGATGCGGACCACGCCCTTCTTGCCCTCGGGAATGAGCAGAAGGCTCGAGAAATCGGCGTCATAGAGGACGCCTTCGTAGGAAGCTAGATGAGGGTTATCCTCGGCAACCTCGACGCCGCCGACGGAAGAGCCGCGGAAAGCGGCCTCGTCGACGGAGGCGACGGATACCGGGACGCGCACGACGTCGGCCTCGCAGCCGGCGAATGCGCGAGGGCCAATGGCGGTGACGGAGTAGACGATGCCGTCGTATTCGACGGACTCGGGAGCCTCAAGGACCACAGGCTCGGAAGCATCCCCGTCCTCGGCACCATCGAAAGGTTCCCCCTCCGGAGAGGGCGGAGGCGAAGCTGCCCCTGAAGAGACTTGCCCCGCAACGCTACGCGGCGGCACACCGGAGCCGGAGCCCTCTCCGAAAGAGGCGCCGGAAGAGCCGATTGCAAGATCACCAGCCAGAACACCCGACGTGACGGCCACGAACTCGACCGCACCATCGCCCGTGACAGCATAGGTCATGCCATCGACGGTGAAGGAACCGAGCACGGATGCATCGCCATCGAGTGAGACGACCTGGTTGACGAACCACGTGGGCTTGCCTGCCAGGACGTCAGCCACCAGCGACGCCTCCCGAGCCGAGCCGTCGACCTGGGACCGCCCACTACCCTCGGAGCCAAACGCAAGCAGACCGGACAAAGGCTCGCCATCGTTCACCTCCTCGGCAGCAGCGACCTGACCGCCGAGAACCGAGGCCAGGCTGAGCACCAGTGCGATGATGACAAGGAGAGGCAGTGCCTTATAGCGAGAAGAAGTGGTAGAGGATCGCATTGCGGTTCGCTCCTTCTGACTTGCGTGATCAGTGCAACGCAGAGGAGCCTCGCAGAGCGGTACGCATCGACGACCGCAGCAAGGAGGGTATCCACTGCTGACACTAGATATCAGGATTGAGGGCAAACCAGAACAAGTCTTGGAAAGCACGCAATAGACAGCAGATACCCTCTTTGCCGCCTGCTCTCCGAAAACCGAGCGTTCTGAGAAACTCTATTCTTTTGCCCTCAACCTGGATGCATGAACCGCAAATCCAGCTGATATCTAGTAGCTGGAAGAATAGCAACCGCTTTTCCCGTTTGCAATAGGAAATTTCAAGCTGCAAGCGAACCACCAGCTCAAGCCTGGAAAATACGCACTATAGGCCTTAACTCCCTAGTCAGAGCGGCGTCATTCGAGCGCTTCCCGACCCAAGTCGGCCACGGCCAGCAAGCCATCCAAGATGCGAACGGCGGATCTCTCCGCACCCCAGCGATCAACCAGCAGCCAGCACGAGCAACGAGAGGAACGAGGGTCAACCAGGGATTCAGAGGGAGTCAGCGAGCCAAGGGGACGGTTTCCTTGGCTCACGCAGGACCGAACTCGGCCAGCCTCCAGGGCCATCATGCGGCAGATGCCGGGTCCGCTCCTGTGCCTTATCGTTCATCGCACAGCGCGTCGCTTCGGAGAGGGCAGGCAGAGAAGCTGACCGAGTCAAGGGAACCGTCCCCTGGCTCCCTGCTGCCGCACCGCCTGGCCCACCCCGTTCCGCCGGCTGATGCCATGGCCGCCTCGGTGGTGGCGGGGGCGCTGAAAGGGCGGGGCGAGGAGGCCATGGGGCGTGGTCCGCGAGGGCGATCTGACCCTGGCGGGCGCCTTGGCGCGATCGGGCTTCCTGGACGGCCCGGCGCTGCTCGACCGCCAGGCGAAGCGCGTGCGCGCGGTCAACCGCATCGACGCAGTGCTGTCCCTCATGGACTGGCGCCACGGTCGTGGCAGCCTCGCAGCCTCGCCCCGCACAGGCCCGGGACCGCTTCTCCCTGGGCTAGCGCCCGAGCCACGCCCCTAGCGACGGACGCGTCCCATCCGCAAGGAGAGGACATCCTTCGGACAGGCGTCGCAGCAGGCGGCACACTGGATGCACTCGGCCTGGCGCCCCACGGCGTCGGCGACGACCAGCGACTGGACCGGCAGGCTCATGGGGCAGGCCCTGTCGCAGCGCCCGCATTCGATGCAGCGGTCCGGCTCGGCAGCCACGTGCAGCTGAGGCGCTCGCAGCAGCTCGCCGAGCTTGCTGCCCACGATCATGAAGGGCGCCATCCAGCAGATGCAATGGCACATGGCCCGCCGCCCCAAGAGCAGGTTCGGCACAAAGAACGCGGCGACGACGCCCAGGTAGATCAGCAGCCCCAGCACGCTCGCCACCGACAGGCCGTACTCGGTGTGGTAGCCCAGCTCGACCCGATGGATGCCTCCAGCCAAGATGGCCCCGATGACGATGGAGGCCAGCCAAGGCACCCAGATGGCCCACTTCACGAGGTCGCCCTTCGGGTGCGCGAAGGCCTTGCCCACCACGGCGGCCTCCATCTCCTGCAAACCGCCGGTGGCGCAGGTCCAGCCGCAGAAGGCGCGCCGCAGGAAGATGGCGCTCAGGAGCTGGATGGCGAAGGCCACCATGGAGCCGGCCATCACCCCCTCGAAGGCCCCGAGGACGATGAGGTAGGGGGAGAAGTAGAACAGGATGACGGGGAGCAGGAGGAACGATGCGAAGATGATGCCCAGCCGTACCCGCTGCCGCTTGCTAGCCGTCATGGGATGCTCCTTTCAAGGGAATGCCGGCCTTCGCCGCGAAGGCCGCGAAGGCGGAGTTCATGCGCTCGCGCAGCTCGTCGTCGGTGAACCGCGCGCCGGCGACGATGAGCACGGCCAGCCCGTGGGTGTAGACCACCATGTCGAGGTAGAGCTCCCGAGCCGCTTCCTCGTCCAGTCCCCACAGCGCCATGATCTCGTCGCGGATGCCTGGCTGCTCGGCCACCGACAGCAGGTCGTCCATGGAGGAGACCTCCACGTAGGAGGACAGGTACAGCAAGGAGAACAGGTTCGGCTCCTGCTGGGCGATCCTCAGATGGGCCAGGCCGTGGGAGGAGAAGGCGTTGCTCCCGTCGGCGGCATGGGCGGCGTTGTAGCGCTCGACCCAGGCCAGCCCATGGGCGCACAGGGCCGCCATGAGCGCCTGCTTGTCGCCGAACAGGCTGTAGAGCGGCTGTACCGAGCAGCCCGCCCGCTCGGCCACGCTGCGCATGGTGACGGCCTCGTAGCCCTCCTCCCGCACGATGGCCAGGGCCGCATCGAGAAGGTCCTCTCTCGTGAACTGCTGCTTCATCGCGCCTCCGATTAATAACACATGTTATATAACAGGTGTAATGTATCAGCGTGAGCCAAAGTCGTCAAGGGAAGGCTCGCGGGACATCTTGGGTTCGGGGCCCCAGCGAGCCAAGAGCGAGCCAGAGGGACGGCTCTCTTGGCTCACGCGAGTCAAGCGAGCGAGCCAAGGGGACCGTCCTCTGGCTCGGGAGGCTAATCGAGCCAAGGGGCCGTCCTCTGGCTCCCCAAGTTCGACGCGCGCAGGGCTACGTCCCCCTGCTCGCGCCCGTCCCCTGCTCACGCTGCCTGGTCCAGCTTCGACAGACGGTCGTAGAGCGGCTGGAACGCCACGGCGTTCACGGCGAAGGCCACCAGCAAAACCGCCACCATGGGCTGCGTGAAGGCCGCGATGTCGAACAGCCCCGGCAGCAGCGTGGCGCCCAGCGCCGTGCCGGCCACCACCACAGCCACGAGCGCCGTGCGCAGCGCGTTGAACGGGATGCACAGCCGCACGATGAGCAGCAGCCCGACGAACGCCACCACCAGCACGCACAGCGTCGACACCTGGTCGTAGCCCAGGCCCAGCGCAAGGTAGCCCACCGCGCAGATGGCCACGATGCTGACCACCCCGCAGATGGCGCCGGGAATGGAGCGCACGACGCAGTTCCGCAGGAAATGCCCGCGCACCAGGTCGTGGTTGGGCTCGAGCGCCAGCACGAACGACGGCAGCCCGATGGTGAACGCCGATATCAGCGTCATCTGGATGGGCTCGAAGGGGTACTGCCACGGCAGCAGGATGAACAGCACGGCCGCCGTCACCGAAAGCAGCGTCTTCACCAGGAACAGCGACGCCGAGCGCTGCAGATTGTTGATGGAGCGCCGGCCCTCGGCCACCACCTTGGGCATGCTGGCGAAGTCGTTATCGACCAGCACCAGCTGGGCCACGTTGCGCGCCGCATCCGATCCCGACGCCATGGCCACGCTGCAGTCGGAGGCGCGCAGGGCCAGCACGTCGTTCACACCGTCGCCCGTCATGGCGACGGTATGCCCCTGCTGCTGCAGCGCCAGCACGAACGCCTTCTTCTGCTCGGGCCGCACGCGCCCGAACACGCTGTGGCTGGCGATGGCGTCCGCCAGCTGCCGCTCGTCGTTCAGCGTGGTGGCGTCCACGAAGCCGGCCGCGCCGGGGACGCCCACCTTCTGTGCGATGCCCGATACCGTGCGCGGGTCGTCGCCCGATATCACCTTGAGGGACACGCCCTGCTCGATGAAGTAGCGCACCGTCTGCGCGGCGGTGGGCCGGATCTGGTCCTGGATGCACACGAACCCGAGCGGCACCGGACGCCCGGCGAACCTGCCATCGGCGTCGAAGCCGTCCACCTGAGCCAGCAGCAGCACGCGGCTCTTCGCGGCGAGGGCATCCAGCTGCCCGGCGATGGCCTCGAGCACCGCGGGCTCGGACGCAAGCACGAACTGCGCCGCGCCCATGACGTAGGAGCGCCCGTCGTCGAACGTGGCGCCCGACCACTTCACGTCGGAGGAGAACGGCACGACCCGCGCCGGCGCCAGCAGGCCGGCCTCGCCCACGCCCCCGTTGCCCTCGAAGTGCGCCTTGATGGCAGCCGCCGTCTCGTTGGGGTCAGGATCCGACGCCGCCAGCGACGCGAAGATGCGCCCGATGCCCGCGACGGGCCGCGAACCCCCTTCCGCAGCGGCCAGCGCGCCGTCGGCCCCGTCGGCGCCCTCAGGCTCGCCCGCGCCAGCCTTCCCCGCCGCCTCCACGGGCACCACGTCGGTCACCTCCATGGCGCCGGTGGTGATGGTGCCCGTCTTGTCCAGGCAGAGCACGTCCACGCGCGCCAGCGTCTCGATGCAGTAGAGCTGCTGCACGAGCACCCGATGGCGCGACAGGCGGATGACCGCCACGGCCAGCACGGTGGACGTCAGCAGGATGAGCCCCTCGGGTATCATGCCCACCAGCGCCGACGTGGTGGACAGGACGGCCGAGCGCCACTCGATGCCTTGCAGCACGAACTGGCTGCCGAACAGCAGCAGCCCCACCGGCAGGATGGCGATGCTCACGTACTTGATGATCCCGTTCACACTGGTCATGATCTCGGAGTTGACGACCTTGGACTGCTTGGCCTCGGCGGTCATGCGCGCCGCGTAGCTTTCCGCTCCCACGCGCACCACCCGCGCCACCACCGTGCCCGCGTTGACGAACGACCCGCTCAGCAGCTCGTCGCCCGCGGCCTTCGCCACCAGCTTGCTCTCGCCGGTGAGCAGGCTCTCGTCCACCTTCGCGTCGCCTTCCACCACCACGCAGTCGGCGGGGACCTGGTCGCCGCGGCCCAGGCGGATCACGTCGTCCAGCACGATGTCATCGATGGGAAGCGCGGCGAACGCGCCATCGCGCAGCACCTCCACCTTCGAGGCCACCACGATGGCCAGCTTGTCGGTCAGCTGCTTCGAGCGAACCTCCTGCACGATGCCGATGGCCGCGTTGATGACGATTACCAGCATGAACAGCATGTTCTTGTAGGAGCCAGTGACGGCCACGAGCACCGCCAGCACGGCGTTCACGAAGTTGAACAGCGTGCACACGTTCTCGCGCACGATGCGCCCGACCGAGCGCGTCTTCACGCCCGCGTAGGCGTTCGATTGGCCGCGGGCCGCACGCTCGACGGCCTGCGCGGTGGTCAGCCCGTTCAACGCTGGCATGGCACCCACCTTTCGACAGCGCGAGACGCGCGTACGAGCATTCGGATGGAACCATGCTAGCAAGCGGGCTGCGCGGCGATGCACGCCAGGCGCACGGCGTTTCCCGAATGACGAAAAGGGGCCACGGGGCAGCTGACGAAGGCCCGCAAGCAGCCGCAGCCCTGAGCTGCGCCGGAAGCGCTCCAGGGCCGCCCCTGCCGCAACACCCGCTCAACGCAGCCGGACGAGCTCCATCTCGCTGACGTCCGGCGCCTTCCTGCCGAATCCGTTCGGCCCCACGTGCGGTGATGGGCACGCGAAGGCGAGCCCGTCGCCCTGGGCCACCGCGTTGTCGGCGATGAACACGAGGGCGATGTGGTTGACCTCGCCGGGCCGCAGGCGCACGTGCCCCATGATCGCGCAGTCGAAGGAATCCGTCGGGTCGTGGTAGCCCGTATCGAGCGCGGCGAAGAGCCCCGCCGTCGCGAACACTGTCTGCCCCGCCGCCTCGTCGATGCGGCAGATGCTCCCGAACTCGCCGAACATCGACTCGTGGTCAGCCGACGCGGAACGCATGGCGTCGTGCGCCAATGGGACGTGGCGGTCTCAATTGCACGCTGCCAACTGAGGGCGCAGCCGCTTCCGCCTTCGCACGACAACACCCCGCCCCTCGGTAGCATGCGCATTGACAATACTTTGATATCAAAGTATTGTATCCGATACTCCGATATGTCCCAGAGCACGACACAGCGAAAAGCAAAGGAGCCCATGGCGCCAGACACCGACAGTCACGCTAGCCCAGCAAACACTCGATGCGTCGAGGCGGCCACCGACGCTGCGCCAGGCACAGCCGGCAACGCGAACGCCCCCACCGTCGGCATCCTGTACGAGTCAGACGAATGGTCCGACCACAAGCTGGCGCGCGAGCTGCGCAACGCGCTCGCCGACGAAGGCTGCGACGCCGGCGTCGCGCTGGTCAACATGGAGGCACCCGACGCCATCGAGCGCGCCCTCGCTTGCAGCCTGCTGGTCAGCCGCGTGTTCGCCAGTGCTCGGTTCCGCGACCACGACGCCTCGCTCGCGCGCATGGCGCACCTGGTCGAAGCCGCCCAAACCGCGGGCATCCCCATGCTCAACCGCGGCAGCGCGCACCGCTTCGAGGTGGACAAGCAGGCCGCCACAGAAGCGCTCTGCGCAGCGGGCCTCGACGTGCCCGCGGTGTTCGCCTGCGCCGAAGCGCACGCCATCCAAGGCGCCGCGCTTCCCTACCCGTGCATCATCAAGCCCAATTGCGGCGGCCGCACCGCTCACACCGCCATCCTGCGCGACGCCGCAGAAGCCGAGCGCTTCCTGCGCAACGCCCCCGAAGGCGCGTTCATCGTCGAGGAATACATCGAGCCCGAACTGGGCTTCCTCACGCGCATCGAGATAGTGGGCGGCCGCGCGGCGCTGACGGTGAAGCGCAGCGTGGCCGCCAGCGGGCTGTCGGGCTACCACGAGGGGTCGGCCTATGCGCCCTACGCCGACTGCTCGGCCGCCCTCGTCGCCGACGCCGAGCTGGCCGCGCGCACGCTTGGCTTCGACTTCGGCAGCTTCGATGTGGTCGAATGCGCCCGCGGGCGCTTCTTCATCGACGCCAACAGCGTGTCGAACGTGTCGGAAGACTGCGCCGAGCTGCTGGGCTGCGACCTGATGGCCCTGCACGCCTGCGCGATGGCGAAGCGCTTCGCGGAAGCGCAGGCATGCCGGCGCGCAACGCATGAGGGCGACCCCCAACAACCAGGCCCGAGCGAGCGCTTCGCGAGCCGCTAGCTAGAAAGGATGGAGCCCATGCTCTCGATCAAGGAAGCCTATGAGCTGTTCGAGGAAATCGGCTGCTGCAGCTTCGCCACGCTCGACGGCGATGGCGGCGTCGACTCGCGCATCGCGCACTTCTTCGCCTACGACGACAAAGGCCTGTACCTGCGCACCATGTCAGGCAAGCCCTTCTACCGCCAGCTGGTCGAAGGCGGCAAGCTGTCCGTCTGCGGCGAGCACACCGCGGCGCGCGCAACGTGGGATGGCAACCGCATGCCGCACTTCCAGCCCGGCTACATGCTGCGCGTCAGCGGCAGCGTGCGCGTGCTGTCGTCCGACGAAGTGATCGCCCATGCCGCCACGGACCCGAACTTCGCCGTGGCGGCCTACGACATCAATAAGTACCCCGAGACGGTGGTGCTGGTGCTGGACCGCGCTTGGGGCGAGCTGTACGACTACGACTTCAACATGGTGAACCGCGACCACAAGATCCTGCGCGAGCGCTTCGCATGGGGCGGCGCGGAAGCCGTCGAACCCGGCTTCCGCATCACCGACGAGTGCATCGAATGCGGCGCCTGCGCGGCGGCGTGCACGCACAAGGCCATCGTGGCGGGAAGCCCCTACCGCATCCTGGGCGAGCGCTGCGACGAATGCGGCAACTGTCACAGCGTGTGCCCGAGCGGCGCCGTGGTGGAGAAGGGACCGCGGTAGGCATCATGAGCGCCAACGGATTCCAGCCCACCGACGAGGTCAACTTCGTCAGCGCGCTCTCGCGCACGCTCGCGGCGGCGAACGGCTGCCTCATGGGGCTTCTGGCCGAAGCCGGGCTGAACGACCTCGCCCCGTCGCACGGCGACATCCTGATGCGCCTGTTCGCCGAGGAGCCCATCACCATGCAGCGCTTGGCGCAGGCCATCCATCGCGACCCGTCCACCGTCACCGCGCTGGTGCGCAAGCTGGCGGATGCCGGCTACGTCACCACGCGCAAGAGCGCCGCCGACCGGCGCGTCACCGAGGTGTCACTCACCGAGAAGGGCGCCGGACTGCGCGCATCGTTCGACGCCATATCCAAGCAACTCCGAGAAGCGCAGATGCGCGGCATCGACCCCGAGTCGTTCCGCGTCACCTGCGCCACGCTCGACTGCATACGAAGGAACTTCGCCTGCGCAACCGGCGCAGGCGCCCCGACCCAAGGAGGAGCATCATGAGGAAGACCCTGACCGCCCTGGCGGCCGCCGCACTGCTGGCAATCGGCGCCGCAGCGCTTGCGGGCTGCAGCAACGCGCAGCAGGACGGCGCGCCCGACGGCAATGCCGCCGACGGGAAGCCCACGCTGACCGTCGCCATGGAGCTGGCCTACCCGCCCTTCGAGACCAAGGACGACGCAGGCAACCCGGCCGGCATCGCCGTGGACTTCATGCAGGACTTCGCCGACCAGTACGGCTACGACCTGGTGGTGGAGAACACCGCCTGGGACGGCCTGATCCCGTCGCTGCAGACCGGCAAGGCCGATTGCGTCATCAGCTCCATGACCATCACCGACGAGCGCGCCGAAGTCGTGGACTTCACCGCCCCGTACGCCATGGCGCAGCTGGCCATCCTGGCGAACGCGCAGTCGGGCGTCGAGTCGGTCGACGACCTGAACCAGCCTGACAAGTTGGTGGCCGTGAAGACGGGTTCGACCGGCGACGTGTACGCGACGAAGAACCTGCCGGAGGCCCAGATCGTGCGCCTGGCCGACGAGAGCGCCTGCGTGACCGAGGTGGTGCAGGGCAAGGCCGACGGCTTCCTGTACGACCAGCTGACCATCTACCGCAACCAGGCCGCCAACCCCGACACCACCGACGCGGTGTACATCCCCTTCCAGGATCCGGAGGCCTGGGGCATCGCGGTGCAGAAGGGCGACGCCGAGCTGCTGGGCCAGCTGAACGAGTTCATCGCGCAGTCGAAGGCCGACGGCGAGTTCGACCGCCTGACCGAGAAGCACCTCGCCGAGGAGAAGAAGGCCTTCGACGAGTACAATTTCAAATGGTTCTTCGACTTCGAGGAGTAAGCAGGGCGTGAACAGAGGACGTAGCGCTGTTCGCGCGAAAGGCGCATCGGGCAACGCGATCATGGCATGCCGCGTGAGCAGGGGGCGTTCCCTGCTCACGCCATCCAGGAAGGGGCCCATTTGAGCGGTAACGGAAGCGGAAATGCCCTAGGCCGCATGCTCATGGCGTCGCCGGGCGAGCCGGTGGCGCCCTGGAAGCATGCGCTCAACTACCTGCTCGTCGTGCTCGCCGTGGCGGGCATCGGCGTGGCGTCGCTCTCGGCGGCGGGCATCGCGCTCGACTTCGGGTTCGTGGGGCAGTACCGCACGCGCATCGTCGACGGGTTCCTCATGACGCTGGGGCTCTCCGTGGCCAGCCTGGCGTGCTCCATGGCCATCGGCATCCCCGTGGCCATCGCGCGCAACGCGCGCTTCCTGCCCCTGCGCTACCTGTGCGACCTGTACGTGAAGGTGGTCCGCGGCACGCCGCTCATCGTGCAGGTGTACTTCTTCTACTACATCATCGGCACGGCTTGGGGCGTCGACAACAAGGTGGTCGCCGGCATCATCATCCTGTCGACGTTCGCCGGCGCCTACATCGCCGAGATCGTGCGCGCCGGCTACGAGTCGCTGCCCGCAGGGCCGCTGGAGGCGGCCCGGGCCCTCGGCCTCACGCGCTTCCAGATGGCGGTGTCGGTGGCGCTCCCGCAGATGGTCACGCGAACGCTGCCGGCGCTCACCGGGCAGTTCGCCTCCATCATCAAGGACTCGTCCCTGCTGTCGGTCATTGCGGTCATCGAGCTCACCCAGACCATGCGCGAGATAAGCGCCACCAACTACAACTTCTTCGGCTGCTTCCTGCTGCTCGGAGCGCTGTACCTGTGCCTGACCCTGCCGGTCATGTTCGTGAGCCGCCACTTCGAGAAGCGCCTGGCCTACGACGCGTGAGGCAGGCGGGGCCTCTTGCCCCTAGGGGGCGACGACAGGTCGCCCTTTGAGCCCTTTGCCACCTCGCTCAATCGCCGAAGAGCCTCCTCTCGGAAACGAGCCCCTGGGGCTTGTCCACGACCCAGTCCAGATGGGCTCGCGCCTCCGCCGAAGCCGGGTTGGCAGCGAAGGCCAGGCACTCAGCGCTAAGTGACGCCAGCAGCTCTTCGAGCGGGTACGACCCGCGCTGGGCGAGGTAGACCTTGAACGCCTGATAGAGGTCGCTGCGCTTCGCCGCCCGCAGCTCCGGCGCCGCCTTCGACGCCCAGCAGTGGAGAGCCGCATCGAGGTAGATGTCCTGCTCAGGGCCAAATCGCCGGAACGCCTCGTCGATGGGCGTCCAGTAGAGGTCGAACAGCCTCTCCTGCTCCTTGAGGCCGTAGGTCGCCAGCAGGACGTTCCTGAGCAGGTCGGCAGTGGAGAGGGGGCGGCCCTTCGCGTTCAGGCTCTCGAACGCCTGTTGCGGCGAGTCGGCGTCCTCCAGCTCCATCGAGACGACGGCCAGCTCCTTGAGCCCTGCCATCACCGCAGAGGCCTCCAGGCGGGAGGATGCCACCTTCTCCCTGAACAGCATGCGATTCTCCATGAGGAACCGCGACGGCTCGACGCCTTCCGGCAGCGGGGTCCCATCCACTAGGAGCGCCAGTGTGGGCGCGTCCGCCTCCGCAAGGCCCAGCTTGATCGCACCGGATCCGGCATGCAGGTACCGCTCGTCCAGCTCGCGCGCCTGCAGTCCCTCGCCAGCATTGCGCTGCTCGTCCCGGAGCGCGACGAGCAGGAGCGCGACCGTGACGAGCCGCTGCTGGCCGTCGACCAGGCTGACGCGCCGAAGGCCCCCCGCCGCGCCATCCGAGCCCTGGGCGTCCTCGCGCTCCGGCCGGGAGATGACCGTCCCCATGAAGTGCATCCTGTGCTCCTCTCCCGCCGCGAGGACGTCCTCCCACAGCTGGTCGCACTGCAGACGGCTCCAGGAGTAGACGCGCTGGAACACAGGGATGAGGTACTGGGCGTCGGGCGCCCCGAGGATGTCCAGCACTGGCTTGAGCGAAGCGATCATGGGCGTTCCTCCTAATCAGACAGACGGTGCTACCAGCGAGAATCCACGTTGCGCAGCTTCTCGCGATACCGCCTTGCGTACTCCTCGTCGTCAGCCCTCTTGAGGGCGTAGCCAGCCGTCAGGGTGGGGGCGCCCAGCTCGGCCCAATCAGAGCCGGACCGGAACCTCTTGACGCCGTGATAGCGGTAGCTCTCCGCCCACATCAGGCAGAAGCCTCGAAGCTCTCGCAATATCGGCTCCTTGTCGCCCTGGTAAGCATCCTCGACGTACCTCTTGAAGGAGCTGTAGGTCTGCTCGGCGCTGAGGATCCGCGCGCCTTTGAGGCGTATGGAGAGCCAGCTCTTTATCCCCACGTTGAGCTTCAGCGACCCTGGGTCAGGGGCGAACATCTCTTGGCTGGGCTTCCAGTACTCCTCGTACAAGCGCGCCTGCTCGTCATGGCTCTCCGCCAAGAGGAGGTAGTTGCGCACCATGTCGGCCACGTTGAGCGGCACCCCCTTCGAGTTGATGCTCTCGAAGATGGGCTGGGCCTCGAGCGAATCCCCCACCTCGACGAGGACGACGGCCAGCTGTCGCAATCCCGCGAGCAGCTGCAGCGGGTCGAACCCATCCTCCCCCATCTTGGCGCGGAAGAACCCGAGGTTCCTCGCGATGGGCGACGCAGGGTCGAGGGCCCCGCCCTCCAAGGCGGCCTCGTAGGTCGGAGAGTCGTGGCGGGTGGGCACGAGCTTCGCCGCGACCGGGCCAGGCACCGCCTCTCCCATGGCAAGGTACCTCGCCCGAAGCGCCCGACCCTCCACGCAGCCGCCGCCCTGGTCGTTCGGATGCGCCTCCAGATGCTGCGCCAGGGCGAGGATGGCCAGGGATACGGTCATCACCCGCTGCTGGCCGTCTATGACCTCGAAGCAGCGGGCGCCGTCCCCGCGATCCCCGCGAGGCGCAGCGCAGTAGAGCACCGTGCCCAGGAAGTGGCTCCGTCCCGCGCGAGCGGCGCGCAGGACGTCCAGCCAAAGCTCCTCGCACTGCACCTCGCTCCATGAGTAGAGGCGCTGATAGGCAGGGATGGCCAAGCGCATGTCCTCCTGCCCGAGAAAGTCCAAGAAACCGCTTTGCGTCACCTTCATGCAGCCACCGCCTTCCAAGCCAATGCACGCATTATGGAACGCAAGGCCGGCGCCTGCCTTACAATATCGGACAATCTGTCCGATAAGCGCCCGAGAGAGGATGGCGGCGATGGCGAACATGGCAGATGCGAGGTTCCAAAGCTGCGAGCGTCGCATCAGGGACGCCCTGGCCGAGCTGCTGCGCATCAAGTCCCTGACGGACATCAGCGTAAGCGAGCTCGCACGTGAGGCGCATGTGAGCCGAGCCACGTTCTACATGCACCACGACAACGTCGGCGATGCGTACGAAGAGCTCGTAAGGGAGGCGATGGCCGACGTGCGCACGTTCGACGAGCAGTTCTCATGTGGCGAGGCCGGGTGCCGAGGCGAGGGCAAGCTGCGGTACTGCGAGCGCGTGCGAACCGAGGAGCGCTTCAAGAGCGTGGTCCGCGAAGCGCGGTTCTTTCCTTCCATGATGGATTTGACCTGGGAGGATTCTGAATCCAACGCTACAGCGAAGGGCATCGACCAGGCAGCTATGCGGGCTTTGCGCCTCTTCCAGATGAGCGGATGCCATGCAGTGGCCACCTCCGAGCTCGCAGAGCGCAGCGACTGGGAGCGCATCCGGCGCATCATAGACGCCTTCATAGAAGGCGGCTTGCGCGCCGTGGAGGGGATGCGGTGACGAAGGGCCGCGGAGGCGCTGCCTCTGCCTTCCCTTATAATCCAAGTGGCCCACCGCGCGAACCGGCACGACGAAAGGACTCCCCTTGGACGCCCACGCGAACCTGACCGAGCAACTGGAATCCCTGGTCGGCGAAGGGACCGTCCTCGAGGAGGAGCCGCTGCGCGACCACACCACCTTCTGCATCGGCGGCCCGGCCGAATGGCTGGTGCTCCCCCGCAGCGAGGCGGGGCTCTGCGCCGTCGCCGCCTGCTGCCGCGCAAGCGGGGTGCCGCTGCACGTGCTGGGCCTGGGCTCCAACGTGCTCGCTTCCGACGAGGGCGTGCGTGGCGTGGTGCTCAAGCTAGCCGACAACCTCTCCACTATCACGGTGGGAAGCGATGGGCGCGTGGCCGCCCAAGCCGGCGCCTCCAACGCGGCCATCGCAGCCGCCGCGTGCGACGCGGGCCTGACCGGCTACGAGTTCGCCAGCGGCATACCGGGCACCATCGGGGGCGCTGCGGTCATGAACGCCGGCGCCTACGACGGCCAGCTCTCCGACGTGGCGGAATGGGTGCGCTGCCTCGCCCCCGACGGCCATGTGATGCGCCTCGACGCCGAAGAGGCCGACTGGGGCTACCGTCACAGCCGGATGATGGAGGAGGGTCACCTGGTGCTGGAGGTGGGCCTGCGCCTCGCTCCGGGCGACAGCGCCGCCATCCAACAGCGCATGGACGAGCTCCAGCAGCGGCGCGAGGAGAAGCAGCCCCTGGAGCTGCCCTCGGCCGGCTCCACCTTCAAGCGCCCCGAAGGCCACTTCGCCGGCAAGCTCATCCAGGACGCCGGCATGCAGGGCCATCGAGTCGGAGGGGCGCAGGTATCCACGAAGCATGCTGGGTTCGTGGTGAACTGCGGAGACGCCACTGCTGCCGACGTGCGGCGCGTAATCGCCGACGTGCAGGCGAAGGTGCGCGAGCGCTCCGGCGTGGCACTGGAGCCCGAGGTGCGCCTCTGGGGCTTCTGACGCGCCCAGCGAAAGTGAGGGGACATAGCGCTGCTCACGTTCGCTGGGCGCGTCAGCCGACCAAGCGGTAGGCCAGCACGCCCAGCACGGCGCCGACAGCGGCGCTGGAGGCGAGCTTGATGGCGATCGATGCTCTGGAATGCTTGCGCCCGAACCCCTGGTAGGAGCGCTCGGCATCGAGGGGCTCGCCGTTGGAGAACGCCACGATCTCCCGATAGGTCACCAGGTCGTGGCGGAGCTTGATGCGCTCGATGCGCAGGGCCGCAGCCATGCTCAGGGCGTAGAGCGGCGCGAACACGGCGAGCCCGGCCAGGTCGCCCTTGGTCAGGCCCCCGAAGGGCGAGGGGTCCCGCCAAGCCATCGCCAGGCCGATGAAGAATGCCACCGACAGCAGCAAGAGCGCCACCATGGCCGTCGAGAGCTGCCGCATATGCTTGGAGTCCTCCTCCATGGCGCGGCGCATCACCGCCACATCGCCCTGGACGAGCTCGTCGAGGGGCACGTCGAACAGCTGGCTGATCAGCAGCAAGCTCTGCACGTCTGGGTAGGTCTTGTCGGTCTCCCAGTTGGAAACCGTCTGGCGCGACACGTAGATCGCCTCGGCCAGCTCGTCCTGGGACAGCCCGCGCTCGGTGCGATGGGCCCGAATCTGGCTGGCTAGCTCCATGGCCCTACTTTCCCGGCGTCGCTGCAGCCTGCTCGCCAAGGCCGATGCGGGACTCGATGCGCCGCAGGCGCGACTCGGCCTTGAGCGAGTAGATCGTCAGCGTGACGGCCAGCAGGACGACGGCCACAGCCAGCAGCAGTATGAGCACCAGCATCGCATGTTCAGAGATCATGGGGTTCCTTCCTCTCGGTTGCTCGGATTGGGAAATCCTAGCATCTCATGGATCATGCAGCGTCCATCAGAGGATGAAAACCCTTGCCAAAAGTCTTTGACACAAGACCGAACTGGGAGAACGTGAAGTCAATCAAAGCATGCCCGGCTCGCGGCAGCGGCTGGGCACTCGGCGCGCGCGTCAGCGCCGCAAGGCTCGCTCCAGCATTCGCACGGGGGCATCCCCGGTATCGACGCCGCGTCGAACACCGGATCCAGCCCCAGCTTGCGCTGGCGCGCATAGTCGTCCAGGCAGCGCAGCGCCCACTTCCCCAGCGCCAGGATGGCCACCAGATTGATGATGCACATGACGCCCATCAGTATGTCGGCGGTGTTCCATGCCAGGTCGAAGCTGCTCAGGCATCCGACGAAGATGATGGCCAGGCACGCCACCCGGAACCCCAGGATGAGCCGGCGCCGCTCCCCCGCGATGAACTTCAAGTTGGACTCGGCGTAGAAGTAGTTGCCGATCAGGCTGGTGTAGGCGAACAGGAACACCGCGATGGTGACGAAGGCGATGCCCACGTCGCCAGCGAAGTGCTTCACCGCCATCTGCACCAGGGGCATGCCGTTGAGGGTGGCAGCGGCTGCCGGGTCCTGCACCATGAACACCAGCACCAGCATGGCCGAGCAGGTGCAGATGAACATGGTGTCGATGTAGACCGACAGCGTCTGCACCAACCCCTGCTTCGCCGGGTGGGACACGCTGGCCGTGGCCGCCGCGTTGGGCGCCGAGCCCATGCCCGCTTCGTTGGAGAACAGGCCCCGCTTGATGCCGAGCATCACCGCCGAGCCCGCGAAGCCGCCGAAGATGGCCGAGAAGTCGAAGGCCGAGCGGAACATCATGGCGAAGGCCTCGGGCAGCAGCCCCAGATGGCTCACCGTCACCCACAGCCCCAGCCCCAGGTAGGCGATGGCCATGATGGGCACCACCACCGCGTTGATGACCGAGATGCGCTTGGCCCCGCCGAAGATGACCAGGGCCGTGAGCACTGTCAGCACCGTCCCCATGACCACGGCTGCGCCGTTGGTGGCGTAGTCGGGGATGTAGTACTCCAGCGCCGAGGCGGCGTTGTAAGCCTGCAGCTCGTTGAACCCCACGGCGTAGCAGGCGATGAGCGACACGGCGAAGGCCACGCCCATCCAGCGCTTCCCCAGCCCCTGCTGGATGTAGTAGGCCGGACCGCCGCGGAACTCGCCGTCCTCGCCCTTCACCTTCCAGATCTGGGCCAGCGTCG
>CANOCK010000016.1 GCA_947564525.1 uncultured bacterium | reverse complement strand
TGGCGCAGGTGACGGTGATGTCGGTCGCCGAGCGGGCCGAGGCGGCCTCGCCGAGCGCGGCTGCGGGCGGGGCCCCATCCGAGCCGTCGGGGGCATCGCCAGCGCCATCGGCCGAGGCCGCGAGCGAGGCCGCCCCCTCGGAGCCCGGAGGGGCCCAGAGCAGCGTATCGTCTGCGTCGTATAGGCAACCGTTCCGCGAGGAGAAGGCTGCGCAGCCCGCGTCCACGGAGAAGGAGGCCACGCCGCCCGAATGCGAGAGGGCATGCGCGTCCACCTCCTGCGCTGTCTCAGGGACGCGGGCTGCGCCCTGCTTGCCCTCGGGAATGAGCAAGAGGCGTGTCATGTCGGCATCGAAGAGCATGCCGTCGTAGGAGGAGTACTCGGGGTTGCCCTCGGCCACCTCGACCGAGGCGACCGACGAGCCCTCGAAGGCGGCCTGGTCGACGGAGGCGACCGAGGCCGGCAGCGCCACCGTGCCCGCATCGCACCCGGCGAGGGCGCGAGGGCCGATGGCCGTCAGGGAGTAGTCGATGCCGCCGTAAGAGACGGACTCGGGAAGAACGAGGGCGTCGCCCTCGGCATCATCGGAAGACGCCCCCTCCGGAGAGGGCGAAGGCGAAGCTGCCCCTGAAGGGACTTGCTCCGCAACGCTGCGCGGCGGCACACCGGAGCCGGAGTCCTCTCCGGAGGGGGCGCCGGTGGAGCCGGAAGCAGAACCGCCGCCCACCAGCTCGCCAGCGAGCGTCTGGGGAGAGATGGCCACCAAAGCCACCTGGCCCTCGCCCACGATCGCGTAGGTGAGCCCGTCCGCCGTGAAGGACCCGACGACGGGCTCGATGGCCGAGCCGTCGCCGTCCACGAGCTCGACGTCGGCGCTCACGCGCAGCATGCCGCCCGACAGGTAGCCCGCCAGGGTGGGGGCGCCGGAAGGCTCAGGATGCCCCGCATCAGACGCGCTATCAGAGGATTCGCCAGCGACATCGGCCACGACGGCAGCTTCGCCATCGGCTTCCGCGCTCGAGGGCTCGTCGGCCTTCGCGGGGGTCGTCATCGAAACGGTCGCCAGCATAAGGGCGACAAAGGTCAAGGCCAGCCTTCCCAGGGGCTTGGCCGGAGGGTTCGCAGGGGCTCGCATTGCACCCAGCTCCTTCCGCTATGTGATTGTTCCCGTTGCGGAGGAGGCCGAGGCATGCTTCACGCAAAAGCCGACCATGAAGTAAGGAGGGCATCCACCACAGTCGGTGAAACGCAAGATTGCAAGTAATCTGAAATGCTCCAGAAACCTAGATCTTGAAAGGCAGATGCCCTCTTTACCCCAGGTTCCAAGAGGCTAATTCAACGAAAGCGTATTCGATTACCTGCGCTCCCTTTTGTAAGGGAACTGCGTTTCACCGACCCGAACTATATCAAGCCCCTCACAATCTTTCAAGTCATACTCTAGAAGAGAGTATTGCCAGATAGATGCACCATTAGAGCCTAGAGTCGCATTCATTTGGAATCGACCGAGCGTTTTCCCGCTCATCTCCTGCCCCCTCAGGCCCAGCACCGCACAGGGAACGACACCTCACTAGACCGCGCAACCCCAGCCCATAGTCGCACAGCGATGCCATAGCGAAAGCTCATTCGATATGCAATGCTTCGTTTCTGAAAATTAGGTTGCCAACCTTAAATCGGTCTCTTTTGCGGATGACTTCGGTTACCAACCCTATTTGAGAGGAAAAGCTCTTGATCCCTCGCCCTTGCTATATGGAGAAGCTCCGCAACCTGTCTGGCCCCCAAATCGTAAAGAGACTATCAGGGTAAGGCGCTGCGGAAAGTCAACTCTCATGCGACAGATGCGCGACCACCTCCTGGAAGAGGGGACCTGCCCCGAGGGCATGTTATACGTGGGCTTCGAGCTGGCATCCAGCGTGCGGCTGACCGGAGCACGCGAGTTCGCTGCTTATGCGTTCGACAAGCCGCCCAGAGAAGACGGAATCCTGTTCATGGACGAGATTCAGGAACTCGAGGCTTGGCCGCAGGTCATCAATGGCATACGGACAGAGCTCCATTGCGACGTATACGTGACTGGCTCTAGCTCGCGATCCTTCGCCGGAGAGAAGATGACCTATCTTTCCGGAAGATACGTAACGATAGAGGTCTATCCCCTCTCGATGGCAGAGTTTCGGTCGTTCAAGGAATCCTTGGGTGAGTTGATGGAAGGCGAGGGCCTCTACCGCGACTACGTGCGCGAAGGGGGCTTCCCCGCCGTGGCCCTCGCCCGCAACCCCGAGCTTCGACGCAGCTTGCTCGACAGCACCTACGATTCGATGTTCGCCCGCGATGTCATCCTGCGAGGCGGCATACGAAACGAGGCGGCCTTCTTGCGCGTCGCGAGCTTCGTGCTGGAAAACATCGGAAGCCTGACCTCGGCCCACGCCATAGCCAACACGCTCAGGAGCTCAGGGCACCGCATCTCTGTCGATGCCGTAGACAACTACCTGGAGCTCATGACGCGTGCCTATCTGCTCTATCGCTGCGAACGCTATGACATCCGCGGCAAAGAGCGGCTGCGGAACAACGGCAAGTACTATGTCGTGGACACGGCCCTGCGAGCTCGCGCCATCGGACGCGAATGGGGCGACCGCGGGCATATCGCCGAGAACGAAGTGTTCCTCGAGCTGAAAAGACGTGGCTACGACGTCCATGTGGGCATCCTGCCGAACGCTGAAATCGACTTCGTGGCTCAGCGACATGGCGAGCGCGCCTATGTCCAGGTGAGCGAGTCGGTGGTCGACCCAGCCACGCGCGAGCGCGAGCTAGGCCCCTTCCGCAAGCTCGAGGACGGCTTCCCGCGCGTCCTGATCACCCAGGACGCGGACGACTACTCCGACAACGGCGTTCGGCACCTACAGCTGTCGCGCTTCCTGCTCGGCGAGAGCTGGTAGCGCTACAGCCGCACGGGGATGCCGTAGCTGGCCATAGACTCCTTCACCTGGCGCACGGTCATCTCGCCGAAGTGGAAGACGCTCGCCGCCAGCACGGCGTCAGCCTCCCCTTCGAGGATGCCCTCGGCGAAGTGCTCGATGCGCCCCACGCCGCCCGAGGCGATGACCGGCACGTCCACCGCGCGCGCCACGGCGCGGGTGAGCGCGCAGTCGAAGCCGTCGCGGCTGCCGTCGCGGTCCATGGAGGTCAGCAGGATCTCCCCGGCGCCGCACCGGGCCACCTCGCGGGCCCAGTCCAGCACGTCGATGCCCGTGGCCTTGCGTCCGCCGGCCACGTAGACCTCCCACCTGTTCGGGTTGCCCGCCACGGCCTTCGCGTCGATGGCGCAGACCACCGCCTGGGTGCCGAAGGCGGTGGCGGCCTGGGTGATGAGCGCGGGGTCGGCCACGGCGGCGGAGTTCACCGCCACCTTGTCGGCCCCAGCGGCGATCATGGTGCGCATGTCGGCCACGGTGCGCATGCCGCCACCCACGCAGTAGGGCAGGTGCAGCTCGGCCGCGGCATGGCTGGCCAGCTCGACGGTGGTGGCGCGGTCGTCGGAGGTGGCGGTTATGTCCAGGAACACCACCTCGTCGGCCCGCTGCTCATCGTAGGCGCGCGCCAGCTCGATGGGGTCGCCGGCGTCGCGCAGGCCGACGAAGTTCACCCCCTTCACCACGCGCCCGTCCTTGACGTCCAGGCAGGGGATGACGCGCTTGGTCAGCATCAGCGCCGCTCCAGCTCGTCGAGGGTGAGCGGCTGCTCCTCGGCCGCCAGGGACCCGGCCTCCAACACGCCCTCGCAGGCGGCCACGCCGCCTGCCACGGTAAAGGCGCCCTCGTAGATGGCCCGGCCGGCGATGACGCCCTCGATGGCGTCGCCCACCTGGGCCAGGGCCACGATGTCAGCCAGGGACGCCACGCCGCCCGAGGCGATGACCGGGCGCCCGAAGGCCGCCGCCATGGCCTCGTAGGCCTGGGGGTCGATGCCGGTCTGCATGCCGTCGCGGGTGATGTCGGTGTAGATGAGGTGCTGGTAGCCGAGCGCGCCCATGCGCGCTGCGAAGTCCCGGGCAGAGAGGGCCGCCCCCTGCTCCCAGCCGTCCACGGCCACTTCCCCATGGCGCGCGTCGATGCCTGCGGCCAGCAGCCCCTCGTACTCCTCCACGGCCTGCTGGGCGAAGTCGCGCTGGCGCACGAGCGCCGTGCCCAGCACCACGCGGTTCGCACCGGTGTCGGCCAGGCGCGCGATGGCCTCCAGGGACCGCACGCCGCCGCCCACCTCCACCTTGAGGGAGGTGCGCCGCAGGATGGCCTCCACCACCTCGATGTTGTCGGGCTGGCCGCTGCGGGCGCCATCCAGGTCCACCACGTGGAGCCACTGGGCCCCCGCCTCCTCGAACAGCTGGGCCTGGAGCACCGGGTCGTCGTGGTAGACGGTCACCTTGGAGTAGTCGCCCTGCTCCAGGCGCACGGCGCGCCCGTCCAGGATGTCGATCGCGGGAAGAAGGTACACGGCTATCAGGCCTCCTCAGCTAGGGTGACGAAGTTGCGCAGCAGCTGCGCCCCTGCGTCCGAGCTCTTCTCTGGATGGAATTGTACGCCGAACGCGCGCCCGCTGGCGGCCACGGCGCTCGGGAAGGTGACGGAATGGGTGGTGAGGCCGATGGTGGCGGGACCGTCGGGCGCGACGTAGCTGTGGGTGAAGTAGAAGTACTCGCCCGGCGCGATGCCGTCGAGCAGGGGCGACGGCATCAAGGGGAAGTCTCGCAGGTCAGGTTCGGGCGGCACGGGCGGAACCACCGAGTTCCAGCCGACGTGGGGCACCTTGAAGGAGGCGCCGTCCGCCCCCTGCCGGGGCAGCCTGCGCACCACGCCGGGGATGAGCCCGAGGCCCTGAGGGTTCGGGCCGCCGTCAGGGGCGCCCTCCTCCCCCGCCTCGAACATGAGGTGCATCCCCAGGCAGATGCCCAGGAACGCTGCGCCGCGGCCCACGGCCTCGCGCACCGCCTCCATCTGGCCGAGCCGGGCCATGGTGGCCGCCGCGTCGCCGAAGGCCCCCACGCCGGGCAGCACCACGGCGGAAGCCCGCGCGATGACGGCCGCGTCGTCGGTCACCCGTACCGCCGCGCCCTGGGCCGCCAGCCCGCGCTCGACGCTCATGAGGTTTCCCTTGTGGTAGTCGACTATCGTTATCAATCCCAACCCTCGCTCACTTGCGTGCCGATAATGCCAGCGGGTGCCTGCGGCGCTTGGCGGGGCAGCCCCTCGTGGCCGAGCGCTCCGTGCGCGGGCGGGCGGAGGGGCTGCGAGGCCACGAGCCGTGGGTGCCCGCAGCAGTCGCCCGCAACCGCCGATCGCCCCGTCCGCCGCGCCAGCACGGGCGGGGCTAGAGGGCGCCCTTCGTCGAGGGCAGCTGCCCCTCCACCCGCGGGTCGATGGCCATTGCCGCCGAGAGCGCCCGGCCGAGGGCCTTGAACGCCGCCTCCAGCAGGTGATGCGCGTTCTCGCCCGCCAGCTGCTGCACGTGCAGCGTGGCCGCCGCGTTCAGCGCGAAGGCCCCGAAGAACTCGCGGCCCAGCTGGGTGTCGAAGGTCTGGATGGCGCCGATGGGCACGTCCATGGCCCAGTACAGCCCCCCGCGGCCCGACAGGTCCAGGGCCGACAGCACCAGCGCCTCATCCATGGGAACCGCCGCGTGGGCCATGCGGGCGATGCCCCGCTTGTCGCCCAACGCCTGGGCGACGGCCTGGCCGAGCACTATGCCCACATCCTCCACGGTGTGGTGGGCATCCACCTCCAGGTCGCCCTGGGCGCGCACCTCCAGATCAAGCAGCCCATGGCGCGCGAAGGCGCTCAGCATGTGGTCGAAGAACGGCACCCCCGTGTCCACCTGCGCCGTGCCGCGGCCGTCCAGGCAGAGGGCCACCTCTATGTCGGTCTCGTTCGTCTTGCGCGCCACGCGCGCTTCCCGCTTCCGCATCGCAGCCTCCTATCAGGCGCTTTCCAGGAACCGCCCCAAGGCGGCCAGCAGCGCATCGTTCTGCTCGGCCGTGCCGATGGTGGCGCGCAGGCAACCCTCCAGCATGAACGCGCTGGAGAAGTCGCGCACGAGCACGCCCTGGTCGTAGAGGTACTCCCACGCTGCCGCGGCCGTAGCCGCCGTGGGGCCGCCCGTGCCCTCGAGGCGGAACAGCACCCAGTTGGCGTCGCTCGGGTAGGGCTCCACGCCATCCATGGCCGCCAGAGCCGCCGTCACGCGGCCGCGCTCGGCCACGATGGCGTCGATGGCCGGTTGGAAGGCCGCGCGGTTCTCGAGCACCACGCGCCCGATGACCTGCGACACCGCATCGACCGAATAGGGCTGGCGCACCTTGGCCAGCTCGGAGATCACGCCCTCATGGGCCAGTACGTAGCCCAGGCGCACGCCGGCCAGGGCGTAGGCCTTCGAGAAGGTGCGCAGCAGCGCCAGGTTCTCGTGGGCCTCCAGCAGCGGCAGCGCCGTGGTGCCCGCGAACTCGCAGTAGGCCTCGTCCACCAGCACGAGCGCGTCGGTGGCCTGCAGCAGCCGCTCGATGAGGCCCAAGGGGGCGCAGGCGCCGGTGGGGTTGTTGGGGCTCGTGACCACCACGAAGTCTATGTCGCCGCGGGCCACGCGGGCCAGCACCGCATCCTCGTCGATGGCGTAGCCATCCGTGCGCGCCACGTCCACCACCCGCGTGCCGGTCAGGCGCGCGTTGGCGGCGTAGACCGAGAAGGTGGGCGGCAGGTTGAGGAAGGCCCGGCCAGGGCCGCCCCAGGCCAGGGCCAGGTCGAACAGCAGCTCGTCGCCGCCGTTGCCCACCAGCACCTGCTCGCGCCGCAGGCCGTTGGCGGCCGCGATGGCGTCGCGCAGGCCGTTGGCCAGCGGGTCGGGGTAGCGGTTGAGCTCCAGCCGGGCCAGGGCGGCGCGCACCTGCTCGCGCACCGCGGGCGGGATGTCGGTGGGGCTCTCGTTGGCCGAGAGCAGCGCCTCGGCCGGCAGGTACTTGGGGTCGTAGGGCACGAGGCCCGCCAGCTGGGGCGCCGCGGCGCGCACGGTGTCCACTAGGCTGCGCCTCCTTCGGCCGCAGGGCGCGCGTCGCAGTCGCCCGCCGCGCCGGCGGCTTCCGCGCCCTCCACCCGCCCAGCCGCATCGGCCGCGCCCACCGGCACGCCCTCCTCGCGCAGCAGCGCCTCGCAGCGCAGGGCCACCGACGCCGCATGGGCCCACAGGCCCTCATGGGTGGCTATCTGCATGACCGCCCTCGCATCGTTCTTGAGCGCCTCGGCGCTGTAGGCGATGATGGACGACTTCTTCACGAACTCCTCGACCGACAGCGGGCTCGCGTAGCGCGCCGTGCCGCCGGTGGGCAGCGTGTGGTTGGGGCCGGCCACGTAGTCGCCCACCGCCTCGGGCGTCCACTCGCCCAGAAAGATGGCGCCCGCGTTGCGGATGGCGCCCAGGTGCTCCATGGCGTGGGCCACGTGCATCTCCAGGTGCTCGGGCGCGATGACGTTCACCGCCTGGAGCGCCTGGGCCATGGTCTCGACCACCACGATGAGCCCCTGGTCGTCCAGGGAGGCGCGGGTGATGTCGGCGCGGGTCGACTTGGCCATGTGGGCCTCGATGGCGCTCTCCACCTTGTCGGCGTAGGCCTCCGAGAAGCACACCAGGTAGCAGGCGGCCAGCGGGTCGTGCTCGGCCTGGGCCATGAGGTCGATGGCCACCAGGCGCGCATCAGCCGTCTCGTCGGCCACGACGCACACCTCGGACGGGCCGGCGATCATGTCGATGCCCACGTCGCCCGAGACCACCTTCTTGGCCGCTGCCACGTAGGCGTTGCCCGGGCCGGTGACCTTGTCCACTGGCGCGATGGTCTCGGTGCCGTAGGCCAGTGCGGCCACCGCCTGGGCGCCGCCGACGGTGTACACCTCGGTGACGCCGGCCAGCTTGCACGCAGCCAGGATGGCGGCATCCACGGTGCCGTCGGCCTGGGGCGGCGTGGCGCACACGATGCGCTCGACGCCGGCCACCTGGGCCGGAAGGGCGTTCATGAGCACGGTGGAGGGGTACAGCGCCCGGCCTCCGGGAACGTAGATGCCCACGGAATCGAGCGGCGTCACCTTGGCACCCACGATGGCGCCGTCCTCGCGGGTGAACAGCCAGCTCTGCTGCACCTGGCGCTCGTGGAAGTCGCGCACCTGGTGTGCGGCCTGCTGCAGCGCCTCCAGGGTGTCGGGGTCCATCTGGCCGGGCGCGGCGTCAATGGCCTCTTGCGGCACGCGCAGGCCTTCCAGCTCCACGCCGTCGAACTGAGCGGTGAGCTGGCGCAGGGCGGCGTCGCCCCCTTCGCGCACCTGGGCCACGATGCGGGTGGCCGCCTCAAGGGCGCCAGCGTTGAACGCCCCGGTGCGGTTGATGAGAGCGCTGGTGAACGGCTCGGCAGGTTTCAGATGTATGCGGCGCATGGGGCCTCCTCGGGTCAGGCGGACGGCGGCACGGCAGCCGGAGCGGCTGCTGGCTCGCCCGCGATGGGGTCGTAGGTGCAGGTGCGGGCATGGTCGGCCAGCAAGCGGGCCAGGGCCGCCACGCGCCCGTCGGTGCGGAAGGCGCAGGGGTTGGCGAAGAAGCGGGCGGTGGAGCCCATCACCTCGTCGACGATG
Organism: uncultured bacterium; assembly: GCA_947564525.1. Classification (GTDB taxonomy): domain Bacteria; phylum Actinomycetota; class Coriobacteriia; order Coriobacteriales; family Eggerthellaceae; genus D16-63. The sequence continues at coordinate 16,098 of CANOCK010000016.1, read as the reverse complement.
GCCAGCCGGTTCTCGCGCAGGGTGGTGCCCGTGGCCGTTATGTCCACGATGCGCTCGGCCATGGCGGTGAGCGGCGCCAGCTCGATGTTGCCGTGGAGCGTGACGATGTCCACCTGCTGGCCGCGGCGCGCGTAGTAGGCCGCGGTGATGCGGGGGTACTTCGTGGCCACCCGCAGGGTGCCCAGGGCCGCCGCCTTGCGGGCGATGGCCTCGGCGGCGCCCTCCGGCTCGGCCACGACGAAGGTGCAGGCCCCGAACTTGAGGTCCACCACCTCCACCACCTCGGCGCCAGCCTCGACGAGCGAGTCCTTGCCGCAGATGCCGCAGTCGGCCGCCCCCAGGGCCACGAAGGTGGGCGCGTCGGAGGGGCGCACGATCACGTACTCCACCCCAGGGTTGCGGATGATGAGCTGGCGGCCAGGCGCCTCGAGGCCCGTGACGTCCAGGCCGCAGGCGGCCAAGTTGGCGATGGAGTCGGCGTTGAGCGAGCCCTTGGGCACGGCGATGCGCAGCGGCCGGTCGGGCTGCGGGGCGGCGCCGGCAGCCCCCATGGCCCGCTCCAGGCAGAAGGCGAAGCCGGCGGCAGGGCGGTCGGCTCCGTAGGCGCCGATGAGGCCATCGTAGCGGCCGCCCGAGCCCAGGGCCTCGCCGCAGCCGGGGGCGTAGGCGGCGAACACGATGCCGGTGTAGTAGTCGAAGGAGCTCATGGCCGAGAAGTCCACGAGCAGCCGGGCGGGGCAGCCGCCCTCGGCCAGGCGGTCGTAGGCCGCCGCGAAGCCGTCCAGGGCGCCGTCGCAGCCCAAGGGCGCCACCAGGGCGCGGGCCTCCTCGATGGCCCCGCGGCCGCCGCGGACGCGAGGCAGCTGGGCGATGGCCCGGGCGAAGTCCGGCAGGCAGTCGCCCTCCAGGGCGCCCCCGGCCGCCTCGAAGGAGCACAGCCGGTCGAGCTCCACGTAGTCGGAGCCGTGGTAGGCCGCGAGCACCTGGTCCTTCCAGCCCTCCGTGGCCCCGCAGCCCTCCAGCAGCGCCCGCAGCACGCCCACGGTGGCCAGGGCCAGGCAGCAGTCGCCCACGCCCGCCACCTGCAGCGCCTCGGCCAGCAGGCCCACCACCTCAGCGTCGGCCTCGGGCCCCTCGTCGCCGATGCACTCCACGCCTATCTGGGTGAGCTCGCGCGCTGCCGCCTGCATGGCCCCGGCCGAGGCGCGGAACACGCGCTGGGTGTAGCGCAGCCGGCGCGGGCCGGAATCGTCGGGGAAGCGCGTGGCGTCCATGCGCGCCACCTGCAACGTCACGTCCGGCCGCATGGCCAGCAGCTCGCCCGTGGCATCGAACAGCTTGAAGGGGCTCGTCGGCACGCGCACCCCGCGGGCCATGACGTCCAGGGCCTCCAGGGTCGGCGTCTCGATGGGGCTGTAGCCATGGGCGGCGAACAGGTCGGCCACGGCGCGGGTGATGGCCTCGCGGGCGACAGCCTCGTCGGCCAGCACGTCGCGGAAGCCCTGGGGTGTCGCTAGGTTCATCAACGCGTTCCTTTGGCGCAAGGGGCAGGCTGGGCCGCGCGAACGCCCTTGGGCGCGCTGGCCGGGCAGCACCGCCTCGATGCCCCGGCCCAGCGCGGCCCCACGGGCTGCTGCGGCTTCTGATACTTTATCACAGTAGAGTAGTAAAGCACAAGCCGCATGACCTCAGTCATGGATGCCGTCGGTCTGCCGTATCTGCTTGCGCTTTATCTTGCCTCCGATGGTCTTTGGCAGCTCGTCCACGAACTCGACGATGCGCGGGTACTTGTAGGGCGCCGTCGTCTTCTTAACGTGGTCCTGGAGCTCCTTCACCAGCGCGTCGGAGGGCTCGTAGCCCCGCGCCAGGATGACCGACGCCTTCACCACCTTGCCGCGGATGGGGTCGGGCGCGGCCGTGACGGCGCACTCCACCACCGCCGGGTGCTCGACCAGCGCGCTTTCCACCTCGAAGGGCCCGATGCGATAGCCCGAGCACTTGATGACGTCGTCGTTGCGGCCCACGAAGAAGCAGTAGCCGTCGGAATCGCGCCATGCCATGTCGTGGAGGTTGTAGTAGCTGCCGCCCACAGCCTCGGCCGTGCGCTCCGGATCGGCGTAGTAGCCCACGAACAGCCCCGGCGGGTACGCCTGCTCGAGGCCCGTCACGCAGATGGCCCCCTCCTCGCCGTCGGGCACCTCGGCGCCGTCATCGTCGAGCAGCCGCACGTTCAGCAGCGGGCTCGGCTTGCCCATGGAGCCCGGGCGCGGCTCCACCCACGGGAACGTCGCCAGCAGCACGGGACCCTCGGTCTGGCCGAAGCCCTCGCGTATCTTCTTGCCGGTCAGGCGCTCCCAGGCCAGGGTCACCTCGGCGTTCAGCGGCTCGCCGGCCGTGGCGAAGTTCTCCACGCTCGAGAGGTCGTAGGCCGCCACGTCCTCCTGCAGCATGAAGCGGTACATGGTGGGCGGCGCGCAGAACGTGGTCAGCTGGTGGTCCTGGATCTTCTGCAGCAGCTTCGTGGGCACGAACTTCTCCATGTCGTAGGCGAAGATGACCGCGCCCGCTATCCACTGGCCGTAGATCTTGCCCCAGCCGAACTTGGCCCAGCCCGAATCGGTCACGCTCATGTGCAGCTTGTCCTCCTGCACCTGCTGCCAGTACTTGGCGGTGATGATGTGGCCGAGCGGGTGCGCGAAGTTGTGCAGCACCGCCTTCGGATTGCCCGTCGTGCCGCTGGTGAAGTACATGAGCATGATGTCCTGGCTGGTCACGCCCGCATCGCCTGTGGGGCGATCGAAGGCGTCGGGCTGGCCGGCCAGCAGCTCGTCGAAGCCCAGCCACCCCGGGCGCTCGCCGGCCACCAGCACCTTCTGCTCCACCGTGGGCGCCTCGGGCAGCGCAGCCTCCACCTGGCTGCACACGTAGTCGTCGTCGACGCACACGATGGCCTTCACGTCGGCGCTGTTGGCGCGGTAGGCCACGTCCTTCTTCGTCAGCTGCAGCGAAGCGGGGATGATGGTGGCCCCCAGCTTGCACAGCGCCACGGCGGTGACCCAGTACTCCCAGCGGCGGCGCAGGATGCACATGACCACGTCGCCCTTGCCGATGCCCAGCGCGGCGAAGCCGTTGGCAGCCTGGTTGGACAGGCGCGCGATGTCGTCGAACGTGAACGTGCGCTCCTCGCCGGCGTCGTCGCACCAGACCAGCGCGCGCTTGCCGGGCTCGACGCGGGCCCACTCGTCCACCACGTCGAAGCCGAAGTTGAACGCCTCGGGCACGTCGATGCGGAAGTTGTCGCGGAAGTCCTCGTAGGAGTCGAACTCGATGCGAGGGCAGTACTTCTTCAAGATATAGTCAGCCATGGTCTCACTCTGCGATGATGGTTATGAACTTTGCGGTCTTGTCCCCATGGCAGCGCTGGCCATGAGGGTGGGTGGGATTGAAGTAGATGCTGTCCCACTCGTTCAGCACGATCTCCTTGTCGTCGAAGGTGACCACGATGGACCCCTCCACCACGAAGTTGAACTCCTGGCCGCTGTGGCACACCAGCTCGGCTGGCTCGTCGCTGGGGTCGAGCACCACCATGAGCGGCTGCATGACCTTGCCGGCGTAGCGCCAGGCCATGTCGTCGTAGTGGTAGCCCGGGTAGCGGTCCACCTCCTGGCCCTCGCCGCGGCGCACCACGTGGTAGGTGTCGAGCTTGGCCGAGGTGCCGGTCAGAAGCTCGGTCAGCTCCACGTTGAACGTGCGCGCCACGTGGTACAGGGCCGAGATGGGCACGTCCTCGCCCGTCTCCTCCCATTCGGCGTAGGTGCCGGGGGACACGCCCAGCTCATGGGCCATCTCCTCCACGGTCACGTCGCAGGCCTCGCGCAGCCCTTGCAGGCGCAGGCCCACCTCCCGCATCGACTCGGCGTTCTCCATGCTCTCCCCTTTCCGGTCCCCTCTAGGGCCGAAGCCTGCGCCCTGGAAGGGCTCTCAGGCCTCGATCCCCAAGGCGATGGCCTGCTTGTTCTTCTCGATGAGGGCCGCCTTGCGCGGGGGCACGCTGGCCTCTATGGCCGCGTCGAGCGTGGCGCGGTCGCAGAAGCCCGTGAGCGCCCACAGCTTGCCCACCAGCACGATGTTGGCCAGGCCCTTCAGGCCCGCCTCCTCAGCCAGGGCCGTGGCGGGCACAGCGCACGCCCCCACGCCCTCGGGCGCGGTGACCTCGGGCACCATGGTGCTGTCGGCCACGGCCACGCCGCCCGGGCGCACCGTGCCGATGAACTTGTCGAACGAAGGCTGGTTCATGGCCACGAGCGCATTGGGCGCCGTCACCAGCGGGCTGCCGATGGGCTCGTCGGAGAGCGTCACCGAGCAGTTGGCGGTGCCGCCGCGCATCTCGGGGCCGTAGGAGGGCAGCCACGACACCTCGCGGCCTTCCAGCAGCGCGGCGTAGGCGATCACCTTCCCGGCGAACAGGACGCCCTGGCCGCCGAAGCCGGCCAGCACCAGTTGGAGCTCTTTGATGTCTGCCATCACGCGCACTCCCCTTCCGCGTTCTCAGGGTGGGCGATGGGGCACGCGGCGCTGCGAGCGGCCGCGGCCTCGGCAGCGCTGGCGAAGCCGTCCGCCACCACGTCCTTGTACACGCCCAGCGGGTAGTAGGGCAGCATGTTCTCCCCCATCCACGCGAAGGCGTCAGCCGGGCTCATGCCCCAGTTGGTCGGGCAGGTGGAGGCCACCTCCACGAGCGAGTACCCCAGGCCGTCCATCTGGTTCTGGAAGGCGCGCTTGATGGCCTTCTTGGCCTTGCGCACGTTCTTGGGGCTGTCCACGGTCACGCGCTCGAGGTACGCCACGCCGTCCAGGGTGGACAGCAGCTCGCACACGCGTATGGGATAGCCGTCGGTGTCCACGTTGCGCCCGAAGGGCGAGGTCTGGGTCACCTGGTTGGGCAGGCTCGTGGGGGCCATCTGGCCGCCGGTCATGCCGTAGATGGCGTTGTTGATGAAGATGACGGTGATGTTCTCGCCGCGAGTGGCGGCGTGCACCGTCTCGGCCATGCCGATGGAGGCCAGGTCGCCGTCGCCCTGGTAGGCGAACACCACGCCGTCGGGATGCACGCGCTTCACCGCCGTGGCCACGGCGGGCGCACGGCCGTGGGCGGCCTCTATCATGTCGCAGCCGAAGAAGTCGTAGGCCATGACCGAGCAGCCCACGGGCGCCACGCCGATGGCGCGGCCTTCCACGTCCAGCTCGTCGAGCACCTCGGCCACCAGGCGGTTCACGATGCCATGGGCGCAGCCCGGGCAGTAGTTGGTCACTACGGGCAGCAGCGCATGGGGCCGCTCGTAGACGGTTTCCATCGCCTCGCTCATGCGGCATCGCCTCCTTCCGCGTCAAGGGCGCGTATCTGGTCGAGCACTTCCTCGGGCGACGGGATGACGCCGCCGGTGCGGCCATAGAACGCCACCGGGGCACGGCCGTTCACGGCAAGGCGCACGTCGTCGACCATCTGGCCCATGTTCATCTCCACCGTGAGGAACCGCGCGCCACGCTCGGCAACCGGCTCGATAGCATCCGCCGGGAAGGGCCACAGCGTCACCGGGCGGATGAGCCCGGCCTTGATGCCCTCGGCGCGAGCCAGGTTCACGGCGCTGCGGGCGATGCGGGCCGCGCCGCCGAAGGCCACCAGCACGATGTCGGCATCGTCGGTGAGGTAGCTCTCGGCACGCTGCTCGTCGCGCTCGATGGCGGCGTAGCGCTCGTAGCGCTCGATGTTCAGGCGCTCCAGCTCCTCGGCGGTCAGGTACAGCGAGTTCACCACGTTGTGGGCGCGCTTGTGCCCATGGCCCACCGTGGCCCAGGGCTTCTCGGGCAGGCTGTCAAGGCTGCGCTCGTCCGGCAGCACCACGGGCTCCATCATCTGGCCCAGCATGCCGTCGGCCAGTATCATGACCGGCGTGCGGTACTTGTCGGCCAGGTCGAACGCCTCGTAGGCGAGGTCGGCCATCTCCTGCACCGTGGAAGGCGCCAGCACGACCACCTGGAAGTCGCCGTGGCCGAGCGCGCGCGTGGCCTGCCAGTAGTCGCTCTGGGAAGGCTGGATGCCGCCCAGGCCCGGGCCGCCGCGCTGCACGTTGATGATGACGCCGGGCAGGTCGGCCCCGGCCATGTAGGAGATGCCCTCGGTCTTGAGCGATATGCCCGGGCTCGACGACGACGTCATCACCCGCGCGCCGGCCGCCGAGGCGCCGTAGACCATGTTGATGGCCGCCACCTCGCTCTCGGCCTGCAGGTACGTGCCCCCGCGGCCGGGCATGTGCTTGGCCATGTAGGCGGCCAGCTCGGTCTGCGGGGTTATGGGGTAGCCGAAGAAGAAGCGGCAGCCAGCGCGCATGGCCGCCTCGGCCAGCGCCTCGTTGCCCTTCATCAGCACCTTGTCGTTTGCGGGGGCCATCAGGCACGCACCTCCCTCTCAACGGTTATCGCCACGTCAGGGCACATGAGCGCACAGGTGCCGCAGCCGGTGCAGCCCGCCTCGTCCACGCATGCTGCGGGGTGGTAGCCCTTGGGCGTGATGCGCGCCATGTCGAGCTCGAGGACGTGCGCCGGGCACACGGCCACGCACAGGCCGCACCCCTTGCAGAACCCCTCGTCGATGGTCACTCTGCCTCTTGCCATGCTGTTCCTTCCCTTCGCCCTCTGTCGCAGCCGCGCGCCCTAGACCAGGCCCTCGGCTATCTCGACCGGCTCGTTCTCGTCCTTCTCGCGTATGGCCACGCGCCGCACCTTCCCGTTGACGGTGCGGGGCAGCTTGTCGACGTACTCGATGATGCGCGGGTACTTGTAGGGCGCCGTCTGCCGCTTCACCCACGCCTGCAGCTCGCGCGTCAGCTCGTCGGTGCCCTGCGCGCCCTCGGCCAGCACCACCGTGGCCTTCACCACGGCGCCGCGCTCGGGGTCGGGCACGCCGGTGACGGCGCACTCGCGCACGGCCGGATGCTCCAGCAGCACCGACTCTATCTCGAAGGGCCCGATGCGGTAGCCGCTCGACTTGATGACGTCGTCGTTGCGCCCCACGAACCAGTAGTAGCCGTCCTCGTCCTCCCAGGCGGTGTCGCCGGTGTGGTACCAGCCGTCGTGCATGGCGGCCGCGGTCTTTTCGGGGTTGCGGTAGTAGCCCATCATGATGCCCGCGGGATGCGGGTCGATGTTGATGCAGATCTCGCCGCGCTGGCCCGGCGCGCAGGGCGTGCCGTCCTCGCGCAGCAGCGCCACGTCGTAGAGCGGCACCGGCTTGCCCATGGACCCGGCCCGCGGCGTCGAGCCCGTCAGGTTGCCGATGGTCAGCGGCGTCTCGGTCTGGCCGAAGCCCTCGTAGATGGTCAGGCCCGTATGGTCGCGCCAGTACTCGAACAGGTCGGGGTTCAGCGCCTCGCCCGCCGTGGTCGAGTACTCCAGGCTGGACAGGTCGTAGCCGTCGATGCCCTCGTTCATCATGAGGCGGTACATGGTGGGCGGGCAGCACAGCGTGGTGATGCGATGCTCGCCGATGAGCCCCAGGATCTCGCTGGGATGGAAGCGGTCGAAGTCGTAGGTGAACACGCAGGCCTCCATGAGCCACTGGCCGTAGAACTTGCCCCACACGGCCTTGCCCCAGCCCGTGTCGGCGATGGTGAAGTGCACGCCGTCGGGCCGCACGTTGTGCCAGTGCTTGGCCGTGATCAGGTGGCCGAGGGCGTACAGGCTGTCATGCAGCACCATCTTCGGGTTGCCCGAGGTGCCGCTGGAGAAGTACATGAGCATGGGGTCGGCCGCCAGCGTCTCGCGGCGAGCGAAGCCCTCCGAGGCAGCGCGCACGCCCGTGTTGAAGTCGTGCCAGCCGGGGCGCTCGGCAGCCAGGGCGCAGACGCCCTGCTCGCCCGAGAGCGCCTCCCCCACCAGCGTGCCTTCGGGCACCATCAAGCGGCCCTGCTCGTCGCGCGGGGTCAGGCCGCCCCCGCCCGAGGCCACCAGGATGCGCGCTTGCACCGTGGGCGCCTGGTCGGCCACGTTGTCCATGACCTGGGCGATGTCGCCGGCGTCGGTGGCGATGACCGCCTTGATGTCGGCGCCGTTCAGGCGGTACTCAAGGTCGTGCTCCTTCAGCATGAAGGTGGCGGGCACCATCACGGCGCCAAGCTTCGCCAGCGCCAGGGCCACGAACCAGAACTGGTAGTGGCGGCGCAGGATGACCATGACGAAGTCGCCGCGGCCGATGCCGAGCCCAGCCAGGTAGCTGGCCGTCTTGTCGGACCAGCGCTTCATGTCGGCGAAGGTGAAGGTATGCTGCTCCCCTTCGGGGTTCACCCATATCATGGCGCGACGCTCGGGGTCGTTTTCCGCGATGTCGTCCACCACGTCGTAGGCGAAGTTGAAGCTGGGCTCGCAATGCACCTCGAACGTGGCCAGCTGGCCGTCGTCGGCGTAGGTCTCGGTAACGTAGCGCTCGTTTATGTTCCTCATAGTGCAGGGCTTCCTTTGCGGGTCAGGCGGGCACGGGGCCCGCGCGTCATGCCATCATCTTCGTTGCGGCGTCGAAGGAGCGCAGCGGCCTGGGGCCGGCGCATCCCGCGGCGCCTAGATAATGGCCGGCCCGCTCGGGCGCAGCACGATGGCGAGGAAGCGGCAAGGCGCCCCGTCGATGGCTATCATGCCATGGGGGCGGCCCGAGTCGTACATGACCATGTCGCCCGGGTCGAGCACTTCCTCGTGACCCTCGAAGGCGAAGCGCATGCGGCCTTCCAGCACGTAGTCGATCTCCTGGCCCTCATGACGCGACAGGTGGATGGGCTTGTCCTGCTCGTCAGCCAGGTAAGGGGCGGTCACCTGGAAGGGCTCGGCCAGCTTGCCCTTGAAGCACGGGGCCTTGTGCAGGTACTCGAAGCCAGCGCGACGCTTGATGGAAAGTCCGTCGGCGGCGCGCACGAGCGAATAGCCGCACAGGTGCGGGTTCTCGCCGGTGAGCAGCTCGACCACATCGACGCCGAGCTTCTCGGCGCACTTGTACAGGAACGTGAACGACAGGTCCTGCTGGCCCGATTCCTGCAGCGCGTACTCCTCTAGGCTGCGCTCGGTGGCCTCGGCCATGTCCTGCTGGGAAAGGCCCAGGTCTTCCCGCAGCCACTTGATGCGGTTCGCGACTTCTTGGATGTTCGGCTCCACCTTGCGCCTTCCTCTTGCTCCTGTGGGTATATGACCGTTGATTATAGGCCAAAGGGCGCCTTGGAGGAGAGGGTCGGGGGCCGCCTTGCAGGTCAACGGCATGGGTTTAACACGCTGGAAACAGAAGGCGGGCCGCCCCGGGGATGGGACGGCCCGCGAAGGGGTCGGGATGCGAGCGCGGCGGCCGTGAAGGCCAGTCGCGCCGCGGCCGAGCCGGAGGGCAGCGCCTAGGCGGGCTTGCACACCTTGCAGGGGCCGAAGCCCTTGCTGCGGGCCTCGGCGGCGGTCATGTAGCGCAGCCCCGTAGAGTTGGAGACCGTCGGGCAGCTCGTGCGGTGGTACTTGGTGCCCGACTTGGTCACGCACACCTGCATGTTGACGTCGGGCGACGGCGAGGGGCTCGGCGTGGCGGTGCCCGGGTTCGACGGCTCGCTCGGGGTCCCGGGGGCGGAGGGCTCCGTCGCCGGCGGCTCGTAGGCGAGCGGCGCCACGCCGAACCAGGCGCCCGTGCCGTCGGAGCAGCCCGACAGGCTCCCCTGCTTGTCCGTGCGGTAGGTCTTGGCGCCCTTCAGCAAGCCGAGCACCTTGTCGCTCGGCTGGCCAGCCGCCCCTCCCGCGGAGATGACGGCGTGAGCGGGGCGCAGGGCGTCCACCGTCGCCTGGGTGGTGCCGCCCTCGGCGCCGTGGTCGCTCACCTTCAGCACCTCGGCACGCTGGCCCAGGCTCGCCAGGTCGGCCGCGCGGGCGTCGCTGGCGTAGACCCAGGTGCGGCCAAGGTAGGTCACGGCCAGCACGAGGGAGTTGGCGTCGTCGGACGCGGCGGCGTCGGCACGAGGCAGCACCACCTTGCACTGCAGGTCGTCTCCGCGAGCCACCACGCGGCCAGCCGAGGCGCCCTCGAGGGCAAGCCCCTGATCGGCGAGGGCCGCCTTGGCGTCGTCGAAGGCAGGCCGGTCGACGAGGGCAGCCGGAGCGAAGGCCTGCCCCACGGAGAAAGCGCCGATGACCTCCGCCATGGCGCCCACGTGGTCGGCGTCCGGATGGGTCATCACCACGTAGTCGATGGCGTCGTGGCCGCGCTCCTCGATGAAGCCGACCACCGCGTCGGCCGCATCGGCCGGGCCTGCGTCAATGAGCATGGTGCGGCCGTCCGGCAGCTCGACGAAGGTGGCGTCGCCCTGCCCCACGGCGATGGAGTGGGACTTGTAGAGGGGCGCCTGCGGCGTGTCCCCGTCGAAGAAGGCGAGCACCATCTTGGCGGTCTCGGCGCGCGTGGCCGAGCCGGCCGGGTTCAGCTCGCTCGCCCCGCCGATGATCCCCTGCTCCACGCAGTAGGACGCCACCGAGCGCGCCCATTCCGACAGCGACCCCGCGTCAGCGTAGCGGCCCAGGCGGTCCTCGTCGGAGGACACGTCGCGCCCGAGGACCCGGGAGCCGTAGTTGGACAGCACCGCGCACAGCTCCTCGCGCGTAATCGGGTCGTTCGGCCGCACCTCGCTGTTCTCCTTGCTGAGCACGTCGTTGGCGAAGGCCCAGTTGAGCGCCGCGGTGTAGTACTCGCCGTCGGCAACGTCGGTCCAGGAGGTATCGTTGTCGGGGAAGAAGGGCGGCTCGGCGACCTTCTCGGCCCGCATCAGCATGACGACCACCTGGGCGCGGGTGACGCTGTCGTCGGGCCCGAACCTGCCGTCGCCGTAGCCCTTGACGAGGCCGCGGGCCACGGCGCGGTCGATGGTGCCGGCCTTCTGGGCCCAGTGGTCGTCCGGCACGTCCGTGAACTGGCTCGCCTCGGCCGTGGGCACGGCCACGAGGGCGAGGGCGACGGCGCAGGCCGTGGCGAAGGCGGCTAGGGCGGCGCCCACGCGAGCGCCGATAGGATGCGGCGCCGTCCTGCGGGCGCCGGGGGGATGAGCGGTGTTTCCCATGGTACGACCTTCCTCATGACGGACCGATGCGCCGGCTCCGGGCGCTGGCGCGGGAAGCGGGCCACGGCGCACGACGCGCGTCGCCGCTTCGGCCTCCTGACAGCACTATACACAGGTTCGACAAGGCGCGCCATGGACGAAGGCGGCCCGACAAGCGCCAGCAAGCCCCTGCAGCAGCCGGAACCAGCGAGGCCAGGCAGCCCGTTGCAGGCCTACAGGCTCGCCTTCCAGAGCCCCACGTTGCTCAAAGCGTACAGGGGAACGTTCCTCATCCACGGCTCCACCCGAAAGCCCGCCATGGAGAATCGAAGGGGATGCGTTTCCGGGTACTTGCCGGCGAACGCCCTCAAGCTTTTCGACCGAAGGTTTTCCTCTGCCTTCGCCTCTATGGGGAAGGTGCCTTCCTCGTCTTGAACGACGAAGTCGATCTCATTCTTAGTCGTATCGGATGCCCAATAGAAAGGTCTCAAGCCACAGCTGGAAAGGAGCTGCTGGCAAACATGCTGTTCCGTGAGGGATCCCTTGAATTCCGTAAAGACATCGTCTCCCTCGATGACCGCACGCTCCCGTAACCCGGACATGGCCCCCAGAAGCCCGACATCCAAGACGAAGAGCTTGAACGCCCCTTCATCCGCATAAGCCGCAAGCGGCATGCCGGGCTTCGACACCCGATTCACCAAGGTCACGAGCCCCGCCTGGGACAGCCATGTGATCGCGCTGCGATAGTCACGCGCCCGCGCACCCTCTCTTATCTGTCCGAAGATGAACTTCTTGTTCTCTTTCCCAAGATGGCGCGGGATGGAGTCCCAAACGGCTAGGATGCGCTCAACCTCAGCAGCCGGGACATGCTTCGAGATGTCGAGCCGATAGTCGGTCAGGATCTGCAGCTGCTCGTCGCGAGCCGCCTTCAGCTGGCCCTCTTCGATGAACGCCATCACAGCGGACGGCATGCCGCCCACATAGTAGTACTGCCGCAAGAGCAGGATGGCCTTGGGGGCAAGCGCGGAGATGGCCTCCACCTTGTCGGACAGGAGCAGCTCGCGCAGGGGCCCGTTGCCGGTCGCATCCAGGAACTCGTCGAAGCTCAAGGGATAGAGCTCGAGCGTCGTGACGTTGCCGACAGGGAACCCCGTCCCGCTATGCAAGGTGAGTCCGAGCAGCGACCCAGCAGCTGCTATGTGCAGGTTCGACATGTTCTCGTGGAAGTACTTCAGCGAGGTGAGGGCCTTGGGGCACTCCTGCACCTCGTCGAAGATGACCAGCGTCTCCCCTTCCGTGATCGCCTCTCCCGCCTCAGCCTGAAGGCCCAGCAAGATGCTCTTCGTGTCATAGCCGCTTTCGAACAAGGCGGCCATCACCGGGTTGTTGTCGAAGGTCACGTAGGCGACGTTCCGGAACTTGGTGCGGCCGAACTCCTTCAAGAGCCATGTCTTCCCCACCTGACGCGCACCATGGATGACCAGAGGCTTCCTCCTCGGAGATTCCTTCCATCGCTCAAGCTTCTCCATAAGCTGCCTTCTCATGGCAACCCCCAGTCTCAGCTCGAATGCCTGTTAGAGATTACCTATGGTATTTTAGCCAAATTTGGCGAAAGTACGTACATGAAATAGCCAAATTTGGAGATTTTCGTATAGGTAAGGAAAGGAACCCCGGACACTCCCCCGGACACACAAGCATGCGGGGAGGCCATGTTCGGCGAGGAAATCCGGGTCAAGGGTCCTCAAGGTGATCACGGGCGCAGAGGCTTTTGCACCAGAGCATCCAAGAAGCCCGGGGCCGTCAGCGCCAGGGCCCTTCACCGGTGGAGGAAGGGGCAACGGAGGCCGCCCAGTTGCCGTTGTTCCGGTCGGGGCTCTTCAGGAGGGCCTCCACGACGAACATGCTCCAGAAGAGCTCCTTGACGCCGGGTATCCCCTATAGCAGCTCAGAGGCCTCGATTGCAGCGAGGACGTCGCTCAGGTAGACGCTCTCTCCGTCAGACGGAGCAGAGGAGAAGCCCTCGTCCTCGTCGGACAGGGAGTTCTTTACCTCATCGAACTCGAAGAGGCGCGCATCGGGGAACGTGAAGTCCTTGCAGGCGCACACAATCTTGCCGCTGCGGTAGCCGAGCTCCGTCACCTGGGCGGGAATCCCGAGCGAGGCATGCACGCGCGACCCTATGCGCTCGGAGACCGGGCTTGACGCGTAGGAGGGAAGGCGCCTTCCCTTCAGGTCCCCCGTGGTCTCGGGCACTTGGCCGTCCAAGGCTCGCCCTCTATGGGGATGCCCTCCTTCTGGCCGGCACGGCCGCCGTAGAAAAGGCCGTTCTTGGGGCATTCGCGCAAGTCCAGGATGGCGCCCATCGTCGGATTCGGAGAGCCCTTCCCAGAAAAGAATAAGCCCGCGAGGTCATCGCGGGCTCAGATTGCCAAGTGGCGGGATGTACGAGACTCGAACTCGCGACCTCCGACGTGACAGCGGCTTAACTATGTAGCAAGGTAAATGAAACTGTAGTTCTGAACTGGCGCTTTGCGCTATGCCTATCACGCGAGCCGAGGCGCGCATCGACGGGCTTTCGAGTCGGTGCGCGCCTCCTGTGCACTTCCTTCAGGACAGGAGCTTTCTCCTCGCCTGCTTCAGCCAGTTCTTCTTGAACGTGCCGATGCCGCCGAAGAACTTATCGTAAGTCCTACCATTCTCCTTGGCGGCGTACTTCACAGCCGCAAGTTCGATAGTGCAGAGGTAGTCTACGACCTGAGCGAGCCTGTATTCGGTCATCGTGGTGCGCTTCTTTTCAATCGCCTGCTTCGAGAGCGCAAACTCTACCGAGTCATACAATGCGCGCTTAACGATCTCTTGCCCATTGTCGTAGTAGAGCTTCACATGCTCGAATGATTGAAAGAACTCAAGATTGTCGAAGAACAACGATGAAATATCACGCCTCATACGAGCTGCGAGCTTATCTGTGCTATCGAAATGGGATCTCTGGTAAACAAAGGTCTTGTATTTAAGCGGGAGAAACCTCACCAGTGAGGCGAATGACGTAAGGAGCTTCTTCCTTTGCTCCAACGATAAGTCCTCATACGCACCATGACCGTTTAACAGGGGCTCTGAATGGAAGGGAATGTTGGGTATATCAGCGGCGGTAAGCGATTGTTCGTAGATGCTTATATCATTTGCGATGCCTTCACGCTGATCATGAAGAACAAGCGTCAGGATAAAGTATCGGGTGCGAGTGCTCTTGTCTCCGCTTTCGTCTACGAAGATCGACAGTTCTGACAAGGTGCACCCCCTAATAAAAAAGTTGCCGGGGGACTGCCCCCGGCGCTTGGAGGTAGCTTATTCAGCCACCAAATACCTTATATCACAAAACAGCGTCGGCGCCAATTAGAAGGGTTATGTTTCAAAAATTGTGCTCTATGGAGGACGGTTATCCCAGTTCATCCTAGACAATCATTGCCTGGAAGTTGATTCGAACCAACTTCCAGGTGTTTCAAAAAGCGTGCTCTGTTTCCACTTGACGTCCCAGATCAGACAATGGTTTCCGCAAGAGAAGTTGTCTGAGATGAGGAACATGGTGTGGATAATCCAAGATGCGCGCTCTGCGGTGCCAAGATGAGAGGGAACGGCAGCACATCCTCTGGGCTGCAAAGGTGGCGCTGCACGGTCTGCGGATCGTCATCTGCGAGGCAGATCGATTCTCGCGCAAAAGACCTCGCCTTCCTCCTCGACTGGCTCCTCTCCAAGGGCCCCATCGCCGAGAAGAAGGTCAGCAGGGCGACGTTTTGGCGCAGGACCTCATGGATATGGGGGATATGGCCCATCGCGCCCTATGTCGGAGAGGTCTTCGATGTCGTGTTCCTCGACGGCATCTGGCTCAAGCGCGATGCCGTCATCCTCATCGCCTGCAGCAGAGGCCACGTCCTCGCCTGGCATCTCGCGCAGAGCGAATGCGCCGAGGCGTGGGCTGCCCTCATGATGAGGATGCCCGTGCCCTCCATGCTCGTCTCCGATGGCGCTCGCGGCCTCGCCAAGGCCGCGAGCGCGGTCTGGCCCGCAACCCGCATCCAGCGATGCGCCTTCCATGCGGCGAGCCAGGTCAAAAGGCATACGACGCTCAACCCCAAGCTCGAATGCGGGCGCGAGCTCTGAGGCATCGCGAACAGGCTCAAGGACGCAAAGGACGCGGACGCCGCAGCTGCATGGCTTGCCGATCACAGCGACTGGTGCACGAGGTGGGAGCGCTTCTTGCGGGAGCTCGCCTTGAAGGACGGCAAGCGCCTCTACGCCCACGAGCGCCTGAGGAGGGCCAGAAGATCGCTCAGCAAGCTCGTCCGCAGCGGGCAGCTGTTCACGTTCGTGGAGATGGGGCAGGAGCGCGGTGGCGCATGGGGCTCCACCAACAACGCGATCGAGAGCAGGAACGCCCGGATCCGCGAGATGCCGAGGCTTCACCGGGGCTTGCCGCTGATCCATCGCATCAAGGCCATCTTCTGGTGGTGCCACATGCGCACGGAAGCGCCGCTTCCTCCAGCCGAGATCCTGCGCGTCATGCCGACGGATGACCAAGTGGACGGACTGTTCGCATCAGCTTCCAGCAAGCGCAGACGAGATGATGGGGCGCCCGAGGAATACGGCTCAGAGATCGACTGGAACGAGTTCCATATGCCCACCGAATACAGACCGTGAATAATCGCTGCGGACACACTTTCTGAAACATAACCCCAACATAACCCTAGTTTAAGCCGCCAGGAAATGAAAAAGGCCAGAAGGAAAATACCCTCTGACCTCGTGTCTTAATGGCGGGATGTACGAGACTCGAACTCGCGACCTCCGACGTGACAGGCCGGCGCTCTAACCAACTGAGCTAACACCCCGTGCTGCGTTGACAGCTTGGTTAGTATACCAAAAGGATCCGGGGACGCAACTGCGACTTCGAAAGTTTGTCAATATAAAGCGAAAATGTCACAGCCCTAGGCTGCGCGATGCGCGCTGCCGA
>CANOCK010000015.1 GCA_947564525.1 uncultured bacterium | reverse complement strand
GACCTCCGGGTTATGAGCCCGGCGAGCTACCAGACTGCTCCACCCCGCATCATCAGTAGCGCCCTTCTAAAGGCGAAAAAACATACTACGCTCTTTTCCAGGCGGATGCAACCCCTATTTGGCGATGCGAGATTCCTGCAGGGTGGCGCTCCCGGCGCCCCCAGCCGCGGCGACTGAGGGCAGCGGCGCGAGGGTCATGGAGCCGCTGAGCATGTTCACGCTGATGCGGCCGGTGCCATCGCCGTGCACATAGGCGCTGCCGCTCTGCTTCGCGCTATCGGAGAAGGCATAGTCGAACGAGCCGGACGTCCGGTCGATGTCGACGGAGAAGCCGGCATCTTCGGGCAGTTGCAGCTGCACGTTGCCGCTGGCAAGGTCGATCTTGCTGCGGCTTGGGCAGCGGCCCTCGCAGGCGATGGCCACGTTGCCGCTTGCCTGGTCCAGCGTCATCTGGTCGGCGAAGGTGCCGCTCAGGTCCACCTTGCCGCTAGCTACCTGCATCTGAAGGTCGCTCGCCTGGAGGCCTTCGCCTTCAACGTGGCCCGAGGCGAGGGAGATGCGCAGCTGCTCGCAGCCGATGGGGCCGAGCGTGTAGCGCCCGGAGGCGGCGTTGAGCGCCATGGTGCCAAGCGCACGGGCGGTGCTCTCGGGCAGGCGCAGCGTCAATTGGGTCTGGGCGGCGTTCAGGGAGCAGCCCCACAAGCACAAGCCGCGGCGCTCGTAGCCGGAGGCGACGACCAGCTTCTGGCCGACCATGCCCCAGCGCACGCGCTCTTGGTCGGGGACCTGACCAGAGGCCGGCTCCTCGATCACCACCATGCCATCGGCCTCCGCGTCGGGCACCACCTCGACGGCCACGCTGCCGGCGGCCCAGTCTATCTCCAGGTCCTGCACATCCTGGGCAGCGACCGTTCCACCGCCGACGTTGGGAAGCTCGTAGTCCGTGTAAAGGGAGCTGCCAAGGCTAGTGGCGTGGTTGACGGCGCTCGTGCAGCCTCGGTTGCAGCTGACGAGGCCGCCGCAGACCACGAGGCACAGCAGCGCCACCAGCGCTATCTTCACCCAGCTGTTGCGTGTGAGCATGGACATCCTTGCCTCCTACTCGACGGGCCCGCCGTGGCGGGCGATGTGCTCGGGGTCGTTCTCGACGATCTTCACGACCCAGTAGTAGAACGGGATGGTGAAGAAGATGACCCATCCGGGGTTCCAGAGGCCGAAGCAGAAGCCGATCACCAGGTAGGTGAGGGCCACGAACACCGGGTAGGGGAAGGTCGCCAGCGCGCTGCGACGGGGACACTGCGCAAGCTCGCCCGGCGTGGCAGCGACGAGGTCGTTGGTTGGCACGGGCGGCACGATGGGGCTCCCGGCGGGCTCGGGCGGGACGGGCGTGCCAGCGTCCGGGGCCGTGGTGGTGGCAGCGCCTTTCGTGGCGGATGCCTGGCTGCCGCCGCAAGCGCTGGCGTGGGCGCTTGCCAGCGCGCTGGGGATGCCATCTGGCGATGCTTGAGGGGGTCGAGCTGGAGCCTCGGCCCCCTTGGGCTGCACCGTCTCGATGCCGTTGGCGGTGCGGGGCGCTCCCTCCTCTGAGGATGGCGTCATCTCGCAGCCTTCGCTGCCCGCCTTCTCGGCCAGGGCCGCATCCTCGCAGCCCGGGGCGGGCTCTTGAGAGGCCTGAGCTTGCAGCGCCTCGGCCTCGTCCTCGGCCTCGGCGGTGCCGCGCACCAGCTCGTCCAGGGATACCTCGTAGATGCTCGAGAGCGCCACCAGGTTCCCTATGTCGGGCGCTGACTCCGCGCGCTCCCATTTCGACACCGCCTGGCGCGACAGCCCGAGCTCTCGAGCCAGCTCCTCCTGGCTCAGGCCCTTCGCGCGCCGCATCTCGATCAGGCGGTCGGCAAACTCATAGCTCATGAAACTCCCTCGTTTGTTCGCTGACATCGAATCACCCTTTCGAGTATGGGGTTGCGTCGTCGGTTGCATAAGCAACACTCGTGGTCATTTTGCCAAAACCTCTGGGCAACCGCCAGTTGCACGACGGAGATGGCCTGGTGGGACTCGCGTGGAAGCCGGCTTTCTGCTTGGCGGCCATCTGCGAGGCCCCTCTTGCCCAGGGACTGGCCCCTGCCCATGGGGCTTGGCTTCCAGGAGGGGTGGGGCGTTTGCCGGGAGCGGCCTGCTCCGCCTTCTCGGAAGCGAGCTCGAGCGCATCTGACGGGAGCGCGGGCTGGCGAGCCGCGTTCGCGATCGTCAGGCCGCGGGCGTGGCTCGCCGGCCATTGCCTGCCAGTCGTCAGCGCGGCCCTTCAGACGCCAATCGCCGGCCTACCGGTCGCCGGTGCGAGCCCTCCTGCGAATTGCCCGAAAAGTCCTTGCTCCCAGGCCCTAGGGTCGGTATAATTCGGAGTTGCTGTTTGGTCAGCAGTCTTGGCGACGCGGAGAGGTGTCCGAGCTGGCCGAAGGAGCACGATTGGAAATCGTGTATGCGCCAAAAGCGTATCCGGGGTTCGAATCCCCGCCTCTCCGCCACTTCAAGCCAGCGTCACGGCTGAACGGCTTGACACGTGGCCGCGCCGGTTCTCTCCGCAGCGCTTCTGCGCCACGCATAGCTGGAGGGGTGGCAGAGCGGTTGAATGCGGCGGTCTCGAAAACCGTTTCACCGATAACCTCGGTGACCAGGGTTCGAATCCCTGCCCCTCCGCCAGATTTCCTCAGTGTTTTCCAAAGTCGCAGCTCATTCCCATTGCGTAACTTTGCATAACCTGTTACAACTTCGCGGAATTTTCGCAAATCCGGCGCGAATCGGGGGCAGGAATGCATTTTTCACGCATACGGTCCCGTGCCCTTTGCGTCCCCTGGCGCCCGGGGGCCGCCGCGCGGTACGATGCGACCTGCCGGTGCCCTGCCTATCCGGGCAGCATTGGTTACTTGATTAAGCCGGGATCACTTTAGCGGGTGCCCGGCCTTCTCTTTGCCCAAGCATTGTCCGTCACTCCCTTCTCGCCAGCACCAGGCCGATGATTCCGATCGTCACAAGCAGCACGTCGCATGGGACGGTCACGGTTTGCGCGCCCATGGGCAACTCCTCCCTCGAAGCTGCCCGGGCGCGGTCGGGCGCCGCAGGCGATTATGCGCCTACCGACCCTGCTCCGAGCCGAGGCCCGAAGCAGGGCCGAGCCCCTTCAGGGGTAAGCTGCAGGCTCCGGAGGTCGGCGCTTCCGCCCAGGTCACCTGACATCCGATGGTGCGCACGGAGCTCTGGCATTCCTTGCTTCCCGGTCGTAGAGCGTGATAAACTTTCCAACTCGAAGGCGGATGGGCGCCATAGCGGTTCGTTCCTGATGTTTCCCCAGGTGATGGGGATATTGTACCAGGCCCTGCCGCGCGCACCTCCGCCAGATGCTCTGCAAGTCGTGTCCACCGTCCATGGTTCCCATGGCGGTGGCCTTTTGTGTAGACGAGGAAGCAGCCGTAGACGTGGCAGGCACGGGGCGCGAAAGCAAGGCGAGGAAGGGCATCCGCTACATCCCGGCCCTCGATGGCCTGCGCGCTGTGGCCGTTCTGGCGGTCATCGCCTACCACCTGGGCCTGCCGGGCTGCCAAGGCGGCCTGATGGGCGTCACCGTCTTCTTCGTCATCTCCGGCTACATCGTCACGAAGATCCTGGTGGTGGAGTACTCGCGCACGGGCTCCATCGACTTCAAGGGCTTCTACCTGCGGCGCGCCAAGCGGCTCTTGCCGGCCATCGTGCTGGTCGTCATGGCCACGGCAGCGCTGTGCACCCTGTTCAACCACGCTCTGCTCACCAAGATGCGCCCCGAGGTGCTGCCGTCGCTGCTCTTCGTGAACAACTGGTGGCAGGTGCTCAACGACGTCTCGTACTTCGCCAGCATCGGGCTGCCCTCGCCGCTGACGCACTTCTGGTCGCTTGCCATCGAGGAGCAGTTCTACCTGGTGCTGCCCCTGAGCCTGTTCGCGGTGCTGAGGTTCGGCGGCCGCCTGGGCCGTCGCCGCAGCCTGTCGGCCATCATCCTGGGGCTGGCGGCGCTCTCGGCCCTGGAGATGGCCCTGCTCTACGACCCTGCCGTCGACCCCACCCGCGTGTACTACGGCACGGACACCCGCGCGTTCTCGCTGCTCATCGGCGCGTTCCTGGCCGTCGCCACCACGGGCAACCGGCGGCAGCTGCCCCAGGCCGCCCGGGCGGGCCTGGCCGCGGTCGGCGCCGTGGGCGTGCTGGCCTGCCTGGCCTTCATGGGCGGCAGCGCGCCCTTCACCTACTACGGCGGCATGCTGCTGTGCTCGGCGCTCACCGCCGCCCTCATCTACGGGACCATGGGCAGGGACGCCGGGCCAATCGGCCGGGCGCTGGGGAGCCGTCCCATGCTGTGGGTGGGCAAGCGCTCCTACGGCATCTACCTATGGCATTACCCGATCATCCTGCTGCTCACGCCGCCGAACTCCGCTGAGGGGATCACGGGCTGGGGGCTGGTGCTGGCCGTCGTGCTCATCTTCGTGGTCGCGGCGCTGTCCTACACGTTCGTGGAGAACCCCATCCGCTACGGCCTGGGCAAGCAGGCTGGGCTGGCGCCGTCCCAGGGTGCGAAGGCTCCGCATGGGCCCCGCTCGTCGTCCCCGGCCATCGTCTCGCAGCTCGTGGCGCCTCCTTCGGGCGCGTCGCCCAAGCGCCGTCATGCCCTGCCGCTGCAGCCGGCGGCCCTGGTGTTGGCTGGCGCGCTGTCGGTGGTGTCCGTCGGCGGCCTGGCCCTGGTGGGCGATGCCTCGTCCATGAGCGACGACGGCGCCGCCATCATCGCCCGCGACGCCATGGCCGGCCAGCCGCTCAGCCAGGATGTGGCCCTGGTGGCCGAGGGGGCGCCGGTCCTCCTGGCCTCCACTAGCGGCGATCCGGCAGCGGAGGGCGCGGCTCCCAAGCCGGTCTACGACGTGCTCATGATCGGCGACTCCGTGTCGTTGCGCGCGGTGGACGCCTTCGAGGAGCGCTTCCCCCTCGGCCACCTGGACGCCCATCAGAACCGCGTGCTCAAGCAGGGCATCGCCACCTACCAAGAGTATGCTGACGCCGGCCAGGTGGGGGACATCGTCATCTTCGCCCTGGGCACCAACGGCGTGCTCACCGATGACGACCTGCGCGCCGCCGTGGAGGCGGTCGGCCCCGACCGGCAGGTCTACTTCGTCACGGTGCGCAACACCCTGGACACCATGGAAGCCAACAATACCGCCCTTAATCGGGTGCGCGATGCCTACGACAACGTGCGGCTGATAGACTGGAACTCGCTCAGCGCCAGCCATGGCGACTACTTCGACGGCGACGGCACGCATCTCACCGAGAGCGCAGCGCGCATATACGTGCAGTTCATCGCCGATGTGCTGCAGTACCCGACGGCGGAGGAGCTGCTGGCGGCCGCTGAGGCGACCACGCAGGAAGCTGCGGAGGGCACCGCCCACCCCGCCACCCCGGAGGGTCCGGCAACGGTGGGGGCCTGAGCCCGCACGCGCAGCGAATAAGGACCACGGCCCGCCGCCGCGCGGGCGAGAGGAGCGCGAGACCATGGCCGACCGCACGGTGGAGAACGCGAGCACCGAGGTGCCCGAGATGCCCGACATCCTGGAGAAGGTGCTGCTGTTCGCCCTCAACGAGGCGAAGGACAAGGCCGAGAAGGGCGAGGACGTCATCCCCTTCACGGCGCTGGTGGTGAAGGAGGACCTGTTCCTGGAGAGCCACCCCGGCGAGTCGGCCGAGGAGTGCTTCGCCTTCGCACGGCATACGGTGCAGGGGGCCCGCGGCGCCGACGCCTACGCGCTGTGCTACGACGGCTACATCGAGACCGACGACGGCGTGAAGGACGCGCTCATCGCCGAGGGCGGCGTGCCCGGGGCCGACGAGGGCCATGCCATCGGCTTCCTGTACGTGGAGGCCGACGAGGGCCTCGTGTTCGAGCAGGAGGCGGTCTACGTGGGCAGCGCCCCCAACTTCATGGTGGCCCTGCGCGCTGCGGGCGACTACGCCGACGACGAGATCGACGAGCGCTATCGCGAGGACGGGGAAGAGGCCGCCGCGGAGGCCTAAGGCCGCTGGGCTTTCCGTTCGTGCTGGCCAGCCACCCCTTGAGGAAGGCCGCAGGGGCGACTGGCGTGAGCCAGGTCATTCGTCAGGTCATTCGTCGCTGGTCACGAACGCCACCATCACGCACATGAGCACCATGCCGGCCAGGTCGAAGCCGGTGAAGGCGGTGCCGAGCCACAGGGCGGCGATAGCGGTGGC
Organism: uncultured bacterium; assembly: GCA_947564525.1. Lineage (GTDB taxonomy): Bacteria > Actinomycetota > Coriobacteriia > Coriobacteriales > Eggerthellaceae > D16-63. The sequence continues at coordinate 18,740 of CANOCK010000015.1, read as the reverse complement.
GCTCACGGGCTCGATGGCGCCGAGCAGCGCCCCCTTCACCGGGCCCACCACCGAAACGCCGTGGAGGTAGAAGCCGTAGCCGCCGATGGTGCCCACGAGGACCAGGGCCACTATGAAGATGCCCCACTCCAGGGGCCCGAAGCCGCCCAGCACGGCCGCGGCCCCGCCCAGGCTGTTGCCCTGGATGAGGTAGGTGGGCACGGCGAACAGGGTGCCCAGGAACATGCCCATGCCCACCACGGGAAGGCTGCCGAAGCGCTCGTAGAGGCCGTAGCGCTTGGGGACGACTATGTAGATGCCCGTGGTCAGGCCCGTGGCGATGCCCCAGGCGAGCCCGTCGAGCGGGACGCTCAGCGTGGTCACGTCGCCTTGGGTGGCTATGAGCAGCGTGGCCACCATGGCGATGACCAGCCCCGCCAGCTCCTTGCCGCGTGGCAGCTTCCGGCCGACCGCGCACACGTACGCCATGACGAACACGCTGCCGAGCATCTGCAGCACCGTGGCGGTGCCGGCGTTGGTGATCTGGACGGTCTGGGCGTAGCACAGCTGGTTGCCGTAGAGCGCGAAGGCGAACGCCAGCAGCGCGGCCACGGTCTTGCCGTCGCCGAACATGGCGCGCACCACGCGCCGCTCGCGCACCAGCAGGAACAGGAAGAACAGGCCACCGCCCGCCAGCACGCGCAGGAGCGTGACCAGCGCCGGTGGCGCGCCGCCCGCGGTGGTGAGGAACTGCACGCTCGTGCCGGAGATGCCCCACAGGGCGCCTCCGAGCAAGGTGAGGGCGATGCCCGTCCACATTTTCCGGCGCTCAGGTTGCATGGCCCTATGATAGGTGCAACGCCCAGGAGCCGCTAGGGGCTTCTGGGCGTCGATCCTGGGCTCCCATCGTAACGGTTGCCCAGCCGTTGGGCTGCGAGCCTGGCGCGACGCTGGCGGCTCCGGTATGGTAGGGGCAGCAGCGGATCGATGGCTCGGGAAGGAGGCCGGGAAGGCCGATGGAATACCTCGTGTCGTTTCTGGAGGGCGTCATCACCTTCGTGTCGCCGTGCCTGCTGCCCATGATCCCCATCTACGTGACCTACTTCGCCGCGGGAGAGGAGGAGTCCTCCCGCACGGTGCTCAAGAACGCCCTCGGCTTCGTGCTGGGGTTCACCTTGGTGTTCGTGGCCATGGGAGCACTCGCGGGCACGGTGGGGTCGTTCTTCCTGCAGCACCGCACGGCGCTCAACGTGGTGTGCGGCGCAGTGGTGGTGCTGTTCGGGCTGTACTTCTTGGGGTTCATCAAGCTGAACCTGTTCCGCGGGCCCAAGGTGTCCATGCAGGGCAAGCGCCTGGGCTTTCCCTCGGCGCTGCTGTTCGGCATCGTGTTCTCCATCGGCTGGACGCCATGCGTGGGCGCGTTCCTGGGCTCGGCGCTGCTGCTGGCTTCCCAGCAAGGGTCGGCCGTGGTGGGCGTGGCCATGCTGCTTTGCTACTCGGCGGGGCTCGGCGTGCCCTTCGTGGCCAGCGCTTTGCTGATCGACCGCCTGAAGGGCGCCTTCGACGCTATCAAGCGGCATTACGAACTGATAACCAAGGTGTGCGGCTGGCTGCTGGTGGCCATTGGCGCGCTGATGGCCACGGGGCTGCTGGGCAACTTGCTCGCCTTCTTGAGCTGAGAGGATGGTAGGGACCATGGGCGAAGGACGCAACGAGGGCGCGGCCCCCGAGGCCGAGGGCGCGAAGAGGCGCTCGCGGGAGGGGCTGGCCATAGCCGTGACGGCGCTGGTGGTGCTCCTGGTGGCAGCCGCCATCGCCTACAACGCCCTGGCGCCGGCAGCAGGGCCGACGGGCAACCTGCGGGAGGAGGGCGCGGCATCGTCGCCCCAGGCCACGAGCGCTCCAGCGCCGGACTTCGCCATGGAGGACGCCGAGGGCGCCACGGTGCGGCTCAGCCAGTTCGAGGGCGCGCCGGTGGTGCTGAACTTCTGGGCGAGCACCTGCGGCCCCTGCCAGTCCGAGATGCCCGGGTTCCAGGCCGCCTATGAGCAGCATGGGGACGAGGTGCGCTTCGTGATGGTGGACATCCCCGGCTTCAACGGGGAGACCGTCGAGCGCGCCCAGCGCTTCCTCGAGGAGAGCGGCTACACCTTCCCGGCGTTCTACGACGCCAAGGGCGAGGCGTCCCGCGCCTACGGCCTGACCTCCATCCCGCGCACCTACTTCATCGACGCCCAGGGCGACATAGTGGCCACGGGTGCCGGAGCCTTGAGCGAGCAAGCGCTCCAGCAGGGGCTGGCCAAGATCCTGTAGGGACCTCAGAAGGCGGCGTCGAAGGGGGCGGACACCAGCACCTCGGCTTGGCCCCGGGTGAGCTCGGTGAGCTTGGCCACCAGCGGCTCCTGGGCGCCGTCGAGCAGGCGTAGGGTGAGCAGCACCTCAGCGCCGAAGTCCGCGCCCTCCACGTGGGCCCCGGCCCCTTCCGCCACGCGCACCGCCTGCTCGTACAGGGCGTAGGGCACCTCGGCCACCACGTCCACGCAGCGCGACACCACCACGATGCGGGCCGCCTCTATGGCGGCGCGGGTGGCGGCGGCGTAGGCCCTCACCAGGCCGCCGGTGCCCAGCAGCGTGCCGCCGAAGTAGCGGGTGACCACCACTGCCACGTCCACCAGGTCGGCGTGCTGCACCGCCTCCAGCGTGGGCATGCCGGCGGTGCCGCCAGGCTCGCCGTCGTCGGAGTAGCGCACGCGGCCGCTGCGCAGCACGTAGGCGTAGACGTTATGACGCGCCATGCGGTGCTCGGCGCGCACGGCCTCCAGGAACGCCAGGGCCTCCTCCTCGGCCTGCGCCGGGGCGATCTGCCCGATGAAGCGGCTCTTCTTCTCCACGATCTCGGCCGTGGCGGGGGAGGCTATGGTGCGGTAGGCGGCCACGACCCTAGCCCTCCAGGGCCTCAGCGGCCTCGAGCCAGGCGAGCTCCAGCTCCTCTGCTTGGGCCTGGAAGCCGGTGATCTCGGCTTGCAGGGAGCCCAGGGCCACGTAGTCGGAGGGATCGGCCGCAGCCATCTCGGCCTGCTTGGCCTCCATCTTGACCTTCAGGGTGGCTAGGCGCTTCTCCGTGGAGGCCAGGGCCTTGCGCAGCTCCCGCTGCTGGCCGCCGGTGAGGGCGGCCTTGGGGGGCTGGCCGCCTTCTGCCTCCTCTGCTGTCCCCGTCGCTGCGACCGCTGCGCTGCGGGCCTCCCGCGGCGACGCCGGGCCCGATCCCTTGTCGGCGGTGCCGGTGAGCTCCAGGTACTCGTCGATGCCGCGGGGCAGGTGGCGCAGGCGCCCGTCGATGAGCGCGAACTGGTGGTCGGTCACGCGCTCCATGAGCGATCGGTCGTGGGTGACCAGCAGCAGCGTGCCGGGCCACGTGTCCAGCAGCCCCTCCAGGGCGGCCAGCATGTCGGTGTCCAGGTCGTTGCCGGGCTCGTCAAGGATGAGCACGTTGGGCTCGTCCAGCAGGATGAGCATGAGGGCCAGCCGGCGCTTCTGGCCGCCGGAGAGGCTGCTCACCGGCTCGTTGAGGTCGGCGGCGCTGAACTCCAGGCGCTCCAGCAGCTGGGCGGGGGTCATCTCCTTGCCATCGAGCATCACGCGGGCGTTGTAGCGGCCGATCACCTGGCGCACGCGGTCGTCGCCGAAGGCGGCTAGGTCGTCCAGGTGCTGGGACAGCACGGCGAAGCGCACCGTCTGGCCGACCTTCACGCGGCCGCTCGTGGGCCTCTGCAGCCCCTGGACGACGCGCAGCAGCGTGGTCTTGCCCGCGCCGTTGGCTCCCACGATGCCGTAGCGGTCGCCGGGGCCGATGATCCAGTCCACGTGGTCCAGCACGGGCTGCCCCTCGAACTCCACCGTCACGTCCGTCAGGTCGACCACCTGCTTGCCCAGCCGCGCCATGGCCATGCGCTTGAGCTCCAGCTCGTCGCGCAGCGGCGGCACGTCGGCGATGAGGGCCTGGGCGGCGGCCACATGGAACTTGGGCTTGGTGGCTCGCGCCCGGGCCCCACGCGAGAGCCATGCCAGCTCGCGCCGCAGGGCGTTCTGGCGCTTCTGCTCGGCCAGGGCCGCTAGCCGCTGGCGCTCGACCCGTTGCAGGATGTAGGCGGAGTAGCCGCCCTCGAAGGGGTCCACCGTGCCGTCGTGCACCTCCCACATGCGGGTGCACACCTCGTCCAGGAACCAGCGGTCGTGGGTGACCACCAGCAGCACGCCCGCGCCGGGGCGCCAGCGGCGCCTCAGGTGCTCGGCTAGCCAGGTGATGGCGCGCACGTCCAGGTGGTTGGTGGGCTCGTCCAGCATGAGCACGTCCCATTGACCCACCAGCAGCCGCGCCAGGTCGACCCGGCGGCGCTGGCCGCCTGAAAGCGTGCCCACCAGCGCGTCCCAGGCGATGTCCCCCAGCAGCCCGTCGATGACGTCGCGCACCCGCGCATCGCTGGCCCACTCGTACTCCGGCGCGTCGCCTACCACGGCGCGTTGCACGGTGCCGGCGTCGTCCAGGGCGTCGGCCTGGCCCAGCACGCCCACGCTCACGGCGCCGTTGCGCAGCACGCGTCCCGTGTCGGGCTCCACGAGGCCGGCCATCACCTTCAGCAGCGTGGACTTCCCATGGCCGTTGCGCCCGACGATGCCGATGCGGTCGCCCTCCTCCACACCGAGCGAGAGCTCCTCGAACACCCGCGCGGTGGGGTACTCCAAGCCCACCTTCTCGCATCCGAGCACGAACGCCATGGCCGCGCCGCCTTCCTTCCGCAAACCTCCAAGCTGCTACAATTATAGGGTGATACGCAAGGCAGCGGGCCGGGCCGCCCCGACTTCGCGAAGGCAGGTTATATATATGTACGGACTCAAGACCGAGAGCAGCTTCGATGCCTCCCACTTCCTCACCGACTACCACGGCAAGTGCGAGAACCTCCATGGCCACCGCTGGCGCGTGGTGGCCTACCTGGAGGTCGAGCAGCTGCAGGCGGAAGGCACCTGCAAGGACATGGTGGTGGACTTCGGCGACTTCAAGGCGGCCCTGCGCCGCCTGACCGACCAGCTGGACCACCGCTTCCTCGTCGAGGAGGGCTCGCTCGCCCCGGACACCCTGGCGTGCCTGGAGCGCGAGGGCTTCAAGCTGCTGGCCATGCCGTTCCGCACCACAGCCGAGAACTTGGCGAAGTGGCTGTTCGACAGCTTGGCTGACCAAGGGCTGCCCGTGGCTCAGGTGGACGTCTACGAGACGCCCAACAACTGCGCCTTCTACCGCAAGGGCGCGTGAGCCATGGGAGGTGCCAGAGGGGAGGACGGCCTGCTGGACGCCGAGCGCCATCAGGCCCGTCACGCCATAGCCCCCCGCGCTCAGCTGTTCCCCGTGGTCGAGCGCTTCGTGTCCGTGAACGGGGAGGGGCTGGCCGCCGGGCGCCCCGCCGCCTTCATCCGCTTCGCCGGGTGCAACCTGTGGTGCACCTACTGCGACACGCGCTGGGCGAACCATCCGCTGGTGGAGGTGGAGGGCTGGTCGGTGGAGCAGCTGGTGCGCTGGGTGGCCGAGACCGGCGTCTCGGCGGTGACCCTGACCGGGGGCGAGCCGCTGCTGCAGCCCTACCTGCCCGACCTGGTGCAGGCCCTGCTCTCCGTGAGCGACCCGCGGCCCCTGCGCGTCGAGGTGGAGACCAACGGCTCCCGCGACCTGGGGCCCATGGCGCACCTGCGCGAGGCAGCGGCCGAGGAGGGGCTGCCCGGCACCCTGGCCTTCACCGTGGACTGGAAGACGCCCACGGCTGGCGAGGCGGTGTCGGCCGCCATGGAGAGGGCGAACTACGAGCTGCTGGACGGGCGCGATGCGGTGAAGTTCGTGGTGGGCACCGAGGAGGACCTGGCCTTCGCCGAGGCCATGGCCGACGAGGCGGGGCTCTGGGACCGCTGTGCGGTGCTGGTCAGCCCGGTATGGGGCATGCTGGAGCCCGCGGCCATCGCCGACTACCTGCTGCGCCGTGGCTTGGACCGGGCGCGGCTGCAGGTGCAGCTCCACAAGGTCATCTGGCCCGACGCCGACCGGGGCGTCTAGGCTGCCCGGCCGTGGCCGCCTCGCAGCGCCGCCGCCCCGGGCCCCGGCCCCGGCGCCGCGATCCTGATCCCAGGCGCCTCGCCGACCACCGAAGAGGAAGGATTCACGATCCCATGATCCAGCAAGGAAAGGCCCTCGTGCTGTGCTCGGGCGGCTTGGACTCCACGGTGCTGCTGGCCCGCTACGTGGAGCGCCTGGGGGCGGCCAGCGTCTACGCGCTGTCCATCAGCTACGGCCAGCGCCACCAGCGCGAGGTGGAGGCGGCGCGGGCCGTCGCCGCGCGCTACGGGGTGGAGCAGCGCTTCCTCGACCTGGGGGCCATCTTCGCCGACAGCGCCTGCTCGCTGCTGGCCGGGTCCGCCGAGCCGCTGCCCACGGGCGCCTACGCCGAGCAGCAGGTTGCGGCGGGCGGTGGCCCGGTGAGCACCTACGTGCCCTTCCGCAACGGGCTGTTCCTGTCGGCGGCAGCCTCCATGGCGCTTTCCCTGGAGTGCTCGGTGGTGGGCTACGGCGCCCACCACGACGACTGGGCCGGCGCCGCCTACCCCGACTGCTCGGTGGAGTTCGTGGGCGCCATGGCCCGGGCCGTCTCCGAGGGCACTGGCGGCCAGCTTTCCCTGGAGGCGCCGTTCGTCGCCTGGTCGAAGGCCGACATCGTGGCCGAGGGGCTGCGCCTGGGCGTGCCCTTCGAGCTCACGTGGTCGTGCTACGAGGGCGGCGAGGCTCCCTGTGGCCGCTGCGCCACCTGCCTCGACCGCGCTGCCGCCTTCGCCGCCCATGGGGTGGTCGACCCCGCTCTAGCCGCCTGAGGGCACCCACCGAGCCGACGTGCGCCTCGCCAGCGCGGCCTCGCCTGGAGGGGGCTGCGCTGAGAAGACCCTGACCTTCGACAGACCAAGGAGGACCCGCCCATGACCGACGCCTTGAAGCAGCTCGGCAGCGCTACTGCCTACCCCACCGACTACGACCCCGCAGTGCTGGAGGCCTTCCAGAACAAGCATCCCGGCCGCGACTACTTCGTGAAGTTCAACTGCCCGGAGTTCACCAGCCTGTGCCCCATCACCGGCCAACCGGACTTCGCCACGCTCTACATAAGCTACGTGCCCGACCAGCGCATGGTGGAGTCCAAGAGCCTGAAGCTGTACCTGTTCTCGTTCCGCAACCATGGGGCCTTCCACGAGGATTGCGTCAATGTCATCATGGACGACCTCATCGCGCTCATGGAGCCGCGCTACATCGAGGTGTGGGGCAAGTTCCTGCCCCGTGGCGGCCTGTCCATCGACCCGTACTGCAACTACGGCAAGCCAGGTACCCGCTGGGAGGCCGTGGCCGCCGACCGGCTGGCCAACCACGACCTTCACCCGGAAACCGTCAACAATCGCTGAACGGATGGCGCTAGGCGGCGCTGGTTCGTATAAACTGGCAACGTATGTGTATGAACGCTCGAAAGGGAACGTGATGGCAGACGAGCAGAAGAACGAGGGCGTGGGCGAGGAGCCGCTGCAGATGGTCGGCGACGGGGCAGAACCCGACACCCAGATAGCGGCCGAGGGCACGGGCGCAGTGGCCGAGGACCAGGAGACGGCCCCGGATGCCGCTGCCGCCGATGCCGCTCGCATCGACAGGGCCCAGGCTGAGGCCGAGGCTGCCCTCCACGAGATGGGCACGGAGGGCGATGATCCCGCTGCCGCCATGCCTCCCGGCGGCTCCGACGCGCCGGCCCCTGGTCCTGAGAGCGACTCCGCAGCCGACCGCGCCCACGTGGAGGCCTACCTGGACGACGACGAGACCGATTCCGGGGTGGACCTGGTGGTGGTCATCGTGGTGCTGCTGGTGGTGCTCGGCTGCCTGGTGGGGTCGCTGGTCATGGCCATGAACGCGCCCAAGCCCAGCAGCTCCCAGGCCCAGACCAAGGCCGAGCAGGAGGCCATCGCGGCCGCCGAGGCCCAGGCCGAGGAGGACAAGATCCCCGTGGTCGAGCTGCCCGAGGGCGTGGCTGCCGTGGTGAACGGCCAGGAGATCCCCGAGCAGCAGGTTACCGACTACATCATGGACTTCCGCAACGCCAATGGCCTGGAGGACGAGCAGGCCTGGGGCAAGTGGGTGGTCTCCTTCGGCTACAACATGGACACGCTGCGCGAGGCAGCCATCAACTACTACGTGACCCAGGCCCTGCTCGACCAGGCGGCCGAGCAGCTGAACGTCACCGTGACCGAGGAGGACATCGATCGCACCTACCAGGAGGCCCGCGACGGCTTCGAGACCGAGGAGGAGTGGCTGGCCGCTCTGGAGATGTCGGGCCTGACCGAGGAGAGCTACCGCGAGCAGTGCGCCAACATAGCCCTGCAGAACCTGATCGCCGAGGCCTCGGCCGCCGATGCCCTCAACAACGAGGAGATCGACGCCGACGTGCTGGAGTACGTGAAGAGCTACAACCAGGACTACGCCGAGGCGACGTCGCTGGACGAGGTGCCAGCCGACGTGGTGGCCGAGGCGCGTGAGGCGGTGGAGTACTACGCCACCCAGGAGGCGTTCTCCGCCTTCATGACCAACCTGCAGGACACCTCCACCATCGAGATGTCCAAGATCCCCTCCGACGTGCCCTACAACGTGTTCCTACTGCCCTTCTACTTCAGCATGATGATGGAGCAGGCCCAGGCCGACAACGCCAATGGGGTGGCCAGCGGGGCCGACCCCCAGGCCGAGGCTCAGGCCCAGTAGGCGAGCTGCGCAGGCGGCAGGCTCCGGGCGCGCCCGGGCAGCCGCCTGCGGGCTGACGGACCAACGAACAGGCCGCCTGCGGGCGGAGCGAGAAGGAGCGAACCTATGGGCAACTGCCTCGTCGCGCAGTCGGGCGGCCCGACTGCGGTCATCAACGCGAGCCTGGCCGGCGTCATCCGCGCCAACCAGCTGAACCCGGCCTACGACCGCGTGTTCGGCGGCATCCACGGCATCGAAGGGGTGCTGGAGGACAAGCTCTACGACCTGACCGAGCTTTCGGGCCGCGAGGTGGAGCTGCTGAAGCAGACGCCTTCTTCGGCCCTGGGCACCTGCCGCTACAAGCTGAAGCGCGGCAACGACACCGACTTCGCGCGCTTGGTGGAGGTCATGGACCTGCACGACATCGACGTGATGTTCTACATCGGCGGCAACGACTCCATGGACACCGTGGACGCGCTGTCCGAGTGGGCCGAGGCCCATGGCGTGACCAAGCGCTTCGTGGGCATCCCCAAGACCGTCGACAACGACCTGGTGCCGGTGGACCACTGCCCGGGCTTCCCGAGCGCGGCCAAGCTGGCCTGCCAGGTGACCCACGCCACGCGCTTGGACTACGACGCCTACACGCGCCCCGAGGTGTTCGTGCTGGAGACCATGGGCCGCGATGCCGGCTGGCTGGCGGCCAGCTGCTGCGTGTCCGGCGACGTGGACCTGCTAGTGCTGCCCGAGGTGGACTTCGACCGCGAGGCGTTCCTTTCCCAGGTGCAGAAGAAGATGGACGAGACCGGCGCCTGCTACGTCGTGGTGTCCGAGGGCGCCCACTACGCTGATGGCACCTACATCTCCGCTGGCGACACGGCCGACGACGGCTTCGCCCACGCGGTGCTGGGGGGCGCGGCGCTCACGCTCAAGCAGATGATCGTGGACGCGGGCATCGCCCCGCGCGGCGTGGTGCAGGACCTCTCCCGCGCGGCGCGGTCGTCGAACTTCGCCCAGTCCCTCGTGGACGTGACCGAGGCCTACGAGCTGGGCATGAGCGCCCACATGCGCTCGGCTGACGGCGAGTTCACCGGCAAGGTGGTGGGCGTGCGCCGCGGCGTGGGCCCCGACGGCGGCTACAACGCCGAGTACTTCGCCGGGCCGGCCAGCGAGTTCGCGAACTTCGTCAAGGAGTTCCCGCGCGAGTGGATCCTCGACGACTACCAGGGCATCACCGAGGAGGCGCTGGCCTACTTCCGCCCGCTGATCGAGGGCGAGCCGAAGCTCGTCTACGAGGGTGGCCTGCCCGCTACCATCCAGCCGTTCAACCGGCGCTAGCGCTCGCGCGCCTCAGCGCTGACGGCGAAGGGTCCCCAGGCGTTCCGGGCGCCCTTCGTGCGTTCCGGGGCGGTTGGCGGAGCGGGCCGCGCTGAGGCCAGGGCGGGGCCGAGGGACGGGTTGGAGGGGTGGCGCCGACGCGGGGCGCGGAGCGGCTGGGGCCCGAGCTGCGAGATGCCCCGCGAGGCAGCCTCGCAGGCTGCAAACCTTCCCTTTGACCTTGGCAGATGATAGAATGACCTGCAAGAAGACGAACAACTGAATGTAAGGTTCCTATCGTTTATGGCAGCGCAATTCAAGGTGCTGCGTGCTGACAAGGCGGCGGTCGCAGGGCTCATGGAGGCCTGCGACCTGCCCCACTTCATCGCCCATACCCTGGCGGCGCGCGGCATAACCGACCCTCGGCAGGCCGAGGACTTCCTGCACCCGTCGCTGGAGCGCGACTGGCTGAACCCCTACGACATACCCGGGCTGTCCGAGGTGGCCGACATGCTGGAGCAGGCCATCCTGGAGCACAGGCGCGTGCTGGTATTCGGCGACTTCGACCTGGACGGCATCTCGGCCACTACGGTGCTCACCCGCGGGCTGCGGGCCCTCGGATGCCATGCCACCCCCTTCATCCCGCGACGCTTCGAAGAGGGCTATGGCGTCACCCTGGCGGCCTACGAGCGCGCCCGCCAGCACGACCCCGACCTCATCGTCACCGTGGACTGCGGCATCGCCAACAAGCACGAGGTGGCTGCCATCGTGGCCGATGGCACCCCGGTGGCCGTCACCGACCATCACGAGGCGTCCGACCTGGTGCCCGAAGGGGTGCCCGTGGCCGATCCCAAGCTGGTCGACGGCTGCGAGAGCGCCATCTTGGCCGGCGTGGGGGTGGCTCTCAAGCTCGTGCAGGTGCTGGGCGGCCGGCGCGGCTTCCCGCACCTGTGGCGCAGCTACACCGACCTGGCCACCCTGGGCACCGTGGCTGACCTCATGCCCATGCGCGGCGAGAACCGGGCCCTGGTGGCCGACGGGCTCCAGCGCATGAACAGCGAGCCGCGGCCGTGCATCGCGGCCCTCGTTGGCGCGTGCGGCGCGGCGGACAAGCCGCTGACCTCCACTTCCCTGAGCTTCTCCCTCATCCCGCGACTTAACGCAGCGGGGCGCATGGGGGACGCGCAACTGGCGCTGGACCTGCTGATGTGCGACGACTTCAACGAGGCCTGCGCCCTGGCGTCCCAGCTCGAAGGGGTGAACGACCAGCGCCGCGCCCGGGAGGCGGAGCTCTCCGCCATCGCCACGGCCGAGGCCGAGCGCACCTACCGGGGCGAGCGCGTCGTGGTGGTGGCGGGCGAGGGCTGGCACGAGGGGGTGAAGGGCATCGTGGCTAGCCGCCTAGTGAACGCCTACGGCGTGCCGTCGCTGCTGTTCACCATCGAGGGCGAGGAGGCCCGCGGCAGCGGGCGCAGCGTAGGGAAGGTCAACCTGTTCCGCGCCGTGGAGTCCTGCGGCGACCTGCTGACCCGCTTCGGCGGCCACGAGGCGGCCGTGGGCGTGACGCTGCCCACGGCCAACTTCGACGCCTTCCGCGAGCGCCTAGCTGCCTATCTCGACCATCTGCCCGAGGAGGACTTCCGGCCTCGGCAGCCCATCGACGCCACGGTGCAGCTGGGCGAGCTCACCTTGGACGCCGTGAGCCGCCTGGAGGCCCTGGCCCCCTTCGGCCAGGAGAACCCCGAGCCGGTGCTCCTGGCACGCAACGTGGTGCTCCAGGGCTGCCGGGCCGTCGGGGCGGACAAGACGCATTTCTCGTGCCTGCTCTCCAACGGCTGTGCCAGCGTGAACGCCATCATGTTCCACTGCGGCACCATCGAGGCGCTGTTGGCCAACGACAGCGTGGTGGACGCCGCCTTCGCCGTGCAGGTGGACGAGTGGCGCGGCCGCCGGTCGGTGAAGGCCATGCTGCGCAGCGTGGAGCCGGCCCGAGCCTGCAGCGCCCTGACCGCCTGCCTGGACCCGGCGGCCTGCCGCTTCTGCAGCGACCTGTTCGGCGAGGAGGGGGCGCCGGGGCCCGAGGGGCCGGTGGGCGCTGCCTCCCAGGCGGCTCAAGGCCCGGGTGCGGCGGGCGCAGGGAATGCGGGAGCGCCCGGCGCTGGCTCGGAGGCCGCATGCTCGGCTGCCAGCCCAGCTGCCCCAGGTCCTGGCACCGGACCGGCTGTGGTGGCTGGCGGCCCCGATGGCGAGCGCGCCGCCAACCGCGCCTTCTGGCAGTCCGTCGCCCGCGACGACCCCGAGCGGCTGGAGGCGGCGGTGATCGCCGCCATCATCGGGCCCGACGCCCAGCCCCACGCCTCCCAGCGCGCGGTGCTCGACCGGCTGCGGGCGGGCGAGTCGGTGCTGGCGGTCATGGCCACGGGGCGCGGCAAGTCGCTCATCTTCCAGACCTTCGCGGCCTGCCAGGCGCTGGGAGCGGGCAAGGCCAGCCTGTTCGTGTACCCGCTGCGGGCCCTCATCGCCGACCAGGCCTTCCATCTGACCCGTGCCTTCGAGCGCTTCGGGCTCTCCTGCGCCGTGCTCACCGGCGAGAGCTCCGCCGAGGAGCGCGCCGCCATCTACGAGGGGCTGGGGCAGGGCAGCGTGGACATCGTGCTGACCACGCCCGAGTACCTGAGCTTCCACGCCGAGAAGGTGGCCGCCTGCGGACGGATCGGCTTCATGGTGGTGGACGAGGCGCACCACATCGGCCTGGCTAAGGCCGGCCAGCGCCTGGCCTACACCGAGCTGGGGGCCGTGGCAGCGCGCCTGGGCGACCCGGTGGTGCTGGCGCTGACGGCCACGGCACCTGACGAGGTGGCCCGCGACATCCGCTCGACGCTGCCCCTCGACGGCAGCGTGGTGGACGAGACCGCCCGTGACAACCTGCACGTGTGCGACCGGCGCAACCTCAAGAACCGCGAGGACTACCTGGCCCACCTCATCGCTGGGGGCGCCAAGACGGTCATCTACGTGAACTCCCGGGAGCAGTCCGTGGCCTTGGCGCGCCATCTGCGCCTGCGCGTGCCCCAGCTGGCGCTCATGGTGGGCTTCTACAACGCTGACCTCTCCCGCGAGGAGCGCACCCGCGTCGAGGCCATGTTCCGCAAGGGCGACCTGCTGGTGCTGGTGGCCACCTCGGCCTTCGGCGAGGGCATCGACATACCGGACATCCGGCATGTGGTCCTCTACCACCTGCCCTTCAACGACGTGGAGTTCAACCAGATGAGCGGCCGTGCCGGCCGCGACGGGCGCGACGCGTGGGTGCACCTGCTCTACGGCCAGGCTGACGTGGCCCTGAACGAGGGTATCTTGGCCGACCTGACGCCAAGTCACGACGTGATGGCCCAGGTCTACCGCCGGCTGCGGGCGCTCCAGCGCGAGGCTGCCGACCAGTTCTTCCGCGTCTCCCGCGAGGAGCTGGCCGCCACGGCCTCCCAGGCGCTCAGCGCCGTGAGCCCATCGGCTGCCACCTGCGGCGTTGCGGTGTTCCGCGAGCTCGGGCTCATCGAAACCCGTGTATCATACGAGGGCGGAAAGGAAACGCTGCTGGTGCGTGTGAACGAGGGGGCCGCCAAGGTGGAGCTGGCCGACTCGGTGCGCTATCGCGAGGGGCTCGAGGAGCGCGACGGGTTCGCCGCCTTCCGCGAATGGGCCCTGGGCAGCAGCTTGCCGTCGCTGACGACGCGGGTGTGCCACCCCATCGTGCCGCGTGGCTAGGAGGAGCCTACCGTGAAGGAACTAGCGAACACCCACAGCACTGCCGGTCTGGTGACGCCTGAGTCGCGCTTCGCTGTGCTCCAGGAGCTGACCGATGACTACCTGGCCGATGACGACAAGGCCATGCTCCGACAGGCCTTCGAGTTCGCCCGCGAAGCCCATCAGGGCCAGGCGCGCAAGTCCGGCGAACCGTTCATCCTGCATCCCATCGAGGTGGGCATCATCCTGGCCGATCTGCGCATGGACGCCGAGACCATCGCCGCGGCGCTGCTGCACGATACCGTGGAGGACACCTCCGTCACCGCCGAGGAGGTGCAGGAGCGGTTCAATCCCCAGGTGCGCGGCCTCGTGGAGGGCGTGACCAAGATCACCCGCATCGAGGTGGAGAGCCTGACCGACGAGCAGGCGGCCACCATCCGCAAGATGTTCGTGGCCATGTCCAAGGACATCCGCGTCATCGTGATCAAGCTGGCCGACCGCCTGCACAACATGCGCACGCTCGCCGCCCTGCGCGAGGACCGCCGCATCTTCAAGGCCCGCGAGACCCTGGAGATCTACGCGCCCATCGCGCATCGCCTGGGCATCAACTCCATCAAGTGGGAGCTGGAGGACCTGTCGTTCTTCTACCTGGAGCCCAACAAGTACAAGCAGGTCAGCCGCATGGTCACCGAGTCGCGCTCCGAGCGCGAGACCTACCTGGAGAACGTCATAGACATCATCTCCGATGAGATGGAGAAGGTTAGCATCGACGCCCAGATCATGGGGCGGCCCAAGCACCTGTACTCCATCTACCAGAAGATGACCAAGAAGGGCAAGGGCTTCTCCGAGATCTACGACCTGATCGCCGTGCGGGTGATCGTGAAGTCCATCAAGGACTGCTACTCGGCCCTGGGTGCCGTGCACACCTTGTGGCATCCCATGCCGGGCCGCTTCAAGGACTACATCGCCATGCCCAAGTTCAACATGTACCAGAGCTTGCACACGACGGTCATGGGGCCGGCGGGCCGTCCCCTGGAGGTGCAGATCCGCACCGAGGAAATGCACCGCATGAGCGAGTACGGCGTGGCGGCCCACTGGCGCTACAAGGAGAAGGGCTCCGGCGCCAAGGCCAATCCCGACGCCCTGGAGCAGCAGCTGGCATGGCTGCGCGAGATGGTGGACTGGCAGGACGAGAGCGAGGACTCCCGGGAGTTCCTGAAGGACCTGAAGATGGACCTCGACAACAACGAGGTGTTCGTCTTCACACCCCAAGGCGAGGTGAAGAGCCTGCGGGCCGGCGCCACGCCGGTGGACTTCGCCTACTCCATCCACACCGAGGTGGGCAACCACTGCGTGGGGGCCAAGGTGAACGGCTCCATCGTGCCGCTGAGCTACCAGCTGCAGGTGGGGGATCGCGTGGAGATCCTGACCCAGAAGAGCGCGAGCCCTTCGCGGGACTGGCTGAACATGGTGCGCACCAGCTCAGCTCGGTCGAAGATCCGCAGCTACTTCAGCAAGGCCAGCCGCTCCGACGACATGCAGATCGGCCGCGACCGCCTGGGGCGCGAGATGCGCAAGCATGGCCTCGGCATATCGAGCGCCCAGTCGATGCGGGCCATCAAGGAGGTGGCCGGCGCCCTGGGGTTCAACGACCCGGACGACATGTACGTGTCGTTGGGCACTGGCCGCGAGAGCGCCCAGACCGTGGCGAACCGCCTGCTGAAGGTGCTGGTGGACAAGGGCAACGAGGAGGCGGCGAAGCCGGCGCTGGGGGCCAGCGCGTCGTCGACGGGCATCATGCCGCCGATGCTGACCAGCGTGAACCGCCCCAAGAAGCACGAGACCCACGCCAGCAACGGCGTGGTGGTTAAGGGCATCGACGACGTGTTGGTGCGCCTGTCGCGCTGCTGCAACCCGGTGCCGGGCGACGCGATCATCGGGTTCGTGACCCGTGGGCGCGGCGTGTCGGTGCATCGGGCCGACTGCCCCAATGCCCTGGACCTGAAGCGGGAGCCGGAGCGCATCATCGACGTGGAGTGGGAGGGTCGGCCGAGCGCCGAGCAGTCCTACAAGGTGGAGATATTCATCGAGGCCATCGACCGGATGAACCTGCTGCTCGACGTGACCCGCGTGATATCCGAGGCGGGGGCCAACGTGCTGTCGTGCCAGACCAACAGCCACCGCGACGGCGTGGTGGACATGCGCTACCTGTTCCAGATATCGGACCTGTCGCTCATCGAGCGCACGCTGCAGAGCCTGCACGAGGTGGAGGGCGTGTTCGAGGCGCGCCGGGCCGACCCGACCCAGAAGGTGCGCGCGAAGGGCTAGCGGCTGGGCGCGCGGGCTGCGGGAGCTGCGAGCTGCGGGCCGCTGGCGTCGTGGGGCCGGCGCGGGCCGCTCGCGCTGGCGCTGCGGGCGCCCGGCTGCGCGCTGGGCCCCGAGCCCGTGAAGGAAACGAGAGGAGTTCCCATGAAGACAGAGCTGTTCGAGGTCCAGGGCTTATGCGTGGATGTGACGTACCTGGTGCTGGGCGTGCTGCAGAACAACACGTACATCATCTCCGACGGGCAGGGCACCATGGTGGTGGACCCGTCCTGCGACGCTGACAAGATCCTGACGGCGCTGGACGGGGCAACGCCCGATGCCATCGTGGTCACCCATGGGCACTGGGACCACTTCGGCGCGGCGGCCGAGCTGCGCGAGGCCACGGGCGCGCCGGTGGTGGCGAGCGTTGCCGACGCCCCCTTCATCGTCGAGCCGCTGGACAAGGGCATGGCGCGCAAGGCGGTGCCCTGCGCGGTGGACCGCACCGTGGCCAACGGCGATGTGGTGGAGGTGGGCGCCATGAAGTGGAAGGTGGTCGAGACCCCCGGCCATTCCAAGGGCTCCATCTGCCTGTTCATCATCCCGCAGTTCGGAAATCACCCAGGCGGGCTGCCGGTGCTGCTCTCGGGCGACACGCTGTTCGCCGGCACGGTGGGCCGCACCGACTTCGAGGGCGGCTCCATGGTCGAGATGGCCGCCTCCATCAAGAAGCTGGCGGCGCTGCCCGACGACACGGCGGTGCTGCCGGGCCACAACAGCCTGACCACCATCGGGGCCGAGCGGCGCCGGGTGTTCACGATGTTCGGCGACGAGCCAGAGGAGTAGCCGGGCGGCGCGAGTAGCAGGAATGACAGATTTTGTATAGAAACTTGTTACTTATCTGTATGCTGATAGGTGTATAATTCAGGAAACAGACTAGGAGATGCTCTATGACGCCTGTTCCTGCCATACGACCTATCAGCGATTTGCGTACCGATCTTAGCGATGTGTGCGAATGCGCGAGAGATAGCCAGCAGCCTATCTTCATGACGAAGAATGGCAAGGCGAGCTTGGTGGTTATGGACTGTGAGGCATACGAGCGTCAACGCCAGCATGAGCGCTATGTCTTGAAGCTGCGCGAAGCTGAGATAGAATCGCGCTATCATCCTGAGGCCGTGTCTTTGGATGAGATGGACAAGCGGGTGGCTAAGGTGCTGGCATCGGCTCGAAGGGAGCCGAGCCGTGCGTGTGCCTGAATTGAGGCCCCGAGCGTCCTATGACGTCGAATCCATTGTCACATACGTAAGCTTCGTCCTCGGCGCGCCGCGCGCAGCGGAGGATTGGTACGCTGCCTTCAAAGAAGCGCTTTCTCTCTTGTGCGCTCAGCCTGAGCTGGGATGTGAGCTCTCTGACGAGCGCCTTGTATTGTCGGGGAGGCGAACGTATCTGGTTGGCAAATATCGCGTCTTCTACTCCTACGATGCCGAGGCATTGACTGTCTGGCGCGTGCTTCATGTCACCCAAGACATAGACGACTATGCCATAGTCGATTTGTGCGACTAGGGAGCTTGATGGCCTGCGGTCTTACCCGTCGATGCCGTCAGGTATGTCTATGGGGCTTGTGGCGAGGGGTCGGCAGTCGCTCTAATCATTGCCACAGCGTCTTTGAATGATGGCTTTGAGCTGGTGATATGGCGAGATGGGGAATTGCCCCCTTGCAACCCCTTGGCGAGCTTGATATAGTCTCGGCAGCTAAACCGCGTTTTCCATCATAGGAATCGCAGATAAACGAATAAGCCTTTTCGAAGAGTTCTGCTTTAGGGTTACCTGTAGTGAAGAGGGCATCTGCCTTTCGATACATGGTACCCAGAGCCACTCTGGTTTATCTGCGATCATGCGGTTTAGCGACTGTGGTGGATGCCCTCCTCACTGCACGTTGCTGTCGAGCATGTTCAAAGCAGTTGGCTCGGGCCTCCTTCCACAACGGGAGCAACCTCATACCTTGGAAGGAGCTGGGTGCAATGCGAGCCCCTGCTATCTCTCCGGCCAAGCCCCTGGGAAGGCTGGCCTTGACCTTTGTCGCCTTGATGTTGGCGACCCTTGCGATGACCATCCCTGCAAAGGCTGATGAGCCCTCGGTCGCGAAAGCCGATGGCGAAGCTGCTGTCGTTACTGAATTTGCTGATAGCGTCCCCAATGCGGAGGGCGACGGCGCAGCCGCTGTAGCGGACGCTACTAGTCCTGAAGCTACCGATGCGACTACCCTGGCGAGCTACCTGTCGGGCGGGATGCTCCGCGTGAGCGCCGACGTCGCGCTGGTGGATGGCGGCGACGAGGCCATCGAGCCCGTCGTCGGGTCTTTCACCGTGGATGGCCTCACCTACGCGATCGTGGGCGAGGGGGAGGTGGCCCTCGTGGCCGTCTCGCCCCGGACGCTCGCTGGCGGGCTGGCTGGCGGTTTTGCTGGCAGCTCCTCCGGCGCCCCCTCCGGAGAGGACTCCGGCTCCGGTGTGCCTCCGCGAAGCGTTGCGGAGCAAGTTCCTTTAGGGGCAACTTCGCCTTCGCCCTCTCCGGAGGGGGCGTCTTCTGATGCTCTCGAGCTGCAACG
>CANOCK010000014.1 GCA_947564525.1 uncultured bacterium | reverse complement strand
CGCTTACATCTGGGAGGGCGGCACGCGCCTGGTCGTCGACGAGCCGTCGAGCATGGGCTCCCATGGTGCCTGGTACAACGGCTTCAACGGCACCGAGGACGGTTACGCGCTCTCGGGATGGGCCACCTCGGCCTCCGCCACGACGCCGCTCAAGCACCCCTGGTCGTCAAAGACGGCAGGGCTTGAGCTCTACGCCATATGGAAGGCCAACCCCTACACGGTCAAGTTCAATGCCAACGGGGGCTCCGGCGGCCAATCCAGGGACGTCACCGCCACCTACGGCTCGGCCATGCCGGCGATCTCGACGACCAAGCCCACGCGCGCGGGCTACGCGTTCCAGGGCTGGTACGACACGAGCGCCTCGACGGGCGGCACGCAGTACTACACGGCTGATGGCAAGTCGGCTCGCAAGTGGGACAAGACCTCGAACACCACCTTGTACGCCCGCTGGACTGCCAACGCGTACTCGGTCACCCTCGACCAGCAGTCCGGCACCGGCGGCACGGCCTCGGTCAAGCCCACCTACGGCTCGGCCATGCCGGCCGTCACTCCCCCGACGCGGGCGGGCTACGCCTTCAACGGGTACTGGGACCAGAGGGACGGCAAGGGCACCCAGTACTACAACTGGGAGGGCAAGTCGGCCCGCAATTGGGACAAGGCCGGCAACGCCACGCTCTACGCCAAGTGGACCAAGTGCGGGCCACGGGTGCACGTGCACGTGCCCGACAAGTCCATATGGCGGCTCTTCGCCTTCGACGGGGCCTACCGGGTGAACGAGCCCGCAGAGTACGCGTGGGACAGCTGGCGTCCGGACGCGCTCTTCAACAGCCTGCGCTACTACGGCGGCTCGGTGGAGGTGGACAGCTTCGCCACCAGCGACGCGGGCGGCGGGGGCCGCCAGTTCGGCTACAAGTTCGGCGTGAACGCCAAGATCGCCGGGGTGACCTCGGCCTGGGTGGTGGCCGAGCAGGCCGACGGGTCGCGCAGGGCCTTCGCCTTGGGGGCCACGGCGTCTTGGACCGACATCACCGGCTACGCGGCGGTGGACGTCTACCTCAACCGGGCCGTCACCTACGCGGTCGCCTGGGACGCCAACGGCGGCAGCGTGAGTCCCGCCAGGACCGAGGGCGTGCTGCCCTGGGCCACGGCCACCGGCGCCCCGCTGCCCACGCGCGAGGGCTACCAGTTCACCGGCTGGTTCACTGCCAAGGACGGCGGCGACTACGTCTGCGGCAGCGGGGGCTCGACCGGCCCCATCGGCGGCAACGTCACCTACTACGCCCACTGGGCGAACAAGGGCCCGGGCGTGACCATGCGCGCGGCCAAGGCCCCCATCTACACCTACGAGTGCTACGACTCCTACGACGAGTCGGCGCGCAAGGGCCCCATGAGCAAGCCCAGCCCCTACAGCCCGGGCATGTGGGTGAACGACATGCGGCTCTCCGGCGGGACCTTGCAGCTGTGGGGCGGCTTCACCTGGAAGGAGGGCGCGGGCTGGATCGACGCGGGCGTCACCGACCAGGCCAAGGGCGTGAGCTCCGCCTGGGTGGTCGTCGAGGAGCAGGACGGCTCCAAGCGCGGCTTCCACCTCGGCAGCTCCTGGACCTCGGTGCTGCCCTACAAGTCGGTGCAGGTCTACCTCAACGGCTGCGTCACCTACGCCATCACCTGGGACCCGGACGGCGGCACGGTGAGCCCGGCCAAGACCGAGGGCGTGCTGCCCTACGCCAGCCTGGAGGACATCCCCCTCCCGACGCGCGAGGGCTATGCCTTCCGCGGCTGGTACGCCCAGAGGAACGGCGAGGGGGCCCAGTACGCGGACTGGCAGCCCGCGGGCGTGCGCCGCTGGGACGTCGCGGGGGACGCCACGCTCTACGCCAGGTGGACGAAGCGGGGCCCGAGGGTGAAGGTACTCGTGCCGGGCAGGTCGCTGTGGCGCCTCTACGGCTTCGATGGGGCCTACCGGGAGAACGAGCCCTACGAGTACCAGGTAGGGGAGTTCTTCCCGGCCGCGAACTTCAACAGCCTGCGGCTCTGGGACGGCTCGGTGGAGGTCGATGGGGTGCGCGAGGGCGATGGCCGCCAGTTCGGCTACAAGTTCGGCCTCGACCCGGCCATCGCCGGCGTGGAGTCGGCTTGGGTGGTGACCGGCATGGCCGACGGGTCGCGGCAGGCCTTCGACCTGGCGAGCTCCGAGCGGTGGACCGACATCACCGACCGCCCTTGGGTGGACGTCTACCTCAACGGGCGGGGCAACAGCACCGTCACCTGGGACGCCAACGGCGGCGCGCTCGCCCAGCCCGACGGGTCGCTCGTCCCCACGGCGGCCTTCGAGGGCATACGGCCCTTTGAGCGCACGGCCGCTGCGCCCGAGCCCAAGCGCTACGGCTACGCGTTCGATGGGTGGTTCACGGCCCCAGAGGGCGGCAGCCGCGCCCTCGGCGCCGGCGACGACCTCGGCCAGGTGTCGGCGAGCGCAACCTACTACGCCCACTGGACGCTCATCACCGACGTAGAGGTGCCCATCGCGCTGGACTCGGTCTCCTTCGAGCTCGGGGTGCCCGACGGCACGGTGCGCGTGGCGGGAGAGGATGGCGGCGACGGCTGGGCGCAGGGCTGGCTCCGCTCGGCCATGCCCGTGCCCGTGGCGGTGGACTCCATCCGCTGCGACCCTGTCGAGGGCGCCTCCGCCTCGGCGACCGGCGCCGAGGGGTTCTGGGCCGACCATGCCGGCTACGTCGACGTGCTGCTCTTCGCTGGCGAGCGGGAAGGCGGCGGCGACGGCGGCGATGCGGCTGGCGGCGGCGACGGCCCGGACGCCGAGGGCAGCGGCGGCCCAGGGACCGAGGATGGCGCCTCCGGCCGCAGCGCCGACGTGGCCTTGGAGGGCGATGGCGATGGCCATGACGGCTCGGGTCTCGAGGGCGACGGTCTCGGTGGCGGCGTGCCGGATGCGGCTGATGCCGCAGCTCTGGCTGCCACGGGCATGGCCGCGAGCGCCGCAAGGGCCGACGCCCCGTTCGGCAGCTCCGCGCCCCTCCCGGGGGCGGTGCAGGTGTCCCTCGCTGCCGGCCTGGACGCCGCCACCCAGCCTGGGGGAGCCATCGCGGGCTTCACCATCCCGGCGGCCACCTCGGCCGACCAGGAGGCCGTGGGCTCCATGGGGGAGCTGCCCGTGGCCTACGGCCTGTCGCTGGCGCGCCTCTTCGCCGACCCGGCCGATGGGGGCGCAGGGGTGGAGGTCATGGACCTGCTGCCCGACCTGGCTGGTCCTTCCTACGCTGCGCTCGCGCCGGTGCTCAAGGTGGTGTTCACCGTGGATGCCGCCAAGTACGCCTGATTCGCCGTGGGCGCCACCAAGTGCGCCTGAGGCAGGTCGCGGAGGGCGGCTCGCGCGCGGTTCGGGGCATCCCGGCCGGGAGGGGGCTCGCATGCGAGCCTCCTCCTCGCGAAGCGGCCTGCGCGCCGGCGATGGCCCCGCACGCGGTGGGGCGCCGATCGGTGGCGCGAGGGGCCCCGGCCCTTGGAGCCGCCGAGGCGTGGCCCCTCCCTTCGGGGCCGCGCCCATGGAGACGGCCTGCCCGATGCCATTTCGGGCCAGCTCTCGGCCAAGAGCGCAGCCATAGGGGGCGAACGGCATTCGCCAAACGTCCTGAGCTGGTGGGATTCTCTTCCCCCTCATGCGCGCGACCGAGCCTGCCAGCCATGCCTTCCGGGTCCGAAGGCTGGCTCGAGGCGGCATCGAGCCCTCTTCTTCCTCGCGGCTCGGCGGGGCTGGCGTCATCTGGGCGGCTCGTCCGGTCCGCCGTGTCCGGTCGACCCCGCTCGCATCCGATTCGCCATCGTTGCCAGCCTGCCAGGGGCAGGCGCTTGAGCGGGCGGCGCGCGGACGAACCGTTCGATGGGCGGGCGATGCGATGGATGGGCAGTGCGATGAGCAGCCCCCTATTCATGCCCGCCCTCAGCGCGCGCTGCCCTCCGGTCGTCGGCCAAGGCCGTTGGCGCGCTCTTGCCCCAGGGAGGACGTCCCGGAAGGAGGGACCCTATGCCAATGGCGGTCGAGCGGCAAACCCTTTGGAAGATGGCAGAAAAGTTCGTTTCTTTGTTTTTCGAGGCGTTCATACGCATCGGATTGCTGCGAAACGAATATCGATAAGCGAGTTGAGCAGGCGCTTTGTTAGCCTTCGAATTGGCTGACGGCGGCATGTCACGATGCAAAGCAGGAAAAGGCGGGCATGCCCCGCATAGGGAATCCAAAAAAACAAAGAAACGAACTTTTCTGCCATTTTCAGAAGAGTTCGCCGCCAAAGCGCCATCGGCACGTTCCTGGGCCAGCTCCCAAACAGGTGCGGGCAGGATGGCGTCCCCTTCTCGCACCGCGCTGCCCGCCAGCGCTTGGCGCCTATCCTAGAGAAGGAGCCCACATCAATGGCGGCTCAACAGCGAGCAGAAGGGTTTGCCGCCAAGGCGCCATTGAGGCAGGGCTTCCTCCTCGGGATCAGCGCCCAGCGGTTGGCGGGCAGTGAGCAAGGAGCGAGGGCGATCGAGGAGCCGTCCTGCTCGCACCCGCTTGGACGCCGGCATGGATGCATGCCAATGATGACTTGGTGGCAACCAGAGGAGCAGCTCGGGTCGCCCTTTGTCGCAGGTGAAGTACAATACGGACAGTCTGTTCTGATGCCCGATGCGGACGGGCATCGTTGTTCGGCGGGCAACGGGAGAGCCCGCGGCCGAGAGAAGGGAAGCCGCGATGGCGAAGGCCAGGAGGTTGGCAGAGGAGCGAAGGGCAGCCGAAGAGGCGGCAGCAGCCGCAGCGGCGGAGGCGGCCTTGGCAGAGGCGCCGCGCCCAGCGGGCCGCATCCGCAAGCCGCGCCGCGGCGTCTTCTACAGCGCCATCTACCCGAGCGTGGAGCTCGGCCCCATCCATCTGGCCAGCAACGGCATGAGCCTGGTGGGGGTGTGGCTGCCGAAGAAGGACTGGTTCTCGGACACGCCGCCGCGCAAGGTGCTGGCGGACAACTCCATGAGGGTGTTCCTCCAGACCAAGGACTGGCTGGAGCGCTACTTCGCGGGGGAGCGGCCTCCCATCGCCGAGCTGCCCCTGGCGTTGGACGACACCGACTTCCGCCAGCGGGTGTGGCTCAAGCTGATCACCATCCCCTACGGCCAGGTGCGCACCTACGGCCAGATCGCCCGGGAGCTGGCCGCCGAGGACGGCAAGGACAGCATGGCCACCTCGGCGGTGAGCGCGGCGGTGGCCCACAACCCGCTCTCCATCGTCATCCCGTGCCACCGGGTGGTGGGCGCCGGCGGCAAGCTGGGCTCCTATCCGGGCGGCATCGAGAACAAGATCCGCCTGCTCGAGCACGAGGGCGTCGACCTGAGTGCCTTCGACCTGCTGGCAGAGGAGGAGCCGGTGCCGGAAGACCCCGCTGCGGAGGAAGCGGCCGAGGAGAAGCTGACGGTGACCGTGGCAGAAGAGGTGCCCGCTGAAGAGGGCGCCGAGAGTGCGCCTGCCGCCGAAGCTGCGGAAGCCAAGGGCGTTGTCGAAGGCGAGGCTGCCGCTGAGGCCGTGGACGCCGAGGGCGCCACCAAGACTGCGGATGCCGCCGATGCCGGGGAGCCCGAAGCGGCTCCGGAGGCTACGGGGACAGCTGGAGCTGACGGGGCTGCGGAAAGCGCCGAAGTTGCCGAGGAGGTGCCGGCCAAGGCGAAGAAGGCCAAGGCTGACGAGGCCCTAGCTGTCGAAGCGGAGCCGGAAGCATCTGCCGAAGGGTCCGAAGCGGCTCCCAAGAAGCCGAAGGCCAAGGCCACCAAGGCCGCCAAGGCCAAGGCCGATGCCGTCGACGGTGCAGAAGAGGCAGCCGACGCCACGGATGCTGCCAGCGCCGACGAAGGCGCGGTCGACGTCGAGATGGCCGATGCCGACGCGACCGCCCCCGAAGCCTCCGCACCCTCCCCTGAAGCCCCGGCGCCCCTGGCGGAGACTCCCGCCGAGCGCCCCTGGATCGACGAGTACCTGAGGGCCAAGCCCGGCTGCACCAAGGACTGGAAGGCCGAGTGGGAATGGTGGCGCTACCAGGTGGGCGACAAGCTCTTCGCTGCCACCATGGTGGTCGGTCCCGAGCGCGCGCCCGAGTATGCCGGCCGGTCGCTGATCTCGCTCAAGTGCGACCCGGTATGGAGCGAGCGGCTGCGGGAGGACCACGAGGGCATCCTGCCGGGCTTCTACGCCGATAAGCGTCGCTGGATATCGGTGGACCTGAACAGCGACGTGACCGACGACCTGCTGCGAGAGCTCATCGACCACTCCTACGACCTGGTGTTCTCCAAGCTGACGAAGAAGCTCCAGCGCCAGATAGCCGAGCAGGACGCCTAGGCACCTCCGCTCCCTCTCCGCTGCTGGCGCGACCGCAGCCCTTGGCGGCCTGCGGGACGCCTCGGGCCCCCGCGCTCGGTGCGCTGGACGGAGCGCGCTCGTCCTCGGTGGCTTCCGTGGCCACGGGAGCGGAGGCTGCCCTGCTCCCGGCTCGCTGGGCAACCGGCCCGAGGCGCTTGCGTAACGGCTTCCTTCCCGATGCCCTCTGGCGCGGCCCTGAGGTGCGGCCTCGCGTATCATCGGCTCCTGCATGGCTCACAGCAAGGAAGGAACGGCCTTATGGAGAAGACGGTGCTGCTCATATGCGGGTCGCTGAGGGAACGGTCGCTCAACCGCCAGGCGGGGGAGTACGTGGCCTCGCTCTTGGAGGGGAAGGTACGCAGCCGCTGGCTCGACTACGCCGGCCTGCCCTTCATGAACCAGGACATCGAGTTCCCCACGCCACCGGCGGTGCAGCGCGTGCGGGACGAGGTGGCCGCCGCCGACGCGGTGTGGCTGTTCTCGCCCGAGTACAACCACGGCATCCCCGGCGTGCTGAAGAACTGCCTGGATTGGCTGTCGCGCCCGGTGGAGCGTGGGTCCCAGGCCACGGCGATGCAGGGCAAGCTCGCGCTGTTCAGCTGCGCGGGCGGCGGCGCGAAGGCGCGATACTGCGCGGCCGACCTCGCCGAGACCCTGTCGTTCCTGCAAGCCGACCTGGTTGAGACGGTGCATGCCCAAGTGGCCCTGGACCGCCAGGACTACGCCACCGACGTGCTGACCCTGGCTGACGGCGAGCAGGCGGCACTGCAGGCCCAGGCGGCCATCCTCCTCGACCGCCTCGCCTGACGGGCGCCGCTGCCTGGCACGCTGCTTGGCCACGGCGCGGGCCCCTTCGGGCAGGCCGTGCGGTTTGCCGTGCGGATGGGCAAGCGCGCCAACGGGCAGGCCGTGCGGCTCGCCATGCCCGGAGGCGCGTGCAGCGCCGGGCGGTATCGCCTCCGCCCCTTTCGGGTAGAATCAGAGGCCCTAGCGAAGGAGGATCCCATGAACATCGCCGTCTACTGCGGATCGAGCCCCCAAGCGACGCCCTGCTACATCGAAGCCGCCACGGCCCTGGGCCGCTGGATCGGCTCCAACGGCCACCGGCTCGTCTACGGCGGCAGCGCTATCGGCCTCATGGGAGCCGTGTCGCGTGCCACGCTGGATGCGGGCGGCGAGGTGGTGGGCGTCGAACCTGGGTTCTTCATCGAGGCCGGGGTGGCCCAGCACGACCTCACGGAGCTCATCGTGGTGGACACCATGGCCGAGCGGAAGGCCAAGATGATCGAGCTGGCCGACGTGTTCGTGGCGCTGCCGGGCGGCGTGGGCACACTGGAGGAGATATCCGAGGTCATGTCGCTCATGCGGCTGGGCATGGAGCCCGGCCCGTGCTACCTGCTGAACCTCAACGGCTTCTACGAGGGCCTGCGCACGCTGATAGGCGCCATGGTGGACGCCGCCTTCCTGGACGAGCCCGATCGCGACAGGGTGTGGTTCCCGGGCACCGTCGAGGAGCTGGCGGGCTGCCTTGGCGCCCACAGGCTGCCCGAAGGCGGCAAGCCTTGCCGCCCGGTGGTGCCCGAGAGCAACTGCCCTATCGGGTAGCCTGCGCCCGAGGCCGACGGGTCCGCGAAGCGGAAGGCGGGTGCTCGTGGCGCTCGGATCCGCCGCTCGCGCTGCATCCGCCGCCCAGCCGCTGGGCCGCCCCTCAGCTTGTCGCCTGCGCTGCACCGACCTGCCGTCTGCGCATCGCTGCCGCGCCACCCCACCTATATATAAGTAGGGGAGCGCCGCCCCGCGGGTGGCACCGGCCGTTCGGCCCATGCTACACTCCTACTCACCATGAGCACCGAACCCCCCATCACGCCGCCGTCCGCTGCCGAGGGCGCTTCGGCCCCCGAGACCCAGGAGCAGAAGCGCGCCCGCATCAAGCGCGAGCTGAACTCCGTGCCCACCGAGCCGGGCGTGTACCTGTGGAAGGACGCCCAGGGCGACGTCATCTACGTGGGCAAGGCCAAGCAGCTGCGCGCCCGCATGCGCCAGTACGTCAACTTCCAGGACGAGCGCGTGAAGATACCGCTGCTCGTCGAGCAGATCCACTCCTTCGAGTACATCGTCACGGCCAACGAGCACGAGTCGCTGGTGCTGGAGAAGAACCTAATCAACCAGCACGTGCCCTACTTCAACGCCGACTTCAAGGACGACAAGAGCTACCCGTTCATCGCCATAACCAAAGGCGATGCGTACCCCGCCATAAAGTACACGCGCGAGAAGCACCGGTCCGACACCCGCTACTTCGGCCCCTACACCGACTCGCGCGCGGCCCGGCGCATGGTGGACATCGCCCGGCGCGTGGTGCCGTTGTGCGCCTGCTCCTGCGCCGACTGGCGCGCCCTCAACCGCAAGCTGCAGAAGGCCGCAGCCGCGGGCGAAGCGCCGTCCATGGACGCGTTCCTGGGGCCTGACGGCTCCATCAAGCCCTGCTTCGACGCCCATGTGGGCCTGGGGCCTGGGGCCTGCTGCGGCCAGATAACCCCCGAGGCCTACGCTGAGAACGTGCGCCGCATCGAGCGCTTCCTCAACGGCAACCATGCCGAGTTCGTCGAGGAGCTCACGGCCGAGATGACTGAAGCCGCCGCCGACCTGGACTTCGAGCGGGCCGCCCGCATCAAGGCCCGCATCGACACCATCGGCTCGCTCGCCGACAAGCAGCACGCCGTGTCCACTCGCCACCTGGATGCCGACGTCATCGGGTTCTTCCGCGAGGAAACGGTGGCTGGCGTGCACGTGTTCATGGTGCGCGAGGGGCGCATCATCAACTCCAACGAGTTCGTGCTCAACCGCGGCACCGACGTGCCCGACCAGGACCTGCTCCACAACTTCCTGCTGCGCTACTACGACACCACCACCTCCATCCCCCACGAAGTCATCGTGCGCGAGCTGCCCGAGGACGTCGAGGTCATGCAGGAATGGCTCACGGCTAAGCTGGCCAGCTCCCACGGCGCCAAGGTGCGCTTCACCGCTCCGCAGAAGGCCGAGAAGGCCGAGCTGGTGGCCATGGCCGAGACCAACGCCAAGCACACCCTCATGCGCTACAAGGTGCGCACCAACTACGACGACAAGCGCATCAACAACGCGCTGCTGCAGCTGGAGAGCGCGCTCGCGCTGGATGCGCCGCCCATGCGCATCGAATGCTTCGACATCTCCACCATCCACGGCTCCTACACCGTGGCCTCCATGGTGGTGTTCACGGCGGGCAAGCCCGACAAGAACCAGTACCGCCGCTTCAAGATCAAGACCCCGCTCGAAGAGGCCAACGACTTCCTGTCCATGCAGGAGGTCATGCGCCGCCGCTACGCCCCCGAGCGCATGGCCGACGAGCGCTTCGGCAGCAAGCCGGACCTCATCATCCTCGACGGCGGCAAGCCGCAGCTCACTGCGGTGCTGGCCATGTTCGAGGAGATGGGCATCGACGACATCGCGGTGTGCGGCCTGGCCAAGCGCGACGAGGAGCTGTTCGTGCCCTGGCAGGATACCGGTCCCGTGGTGCTGCCCGGCGGCTCGGCCAGCCTTTATCTGGTGAAGCAGGTGCGCGACGAGGCCCACCGCTTCGCCATCACGTTCCATCGCGAGCTGCGCGGCAAGGGCATGACGGCGTCCATCCTCGACGAGGTGCCAGGCCTGGGGCCGGTGCGCAAGAAGGCCCTGCTGCGCCACTTCAAGTCGTTCCGCAACCTGCGAGCCGCCACCCTCGAGGAGGTGAAGGCGGCGCGCGTGGTCCCCGAGGAGGTGGCCGAGGAGCTCGTGGCTGTGCTGGCGCAGTATAATGCGAAGAGCAACCCAGAGGGAAAGGCCCAGCCATGAGCGAAGACGTGCAGCTCGAACCCATGCCCGACCTGGTCATAGTAACGGGCATGAGCGGCGCTGGCCGCACCGAGGCCATGCACGTGTTCGAGGACCTGGGCTACTTCTGCGTGGACAACCTGCCCTCGAACCTCATCGGCAGCCTGGTGGACCTGACCCGCACCACCGGCGTGCGCGGCGCCACGCCCCCCGATCCGAGCATCCCTCAGCGTCTGGCCGTGGTGTGCGACGCGCGCAACGGCGACTTCTTCGGCATCCTGGGCGATGAGCTCCAGGCCCTGAGGGACCGTGGCATCGACTACGCCATGTTCTTCCTCGACGCCGACGACGAGAAGCTGGTGGCCCGCTACAAGAGCTCGCGCCGCCGGCACCCCATGTGCGCCGACGGCACCTCCATCGCCCAGGGCATCGCCCGGGAGCGCGAGCTGCTGGCCCGCTTCCGCGACAGCGCCGACTACCGCATCAACACCACGGAGATGATGCCCCAGAAGCTTCGCAGCACCATCCGGTCGATGCTCGGCGCCGAGGGCGTGCGCAAGGGCCTGGCGGTGACGGTGTACTCCTTCGGGTTCAAGCACGGGGCGCCCACCGACGCCGACCTGGTCATGGACGTGCGCTTCTTGCCGAACCCCTACTACGACGAGGACCTGCGGCCCCTGACGGGGCTGGACGCGCCCGTGCGCGACTTCGTCATGCTGCGGGACGAGACCATCGAGTTCAACCAGCGTTGGCACGACCTGCTGGACGTGGTGATGCCCGGCTACGTGGCCGAGGGCAAGCAGCAGCTGGCCATAGCCGTGGGATGCACTGGCGGCCAGCATCGCAGCGTGGCCCTGGCCGAGTCGACCGGGGACTACCTGAAGACCAAGGGCTATCGCGTCAGCGTAGCGCATCGCGACCTCGAGCTGGCCGGCAAGTAGCCTCGGAGGCATCATGGCGTTGAAGCACCCGTTCCATGTGGACAAGTCGGCGACGCTGTCGTTCGCCGCGCTGAAGGAGCAGCCCGGCGCGCTGGATTTGCGCGGCGTGGACACCCGTGGCCTGCATGCGGTGGTGGTGGGGGGCGGCACCGGCGCGCCCATGTCCATCCGCACGCTGTTGACCTTGGGGGTGGAGACGAGCGCCGTGGTGGCCATGGCCGACGATGGCGGCTCCACGGGCATCCTGCGCGAAGAGGCCAACGTCACGCCGCCGGGGGACATCCGCAAGTGCATCGCCGCGTTCGCCCGCGACCCGCAGGACCCGCTGGTGCGCGCGTTCAAGTACCGCTTCGCCGTGGCGCGCGACCACGCCCTGGGCAACCTGCTGCTGGCGGCCCTGGAGGATGCTTGCGGCTCGTTTCCCGAGGCCATCGCCGTGTGCGAGCGCATGCTGGACGCCCAGGGATCCGTGTACCCCTCGACGCTGGACCACGTGGTGCTGGAGGCGGTCACCCGCGATGGGCGCCTGCTGGACGGCCAGGCGGTGGCTTGCCATTCCAAGACGGCCCTGGAGTCGGTGCGGCTGCTGCCCGACGCGGGCCATGGGCCCATCACCGCCTACGAGCCGGCGCTGGAGGCCCTGCGCGGCGCCGACCTGATCGTGCTGGGGCCAGGCTCGCTGTTCACCTCCATCATCCCGAACCTGCTGGTGCCCGGTGTGGTGGAGGCCATCCGCAGCTCACGGGCCCACGTGCTGTTCGTGTGCTCCCTGGCCGACACCCAGGGCGAGACCTGGGGGCTCACCGCCCGCGAGCACGTGGCGGCCCTGCTCGACCACGGCATGGAGGGGCTGCTGGACTACGTGCTGGTGCATTCGGCGGTGCCCCTGCGGGCGGACAGCCCCGCCACGGGCACGTTCAACGCCCTGGCCGGCGTCGGCTCCGAGCACGCCTCCACCGCCGACTTGGAGGACTACCGCCTGACCGGCAGCGTGCGCCCGGTGCCCATCGACTACGCCGACATGATGGCCATCCAGGCCCAAGGCCCCATCGTGATCGCGCGGGACCTAGTGGACGCCGACCGGCCCACCTGGCATTCGTCGCGGGCGATGAGCGAGGCGTTCCTGCAGGTCATCAAGTTGTCCCAAGCCCGCCGGAGCTCCTAGCTGCGCCGCGCGGGCCGGCTCGGCCTTCGGGGCTGGCGCCGAGCCGACCGCTCCGCTGCCGAGCTGCCCGCCCTGCCGCCTGGCCATCCCGCCCGACCGTCCTGCCGTCCGCCCGTCCGTCCAACCGAGGAAGCGCCCATGTCCTTCACCTCCGACGTCAAAGAAGAGCTGGCTCACGTGCCACCGGAGTGCTCCCACTGCGAGCGCGCGACCCTGGCGGCCTTGGTGCGCATCGAGGGCACCCTGTTCGTCAGCGGCCCTGGCTCCTACCGCATGGAGGTGGCCACCGACGTGCCCGGCGTGGCGCGCCTGGTCACGCGCCTGCTGCATGGCCTCTACAACCTGAAGACCGAGCTGACCATGCGCCGCAGCGTGCTGCACAAGACGCCCAACTTCCTCATAGAGGTGCCCGACCAGCCGCGGCTGGCCCCCGTCCTGGCCGACTTGGGAGTGCTCTCGCCCGAAGGGGGCCTGGAGCTGGGCATCGCTCCGGGCATCGTGGCCAAGCAGTGCTGCGCCGCAGCCTACTTGCGCGGCGCCTTCCTGGGCTCGGGCTTCCTGTCGCACCCTCGCAGCGACTTCCACTTCGAGATCATCGTGGAGACCGAGGAGCTGGCGAACGGCCTGGTGGAGCTCATGGCGGACAAGGGCATCAACGCCCGCATCATGCAGCGGCGCAGCTCCTACATGGTGTACCTGAAGAGCGGCAACGCCATCCTGGAGTTCCTGGCCTACGCCGGCGCCCACCACGCGGCGGTGGTCATGGAGGAGGAGCGGGTGGTGAAGAGCGTGCGCAACGACGTGAACCGCCTGATCAACGCCGAGGTGGCCAACCAGATGAAGGCCAGCAACGCCGCCGTGGACCAGATCGTGACCATCCGCACCGTGGTGGAGCGCTACGGCATGGCGAACATCCCGCCGGCCCTGCAGGACTTCATCCGCTTGCGGCTTCAGCACCCGGACGCCTCCATGAAGGAGCTCGGCGCGCTGTGCGACCCGCCGCTGTCCAAGTCGGCGATCAACCACCGCGTGCGGCGTTTGGAGCAGATGGCCCGCGAGGCCAGGGGCGCCTGAGGCGGGCGGCCGCTTCCATGATATTGTACAATATTTCTAGAAATATTGTACAATAGAGGAAACCACAGGAAGCGAGGTGCCCTCATGGCTGCTGTTGCCACCATCCCTGCGTCGGAGTTTCGCCAGAACTTCGGCAGGTACATGAAGCTCGTCGAGGTGCAGGACTTCAACATCACCCGCAACGGGAAGGTCATCGGGCGCTGGACGAGCCCCTACCGTGACAAGATGGCCATCGTCGAGCAGCTGGCCGGCAGCATCCATGGCGTCGTGGACGAGGAGGCGGACCGGGTTGAGAGGCGCGGGCGGCTATGAGGG
This sequence comes from uncultured bacterium, assembly GCA_947564525.1. GTDB lineage: Bacteria > Actinomycetota > Coriobacteriia > Coriobacteriales > Eggerthellaceae > D16-63. The sequence continues at coordinate 12,169 of CANOCK010000014.1, read as the reverse complement.
TGTTCCTCGACACGAACGTCATCCTTGACTACCTCCTGGACTCGCGGGGGAGCTTCCACGAGCCGGCGGTCCAGCTGTTCCGGCTCATCGCGTCGGATGCCCTAGGGGCCGGGTTCTCCACCTCCCAGGCGACGGACCTGTACTACAGCCTGCGGAAGGTGGCGGGCGACGAGCGGGCGCGCGAGGCGCTGCGCGGCCTCTATGCCCTGTGCGAGCTGGTGTCCACCCCCGCGGAAGCGTGCGTTGACGGGCTCGACCTTCCCATCGGGGATTACGAGGACGCCGTACAGATCGAGACGGCGCGCCGGGGCGGCTTCGACTGCATCGTCACGCGCAACCTGCGCGACTTCGAGGACTCCTCGGTCCCGTACATCGACCCCGCGGGCTACCTTGCGCTCCATCGGCAGCGTTGAGCTGCCCCGTCGGGCGGCTGCGAGGCCAGGGGCGCCTGAGGCGGGCGCCTCGATGGCCGCCCGGTTCCGACGGGCGCGTCCCGATGGGCCGCCGGCTTCGATGGGTTGCCGGTGGAGGTGGCGCGGCGAGCGGCCACGCCCCGGCCAGCGTGGTAAACTAGGAGCGCTTTTGCATCGATAAGCAGGTACCTCTTCGAAAGGAAGGCACATGGCAACGAAAGTAGGCATCAACGGGTTCGGCCGCATCGGCCGTCTGGCGTTCCGCGCTATGGTGGGCGATCCCGACATCGAGGTTGTTGCCGTCAACGACCTGGGCGACCTGAAGGCCATCGCGCACTTGCTGAAGTACGATTCCATCCACGGGCGTCCCTTCAAAGAGGTGGAGGTCACCGACGACGGCTTCATCGCCGACGGCCATGCCGTGAAGGTCCTCTCCGACCGCGACCCCAAGAACCTGCCTTGGGGCGAGCTGGGGGTCGACGTGGTGGTGGAGTCCACCGGCTTCTTCACCGACGGCAACGCCGCTCGCGCGCATCTGGAGGCTGGCGCCAAGAAGGTGCTGATCACCGCTCCGGCCAAGAACGAAGACATCACCATCGTCATGGGCGTCAACGACGACCAGTACAACAAGGAGACCGACCACATCGTCTCCAACGCCTCCTGCACCACCAACTGCCTGGCGCCCTTCGCCAAGGTGCTGCTGGACAACTTCGGCATCCGCCGCGGCTACATGAACACCATCCACTCCTACACCAACGACCAGAAGATCCTGGACCTTCCCCACAAGGATCTGCGCCGCGCCCGCGCTGCCGCGCTGTCCATGATTCCCACCACCACCGGCGCCGCCCGCGCCGTGGCCCTGGTGCTGCCCGAGCTGAAGGGCAAGCTGGACGGCTTCGCCACCCGCGTTCCCACCCCTGACGGGTCCATGGTGGACTTGACCGTGGAGCTGGAGCGCGACGTGACCGCCGAGGAGATCAACGCCGCCATGAAGGCCGCTGCCGAGGGTCCGCTGAAGGGCATCCTCGAGTACACCGAGGACCCCATCGTGTCCGTGGACATCGTGGACGACCCGGCCAGCTCCATCTTCGACAGCCTGCTGACCCAGGTGCTGGGCGGCGAGGGCAACTTCGTCAAGTGCGTGAGCTGGTACGACAACGAGTGGGGCTACAGCAACCGCGTGAAGGACCTGGTGAAGATCCTCCTCTAGCCTGCTCGCGCCGACGCGACGAGCGGACGAAGCTGCCGCTGCGAAGCCCCGATGCGCCCGGTCTTGCCGCTTCGACCTCGGCTCGCGTACCGCAGGTGCGCTTCGCCGGGCCCTCGCGGCAGCCGGGAGCCTCGGGGCTTCTCGCTGTCTGGGACCCGACCGTGGGACCTTCTCGAATCGAAAGGAATTGGCTGATGGCTGACATACGGAGCATCGAAGAGCTGGACGCTCAGGGCAAGCGCGTGCTCGTGCGCGTGGACTTCAACGTGCCTGTGGACGATGCCGGCAACGTGACCGACGATACCCGCATCCGCGCGGCGCTGCCCACCATCGAGCGGCTGCTCGACCAGGGCGCGCGCGTGATCCTGGCCAGCCATCGGGGGCGCCCGGCGGGCGAGGGCTTCGAGGAGGCCTTCAGCCTGGCGCCGGCAGCGGGGCGCCTGGCCGAGCTGATCGGGCGCGACGTGGCCCTGGCGGCCGACACCGTGGGCGAGGGCGCCCAGGCCAAGGTGGCGGCCATGGAGCCCGGCGACGTGGTGCTGCTGGAGAACGTGCGCTTCGACAAGCGCGAGAAGAAGAACGACCCCGCCTTCGCCGAGGCCCTGGCGGCCCTGGCCGACGCCTACGTCAACGACGCCTTCGGCACGGCCCACCGCGCCCATGCCTCCACCGCGGGGGTCGCGGCGCTGCTGCCGGCCTACGCGGGCTACCTCATGCAGCGCGAGGTGGGCACGCTCACCGGCATGCTGGACGAGCCGAAGCGCCCCTTCGTCGCCATCCTGGGCGGCTCGAAGGTCTCCGACAAGATCAAGGTGATCGACGCGCTGATGGAGAAGGCCGACGTGCTGATCATCGGCGGCGGCATGTGCTTCACCTTCCTGCTGGCCCAAGGTTACGCCGTGGGAACGTCGCTCAAGGAAGACGACTGGGTGGCCGCTGCGGGCGATATGCTGGCCAAGGCGGAGCAGCGCGGCGTGAAGCTGCTGCTGCCGGTGGACGTGGTGGTGGCCGATGCCTTCGCCAACGACGCGCGCACCGAGGTGGTGGCCGCGGATGCCATGCCCGAGGGCATGATGGGCCTCGACATCGGGCCGAAGACGGCCGCGCTCTACGCCGACGCCATAGCCGGCGCTGCCAGCGTGTTCTGGAACGGCCCCATGGGCGTGTTCGAGATGCCGTCCTTCGAGGCGGGCACCAAGGCGGTGGCCGAGGCCGTGGCGGCCAACCAGGGTGCCGACACCATCATCGGCGGCGGCGACTCCGTGGCGGCGGTGAACAAGTTCGACCTGGCTGACGCCATGACGTTCATCTCCACCGGCGGCGGGGCGTCCATGGAGCTGGTGCAGGGCGAGGCCCTCCCCGGCGTCGAGGCGCTCAGGCGCTGAGGTGCCTCGTCCAAGACAAGACAGACCCGAGCGAAAGGACCGATGACCATGGCGCGCAAGACCCTCATAGCGGGCAACTGGAAGATGAACGAGACCTATGGCGAGTCCGTCGTGCTGGCCCAGGAGATCTCCAATGGCTTCTACGACGACTGGGCCGACCAGGTGGAGGTGGTGGTGTGCCCGCCGTTCATCGACCTCAAGCCGGTCAAGACCGTGTTCGAGTTCGACAAGCGCAAGGTGGCCCTGTGTGCCCAGGACGTCTACTGGGAGCCCTCCGGCGCCTTCACCGGAGAGATCTCGGTGCCCATGCTCAAGGAAGTGGGCTGCGCGTGGTGCATCGTCGGCCATTCCGAGCGCCGCACCCTGTTCGGCGAGACCAACGAGGACGTGAACAAGAAGGCGAAGGCGTTGCTGGCTGGCGGCCTGGCGCCCATCGTGTGCGTGGGGGAGTCGCTGGCCGTGCGAGATGACGGTACCTATCTGGCCTACGTCAAGGCTCAGGTGGAGGCTGCGTTCGCCGGCATCGACGAGGCTGACGCCCGCCGCTCGGTGGTGGCCTATGAGCCCATCTGGGCCATCGGCACCGGCCGCACCGCCACGCCCGAGCAGGCCCAGGAGGTGTGCGCGGCCATCCGCGAGACCCTGGCCGGGCTCTACGGCGCTGAGGCCGCGGACGCCATGCGCGTGCTCTACGGCGGCTCCATGAACGAGGGCAACGCCGGGCTGCTGCTGGCCGAGGCCGACATCGACGGCGGCCTGATCGGCGGCGCGTCGCTGAAGGCCGCGTCGTTCATCGCCATCGTGAAGGAAGCGCTGTAGCATGGGCGATCAGGGAGCATCTGCGGCGCTCGCTTCGACTGGGACCGGCTGCGAGGGGCTGCGCCTGCCGGCGTGCCTCGTCATCATGGACGGGTTCGGGCTGGACGAGCCGGGCCCGGGCAACGCCATAGCCCAGGCCGCCACGCCGGTGCTCGACGAGCTGCTGGCCGAGCGGCCCCACACCACCCTCGACGCCTCGGGCGAGGCGGTGGGCCTGCCCGAGGGGCAGATGGGCAACTCCGAGGTGGGGCACTTGAACATCGGTGCCGGGCGCGTGGTGTTCCAGGAGCTCACCCGCATCAACCGCGCCTGCGCCGACGGCTCGCTGGCCGCCAACCCCGTGCTGCAGGAGGCCTTCGCCGGCGTCAAGGAGCGCGGGACGGTGCTGCACCTCATGGGCCTTCTGAGCGATGGTGGCGTGCACTCGTCCAACGAGCACCTCTACGCGTTGATGGAGGCCGCAGCTGCGGCCGGAGTTCCGTCGGTGTTCGTCCACTGCTTCTTGGATGGCCGCGATGTACCCCCGAAGAGCGCCGAGCGCTACTTGCGCGAGCTCCAAGAGCGCATGTCCTCCATCGAGAAGCGCTGCGGCGGCGCGACTAGGCTGGCCATAGCCTCAATGATGGGCCGCTACTTCGCCATGGACCGCGACAGGCGATGGGATCGCGTCAAGCGCGCCTATGACGCCATGGTCTGGGACCTGGACCATTTGCGGATGGAAGATCCAGTGGCGTGCCTTCGCGAGTCCTACGATCGTGGTGTGACCGACGAGTTCGTGGAGCCGACATCGTTCGAGCCGCGCGTGATGTGCGATGGCGATGCGGTGGTGCTCTTCAATTTCCGACCCGATCGTGCTCGCGAGCTGACCTATGCGCTCGTCGACGAGGACTTCACCGACTTCGTTCGCTTCGTGCATCCCCGGCTCGACGTCGTATGCCTGACCGAATACGATCCGAGCATCCCCGCGCCGGTGGCCTTCCTCAAGGAGTTCCCCGGCAACGTGCTGGCTGACGTGCTGGCCGATGCGGGCCTGCGCCAGTACCACATAGCCGAGACAGAGAAGTACGCCCACGTGACGTTCTTCCTCAACGGCGGCATCGAGGCCGAGAAGGCCGGCGAGGAGCGCGCGCTCATCGCAAGCCCCAAGGTGGCCACCTACGACCTGCAGCCCGAGATGAGCGAGCCCGAGGTGGCCGACACCCTGGTGGCGGCCATCGACGCGGGCGCGGCCGACGTGTACATCGTGAACTTCGCCAATTGCGACATGGTGGGCCACACGGGCGTGATTCCCGCGGCGGTGGCGGCGGTGGAGGCCGTGGACGCTGGCCTGGGGAAGGTGCTCGCGGCCATGGAGCGCGCGGGCGGCGTCACGCTGGTGACGGCCGACCACGGCAATGCCGACAAGATGCTGGCCGATGACGGCACGCCCCACACGGCCCACACCACCGCGCCGGTGCCGCTGGTGCTGGTGGACGCCACTGGCGCTGACCGGCGCCTGGAGGAGCGACGCGGCAAGCTGGCGGACATCGCGCCGACGCTGTTGCAGTTGGTGGGCCTGCCCGTGCCCTCCGAGATGACAGGCACGAGTCTGCTTGCCTAAAGCCCGAGCGTTGGCGTATACTTTTAAGACTTGACGTTAAAGGCGAACGACCGCTAGGAAAGAGACTCACCGTGACGTGGTACATCATACTGCTGTTGGTGCTGCTGGGACTGTCGGGCATCGGCATGATCATCTTCATCCTGATGCACTCGGGCAAGGGCACCGGCATCTCCGACATGATCGCGAGCTCCATGTACTCGAGCCAGACCGGCACGAGCATCATCGAGAAGAACCTCGACCGCATCACCATCATCTGCGCCATCGTGTTCATGGTGGCGCTGCTGGCCCTGATGATCCTGTACCCCCAGGGAACGATCAGCAACGGCTAAGGGCGCTGAGCCCTTGCAACCCGCGCGGTATTTGGTAGAATTATCTGCGCTGCGTTCTTGCATGGCGGACGCGGCGGCGGTTCTCGGCCATGCGCGACGTGTCGGAGTGGTGGAACGGCAGACACGCTAGCTTGAGGTGCTAGTGCCCATTTATCGGGTGTGCGGGTTCAAATCCCGCCTCCGACACCAGGAATCTCAGAAGGCCGGCTTTGCCGGCCTTCTTGCATGAAGCTCTCCCTTGTGGGATTCGAACCCGCGCGGGTTAGCACGCGGATGCCCACTGGGCATCCGCTTTGCACGCTGGGCGAAATCCCTCCTCCGACACCAGGAGTTTCAGAAGGCCCCCGAAAGGGGGCCTTCTTGCGTGTTGGCACATGCAGGATACGTGCTACAATGCACCAAGCGCCAAGTACCAAGCGCCAAGCAAAGGAGGAGCCATGGCCGTCGCAGCCCTCGCAGAGCCCCAGACCGTCAAGATCTCGAGCAAGCGCCAGATCACCATCCCGTCGCAGTGGTACAAGGCTATGGAGTTCGGCGACTACGCGCTATGCACCTGGACCGAGAACGGGCTGCTCCTTCAGCCTCTTGACGTAGAGACGAGCGACATCACGGTCAACCTCCTGCGGAACCTGATCGCCCTTGGGTACGAGGGCGAGGACCTGGTTGACCAGTACGAGGCGCTGACCCAGAAGTCGCTCTCTCTGGAGGAGCGCATGGAGGCTGCGGAGCGCGCCGTCAAGAACGCCCAGGTGAAGCCCATAGGCGATCTGCAATCAGCGATGCGGCAGAAGCATGGGCTATAGCGTCGTCTTCATTCAGGAGTTCGAAGCGGATTACGACGCGATTCTTGGCTACCTTTCCGTTCAGAGCGGATCGCCTCAGGCGGCAATTGCTCTCATGGATAGCTTCGACGCGGCTGTCGAGCTGTTGGCTGACAACCCATTCATAAACGCTGTATCGCTGAAGCCTCAGCTCGCAGCACATGAATGCCGAACGCATCATGTGGGCAGCTATGTCATTGTCTATACCGTCAGGGATGAGATGGTCGTCTTTGTGGGCATGTTCCACCAACGGCAGCTCTTCGAGGGCATCGTCGCAAGGCGTGGCTGAGGGCCTGTCCCTCCTTACCCTCCATTTTTCAAGCGACTCATCGTTTTCGCAGATAGAAATTGAGTTCTGCAATGCTCCTTGCATGTTGTGTGGGCGCTTGTTAAACTCACAGATGCGAAAACAGCTTTCCTGGCAACGGGAACGCAACAAATTGAATAGTGGATTGCAGAGTCATCCTACCATGCAAAGCAGGACGAAGAGGGCATCGGCCTTTCGAGCTGCTTTCTTGGAGCTATCCAATTTGTTGCATCTTGGCTGTTTTCGCAAACTGCGGCGGATGCCCTCCTCGTTTGCGAAAACATGCGTTTCTCGCCTTCAGAGCCGGGTCTCCTCCGCAACGGGAAAAATCTCATAGCGGAAGGAGCTGGGTGCAATGCGAGCCCCTGCGATTTCTCCGGCGAGCCATCTGGGAAGGCTGGCCTTAGCGCTTGTCGCCCTCATGCTGGCGACCGTTTCGATGACGACCCCTGCGAAGGCGGACGAGCCCTCGGATGCTGAGACCGATGAAGGCGCTGTTGTGGCTAATGTCGTTGACGAACCAGCCGATGGGGCCTCCGATGCGGAGGGCGGCGCTGCGCCTGTGGCGGCGGATGTCACTGGCTCTGAACCCGTCGACGCCCCTACCTTGGCGAGCTACCTGTCGAGTGGCATGCTGCGTGTGAGCGCCGACGTCGCTCTGGTGGACGGCGACGACGAGGCCGTCGAGCCCGTCGTCGGGTCCTTCACCGTGGATGGCCTCACCTACGCGATCGTGGGCGAGGGGGAGGTGGCCCTTGTGGCCGTCTCGCCCCGTACTCTCGCTGGTGGGCTGGTTGGCGGATTGGAAGTTGCTTCTGATGGCGGCCTTGCTGTCGGCTCCTCTGGCGCCCCCTCTGGAGAGGGCTCCGGCTCCGGTGTGCCGCCGCGGAGCGGAGCGGAGCAAGTCCCTTCAGGGGCAACTTCGCCTTCGCCCTCTCCAGAGGAGGCGTCTTCCGATGATGCCGAGGCGCAAGGGTCAGATGCTGGCTCAGGCCCTGGTGCTGGCGACGAGGGCGCAGAGGGCCCTGCAGCTCCCGAGGATGGCGGTGTCGGCTCTGGGGTCGATGGGGCGGAGGGCCCTGAGGCCGTCGGTTCCGACGCTGCGGGCGACGATGAGCCTGCAGCGCTGACGCTTCCCGACGCTGTCAGCCATGACGGCTCCGACTACTCTCTGACGGCCATCGGCCCTCGTGCCCTTGCCGGGTGCGACGCGGCCACGGTCGTGCTGCCAGCTTCGGTCGCCTCCGTCGACCAGGCCGCCTTCGAGGGCTCCTCCGTCGCCTCCGTCGAGGTGGCTGACGGCAACCCTCACCTCTCCTCCTACGACGGCATGCTCTTCGATGCCGAACAGACCAGCCTCTTGCTCGTTCCCGAGGGCAAGCAGGGCGCTGCCCGCGTCCCTTCGACAGCGGAGGTGGTGGACCCGTCGCGCTTCTCGCATTCAGCCGGCGTGGACGCCATCTCCGTGGAGGCGGGCAGCGCAGCCTTCTCCTCGCGGAACGGTTGTTTGTACGACGCCTCTGGCGAGACCCTCCTGCGGGTCCCCGCCGGCGCCACCGAGATCCAGATAGCCGACGGCTGCGCCACCGTGGCCGCCGGCTCCATGGAAGGCTGCTCCAAGCTTGCCACCATCCACGCCCCAGCGAGCGTGACGGAGGTGCATTCGAGTGAGCACTCATCCCGAATCGTTGTAGATACTTCTAGGAGGGAGGATGGCGCTCTCTGGAGGGCTGCAGGGTTTCAGGCTACGTTCGCGCAGCAGCAGGAGACGGGCAGTGAAGCGGATGACATCGCCGAAGATGCTGCTGTAGTTGACCTTAGTGACCGAAAGCTCTCAAAGGCAGATGACGTGGTCTTTGCCTTTCATGGTAATGGTGGTCTTTTTTGGCTGCGTTGGGATTGGGTGAATCCCAACAACCCTGCTGACATAATAAAGAATCACGGGTACGCTGCCTCGGAATTTGCGCTAACCCGTTCGGAGTTCCTTGTAAACTACAATCAGGATAATACTGAAATTACGGTCTCCGGATATAACCCCTCCGCGAGCACAAGCGCAAACGGGTGGTATAAAGCAGGCTACAGAACAATCTTCTACCTTGATTTCAGCACCTCGCCTGACCGAACGATGCCGAATGGGACGCTTTACAACCCTCGCACGGGGTACACGGCACAGGGGTGGGGCGGACGCGCGGGTGGACCTGCGGCACTCCCAAGCGAGGGTAGAGTATGGCTCCACAATTACCTGATTTGTGAAGCGAACACTTACCTCATAAACACGGTATCCGACGGACCTGAACGTATTGCTGAAGGAACTTCATGGTTCAAACTCGTGTACAACACAAAGTGGACCGATTCTCACGACACACAAATACTAGGCATCTCGATGCCTGCATACAAGAACTATCAGGCATTGGGTTTCTGGACAGAGCCGAACAGGCAAGGAATCCAAGTCATAGACCACACTGGAGGCATTATCTGCTCGACAACCACTTTCGCCGAGCACTCCGAAATTTACGTCGCATTGACACCAAAGACAGCGATGTTTTCTACAGGCGACGAAGACTACGGATACATAACTTCAGGAGGTAATGTCAGTTCCAACGCTTCTGACATCTCCATCAGCTTCAACGGGGGGACCATGATCTTTGGCTCTAAGGGAGCTTATGCAGTGCACTTTTACAAAGATGGCAAACTAAACGAAATTACTCTCAAACGACCGGGATACCGTCAGACTGGATGGGAAGCAAAGTGGCTGGAGAACGGCGAGAGTCTTGGCCCATCTTTCGGTGTTAATGACTCTGGAACCTATGGCGGAATTACTGCGGGGGTAAGGTACGTTGCCGAATGGACCGAACAAACCTACACCGTTTCTTTGGACGCGACCGGAGGGAGCGTGAGTGATGCTGGCTTCGTCCAGGACTCCGAAACTGGCCAGTACAAACGCAATTACAGTGTCAACAGCACCAGCTTTGGTCTCCCGACTCCGGAGCGGGCCGGCTACACGTTCGCAGGCTGGGAGCTGGGCAAGGGCTGGGAGCAGCTGAAGTCTCGCGATGGAGTTCCGGTGCGCGGGTCGGGTGCATACCTTGCCAATGCGAGCACCAACTACTATGTGGTCGGGAAGGGCACCTACGGCGACTTCACATGCACTGCGCAGTGGGTTCAAAACTCTGCGAGCTTGATGGCGAACGACGATGATGCCGGAGACTACGGTGGGACGCTCGACTATCACACATGGCTGAGTCCGAACCTTGTTCCTATCGATACGCTCAAGGACCTCGTGACTGGCGGGTTCACTTGGGTCTCTGACCATCTCATGTTCGGCTCGACCACAGGGCAGGTCGGTGGTCCTTTCGCCATCCATTATCGTCCAACAGCGGTCGGACCGCTCTACGTTGTGACAGCGAAGAGGCCTGCCTACAAACAGGTAGGCTGGCGAGGGGAGAGCCCTGATGGGACACGGACGGTCAGTGTGACGGGGGCTACCAACCATGCACCCAACCCTGGTTGGACCTACATCGCTCTCTGGGAGCCACGGGAGTACAAAGTGACGCTTGATGCGGATGGTGGCGAGCTGAGTGGGGGAGGGTTCGGATATGACGAAGACGCCGGAACGTATGCACGAGAGTACACCGTGGAGACTCCTGTCTTCGGATTGCCCAACCCAACTAGGGCTGGCTACACCTTTGAGAGATGGGAATGGGATGAACCCAGTGAGGATGGATGGCAGAAGCTGCCTGGCAAGGACGGCCAGCTGCCCGAGTACGCCGGGCCGTACCTCATCAATCACTTGAACAAGTACTATGGGATTGCCCCTGGCGCCTACGGCGACATCAAGTGCACGGCCGTATGGACCAAGAACCAAGCGACCTTCCGTGCGAATGGCGAGGGCGAGGAAGGCGGCACCTTGTCGTTCGGAACCTACAGTAATGGTGTGGTTGAGCCGGACGCAGACATGCAAAACCTGGCAGGGCCTCAAGACGTGGCATGGGAAGGAGGAACGTGCGTGTTCGGGTCGGGAACGGGCCAGGTGGGTGGCCCCTTCGCCGTGCACTACAATCCGGTCGAAGGCGGCGCCCTCCGTTGGTTCACGGCAGCGCGCCCAGGCTACGATCAGGTGAGCTGGGAGGGAAGCAGCCCTGATGGGAAGGAGCAGCTGTCAATCGTCGCCGAAGACGACAGGACGGGAATAAGGCATGGATGGACTTATGTTGCCGGGTGGGCTGCTCATGTTTACCGCGTGGCCTTCGACCCGGCCGGCGGCGCCTGGGGCGACGCGGGCGCGGGCGAGGCGGTATCGGCCGCGTTCGACCAGGACGTGACGCTCGCCGCGGCTCCCAAGCGAGCGGGCTACGTGTTCGCGGGCTGGGAGGTGACGGGCCCGGACGGGGCGGCCTACTCCTTCGAGGGAGGGGCCACGCTCGCAGGCGGCAAGCTCAAGGCCGCGGAGGGTGACGTCGCGGCGGTGCCCATCTCCTACGGGGAGAGGGCCGTGGAGGGCCAGGAGCCCGCCGCCACCGCCACCTTCACGGCGAAGTGGGTCGCAGACCTCCGCGTGGACGTGCCCATAGCTGTCGACTTGGACCTCACGGTGGACTGGGAACAGGGGCGCGTCGTCGCCTCGGGCCCGGACGGCTCGGGTCATGCCACCGGCGAGTTCCGCTCGTGGTCCTCAGGGGAGGTGCAGGTCGCGGCGTTCGGCCAGGAGGCCGCCACGGCCATGGGCCATCGGCAGAGCGCGCTCGGCCTCTTCGCGTCGGGCGACGAGGCCAAGGCGGCCAACCTCTCCAAGGTCTCGCTCGCGCTGTCGGCCGACGCCGACGGCGCGCAGGCGCTCTCCTTCCCGCTCTCGGGGCTCTACGAGCTGCCGGCCGACCGGCCGCCCCACGGCGCCATGGCGAGCCCCCAGGACCTGGCCCCCTTGGGCCTCGTCGTCCCGCCCGCCTCCTCTGTGTCCTCGCCCGGCACCCTGCGCGTGCGCTACGGCATCGACTGCGCGGCCGACCTGCCCCTCTCCGACGTCGCCATAGACGAGAGGCCCCGGCCCATCCTCAGGCTCGTGTACGAGGTGGGGCTGGCCAACCCCTAGGGTGCATCGTGTTCTCCTAGGGGCTGGCCCTCCGAATTCCAGGCCCCATCGAGCCGCCTCTAGCCTGGGGCTCGGCCATCGAGTGCGAGACGGGGTCGGGTGATTCGTCTCACCCGGCCCTGCTGGCCGCTTTCGCGCGAGTCTAGCCCCTCGCGAGGGGCGCTGCGGGGCCTCGCGAGGGGCCCGCACGCACCCC
>CANOCK010000013.1 GCA_947564525.1 uncultured bacterium | reverse complement strand
GCGACCACCGAGATCTACACTCTTTCCCTACACGACGCTCTTCCGATCTCGCTGGCGCCGACCGCCCGCGCCGCGGCCTCGCTCGGCTGACGGCCCGCTTCGGCGGCGCGCGCCAGGCGGCGGCCAAGAACCGCGCCGCCCGCACCTTCGAACGCCAGTACGGCGGCTCCGATGCCCCGGTCTCTGAGCCGGCAGGGCCCCGGGCCGCGGTCTACGAGGGGCGCATGGGCTCGTCCCATCGACGGGCCACCAACTCGCTCAACTCGGGCGCGCTGGGCTCCCGCACGGCCAGCCTGCGCAGCCCCAAGCGGCAGTCGCGCTTCTCGGCGCGGGTGCTGGTGCCCACCGTGGTGGCGGCCTGCCTGGTGGTGACGTGCCTGTTCATGTACGGCCCGATGCAGCTGTGGTACCAGCAGATGCGCGAGAACGACCGGCTCCAGCTCGAGTACGCGGCCCTCCAGGAGCGCAACGAGGCGCTCCAGGGCGACGTGGACGCGCTGTCCTCCGCAGAGGGGGTAGAGGACCGCGTGCACCAGCAGTACGGCTGGGTGCGTCAGGGCGAGCACGCGGTGAGCGTGTCGGGCATGAACGCCTCCAAGGACATCGACTTCATCGCCAACGTGTCCCCCGGCAGCGTCAAGCCGCCGGAGACCTGGTACTCGGCATTCCTCGACCCGCTGTTCGGCGTGGCTTAGCTGCGCAGCCGGGCGGCTCGGGCATTAGCTGGCAGCTAATGCTTTCGCTTCCCCCCTTCCTTATCCTACCCCTTATGCGGCCTGCTCATCGGGCTGCAACGGAGACGTCAATGAAGGGGAGATAATGAACCAGCAACTACCTAACCAGCAGTTTCCTCCAGCAGGGGAGCAGCCGAGCCCTGTGCCGGTCGTTGCGGCCAAGCGGTCGGGGATGGCTGTCGCATCGCTCGTCCTGGGCATCGTGGCCGCGGTGCTCTCATGGATGCCGATAGTGAACAACCTCGCCTTCCTGGTGGGGCTGGTCGGCCTGGTGCTGGGCATCGTCGCCATCGTGGGCTGCGTGCGCAAGGGCAAGGGCGGCAAGGGCCTCGCCATAGCGGGCGTGGTGCTCGGCGTCGTCGCGCTCGTCGTGGTGCTGGCCACCCAAGTGGCGTACACGACGGCCATCGACGAGGCGCTCCAGGGCAGCACGGTCCAGGAGACGAGCGCTGCCTCGAGCTCTGCGCTGTCGGATGGCAGCGCATCGGGCGGTTCTCAAGCGGATGGGTCTGATGACCTGGCGGTGGGCGCGAGCGTCACCTTGAGCGACGGGCTGGTGGTGAGCGTCGATTCCGTGCAGGCGGGGCTTGCGAAGTACGACGGCTCCCCGGCTACGGGCATCACCGTCACCTACACCAACACGAGCGACAAGGAAGCGTCGTTCAACCCCTACGACTGGAAGGGCCAGGATGCCGACGGAGCCCAGCGCACGCAGACCTACCTGGGCAACGGCTCCGACGAGCTGCGTTCCGGCTCGCTGGCGCCCGGGGGCACGGTGACGGGCAGCATCTACTTCGAGGGCGAGGCCGTCAAGGCCCTCTACTATGCCAGCATGCTCAGCAGCAAGCCCACGGCTTCCTGGGCCCTCTAGCCCATCCAGGCAGCATCGCCATGCGGCGCCGGGCGACCCTCAGGGGGCTCCTGGTGCCGCATGGGCGCCTTGCGCCTGCATTACAATGGTCCTACGACCCCGGAAAAGCAGAAGGAAGCGTCGCGTGAGAGAGCCCTTGACCGATGAACTCCTCGCCGAGCTGCTGGCTGGGCCCGACCCGGCTGCCTTCGCGGCGCGGCATCGCATCGCCGCCCATCGCACCGCGCCGGAGTACCTGCAGCAGCTGCTGGACGAGAAGGGGCTGCAGCGCGCCCAGGTGGTGCGCGCGGCGGGCCTGAACGAGACCCACGGGTACCAGATATTCGTCGGCACGCGCCGGGGCTCGCGCGACAAGATGCTGGCGCTGGCGTTCGCCATGGGTCTTTCGCTTCAAGAGACGAATCGCCTGCTCCAGGCTGCCCAGGTCAACGAGCTGTACTGCAAGGGGCGTCGCGACGCCATCATCATCTTCTGCTTGGAGCATGGCTGCACGCTGCAGCAGGTCGACGAGGAGCTGTACCGCTTCGGCGAGGACACCATCACCTCGCCGGACAAGCCCTGAAGGGCTATCATAGCGGCATGATCCATGAAGAGCTCGACGAATACCTCGGCATCGTCTCGCGCGACAACGCCTATCGCGCGGTGGAGGTCTTGAAGCGGTCGGCCTACGAGGTGACCGAGACCGTGATGTTCTGCGGCGAGAATGGCGCCTTGCGGGGCCCGTTCGTGCGCAAGCGCATCGCCCGCGAGGCGGGTGTGGGCGGCGCTTACCAGGAGATGTTCCGCGCTCAGCAGCAAGGCCGTCGCTTCGTGCATGTGCCGCGCATAGAGGATTGCTACGAGCTGGGCGACGATCTGGTGGTCGTCATGGAGCACGTGGGCGGCAAGACGCTCCATGAGCTCGTCTACGAGAAGGACCCATCGTGGATGCTGGCCGCGCAGGTGTTCCCGGTGCTGTGCGATGCCGTGGCCGAGCTGCATGAGGGGTTCGAGCCGCCGATAATCCATCGCGACCTCAAGCCGTCCAACGTCATCGTATCGCCTGCGAACCTGACGCTCATCGACTTCGGCATCGCGCGGACGTATCGCGATAGCGCCGTGGCCGACACCAACGCCTTCGGCACCCGTGCCTATGCGCCTCCTGAGCAGTTCGGGTTCGGGCAGACCGGGCCGTGCAGCGATGTGTACGCCTTGGGCATGCTGCTCTACTACCTGCTGACCGAGAAGGTGCCGAGCCCGGCTCTGGCTGGGGGAGCGTTCGACGAGGAGGGCGTGCCGGAGCCGCTAAGGCCTGTGCTTTCGAAGGCGACGGCGTTCGACCCGGCGGCCCGCTACGGCAGCGCCCGCGAGCTCAAAGGGGCCTTCGAGGCGGTGGC
This sequence comes from uncultured bacterium, assembly GCA_947564525.1. Classification (GTDB taxonomy): domain Bacteria; phylum Actinomycetota; class Coriobacteriia; order Coriobacteriales; family Eggerthellaceae; genus D16-63. Next base: position 23,012 of record CANOCK010000013.1, on the reverse strand, counting down.
GATGCCGGCTGGCACGGGTTCCGCCCCGGTCGTGCAGCCGCTCCTGGTGCCGGAGGTCGTGCCTGGCGCTGCACGACCGGCTGCGGGCGCTGTGCCGTCGCCTACCCTGGTGCCTGCGGTCGGAACGGTGCCGGTTGCTGGCCCGGCGGCTCGCGGGCGCCTCGGGAAGCTCTTGCGCCTCACGGAATGGCTGGGCGTCGTCTGGAATGCGGTCGTCGCGCTGCTCATGGTGGCGACGGTGGTGGCGATAGCGCAGAAGTGCATGGAGCCTCCCTTGGACCTGGCTGCTCAGCCGCTTTGGCTGCTGGCTTGGCAGTACGGGGGCACGGGCCTGATGTTCCTGGGCGCGGAATGGTGCCTGCTCGACTGGCGCCTGCTTCGACGTAGGGTGCGGGCGTTGCAGGGTTTTCGCTGGGGCCGTGCGGTGGTCGCCGGGCTCACCGTGGCGGCGGTCGGCTTCCTGCTGATGTTCCTGGGGGTCGCGGTGGCGGCGGTGCTCTTCCCGAAGGGATAGGGCTGCTGCGGTTGCGGGCTGGGGCGCGGGTGCGCGCTGGCCGGCGAAGGTGCCGGGCCGCCCGCCCTATGCGGCCACGCCGCCCGGTGCCGCTGGGGCTTCCCGCTGCCCCTTCCCCCGCCGCGACGGTGCTCCGCTTGCCGATGCGAGCGCTGGCGGCTCTCTGCGGATACCGCTTCACTTTCCCATCAAAGTCGTGTATGATTCTGAGGTTTGACTTTTTCAGCATCTGAGAGCGAGGTTAGAGCATACATGGCAATGGGAGTGAGCAAGAAGGACATGGTGATGGTGGCGGTGCTGCTGGCGGGCACGCTGCTGGCGGTGCTGAACCAGACGCTGCTTTCGCCGGCGCTGCCGGCCATCATGGGCAGCCTGGAGGTGGATGCCACCACCGTGCAGTGGCTGACGAGCGGGTACTCGCTGGTCGAGGCGGTCATCATCCCGCTTTCGGCGTATCTCATCGGACGGTTCAGCACCCGGCAGCTGTTCATCACCGGGTTCGTCATCTTCGCCGTGGGAAGCCTGGCGGCAGCGTTGGCGCCGAACTTCTGGGTGCTGCTGGGCGGCCGCGTGCTGCAGGCGGCGTGCACCGGCATGGCCATGCCCATGGTGTTCACGGTGATCCTGCTGGTGTTCCCCCGCGAGAAGCGCGGCACGGCCATGGGCGTCATCGGGCTGATCATCGGGTTCGCGCCGGCGGTGGGCCCGTCGGTGGCGGGCCTTCTGGTGGATTCCGTGGGCTGGCGGTGGCTGTTCGGCATCGTCACGCTGCTGACGGTGGTCGTCGTGGTGCTGGCCGTGGCGGTGCTGCGCAGCTACGGGGACTTCAAGCGCACCACCTTCGACAAGCTGTCGGTGGTGCTGTCCTCGGTGGGCCTGGTGTGCCTGCTCTACGGGCTGTCCAGCTTCGCTTCCAGCAGCAACCTGCTGGTGACCGGGGCTCTGATCGTGGTGGGCCTGGTGCTGGTGGCGCTGTTCGTGCGCCGGCAGCTGACCCTTGAGGTGCCCATGCTGCAGGTGGGCATCCTGCGCAGCCGCAAGTACGCCACCGCCGTGGTGGTCATCGTCATCGTGCAGGCGGCGCTCATGGGCACCGGCGTCATCACGCCGCTGTACATCCAGGGCGTGCTGGGCTACTCGGCCACCATGTCGGGCGTGGCCATGCTGCCCGGCGCCCTCATCGGCGCGTTCATGGGGCTTCTGAGCGGGCGGCTGTTCGACCGCTTCGGCGTGCGGCGGGTGGTCGTCCCCGGCGTGGTGGTGGCGGTGCTGGGCGCTTCGGGCCTGGCGCAGCTGGGCATGGACAGCAGCTTCCTCATGCTGACCATCACCTACACGGTGCTGGTGGCGGGGCTGCAGTTCACCATGACGCCGCTGAACACCTGGGGCGTCAACTCGCTGGACAACAGCGTGATCCAGCACGCCCAAGGCGTTTCCAACACCTTGAACCAGGTGGCGGCCTCGCTGGGCACGGCGGTGCTGGTGTCCATCTCGGCCCTGGCGCCCATGGTGGCCCCTGAGATGCCGGCGCTGGAGCAGGCCTGCCTGGGCGACCACATGGCCTTCACCACCACCTTCGCCCTGATGGTGGTGGCAGGGCTGGTCATACTGGTCTTCGTGCGCGACAAGGTGCGCGAGCGCGGGGCGGCGCCGGTGGGCGCCGAGGGCGCAGGCGGCACGGCGGCTGGCGCCGAGCTGACCGACTACGCGGCCGGGTTCGACGGCGCGACCGTGGACGCCACGGCGGCCGAGCGGGTGCCTGGCGAGCCGGGCGCCGAGGGCCACGAGGACTACCGTGCCTGCGACGTGATGAACCGCGAGCCCTTGTGCGCCTCCTCTGACGCAACCATGGGCCAGGTCATAAAGCTGATGGCTGCCAACGACACCAGCGGGCTGCCCGTGGTGGACGGCGCCGGCGCGCTGGTGGGCTTCGTCTCCGACGGCGATGTGGCCGGTTACCTGGGCCGCAACGAGTTGTCGGTGTTCGACACCACGCTAAACCTGTACCGCTTCATCGACGACACGGCCATGTCGTCGCGCTTCGCCGACCTGCTGGGGCTGAGCGTGATGGACATCGCCACCAAGCGCGTGGTGTCGGTGAGCGAGGACATGCCGCTGGATGCGGCCGTGCGCGTGCTGGCGGAGCGCCGCATAAAGAAGGTGCCGGTGGTGGACGGCGAGGGGCGCCTGGTGGGCACGCTGAGCCGTCGCAACATCATGCATGCCATGGCCGACGCCATCGATGCGGTCGAGGCCGACGCCATCGATGCGGTCGAGGCCGGCCGCGCGACCGGTCAGGGAGCTGGCGCCTAACGAGCTGGCCATCGGCTGCCGTTCGCCTGCAGGCATCTGTTGGCGGGCGGCTTCCGGTTCGGGGCTACTGCGGAGGGGCCGTGCTGCCATCGAGGTGGCGCGGCCCTTCCTGCGTGCTGGGCCTGAGGGGTGGCGATCCCAAAGCCAGGGAGCTGGCGCTCGGCTCTGGAGCGTCGCGCCCCTCCGAGCGCGGATCGCAGGCTCGGCGCGCCCAAAGGCGACGGGGCTGTGGTGGCGATCGGCGTCGGGCTCCCTGGCGGGCCGCCGCTCGCCCGGTTCGCGGCGCTGGTTACGCCCTTTCCGTCGTGGGGGCCGCCCCTTTCCCGGGGTACCTTCGTCCCTTCGGCAAGGCGGTCTGGGAGAAGGGGGCGTCCCATGGCGACGAAGGCGATCGAGGCGATGGTGCTCGGGGCCCTGCTCGAGGGGCCGTTGAGCGCCTATGAGATGGACCAGCTGCTCGAGCGCCGCGGCGTGCGCCAGTGGGCGCGCATCAGCCGCGCCTCGGTGTACCGCACGCTGCTGGGAATGGCCGAGCGCGGGCTGGTGGCGGGAGAGGCCCGCCGCGATTCGGCCGGCCCCGAGAAGGTGTCCTACCGCTTGACCGAGGAGGGCGTGGCCCGCTTCGACGAGGCCATGGAGGAGCTGGCCTGCGAGGCTGCCACCATCGACTTCGGCTTCATGGCGGTGGTGGCGAACCTTGGCGCTGTGGAGGAGGAGGCGGGCCGCTGGATGCTGGAGGTGCTGGCTGAGGGGTGCGAGCGCAGGGCTGAGGCGGTCGAGGGGGCGGCTGCCAGCGCGGAGAGCATCGAGGCGCGCGAGGCCCTTGGGCTCTACGGGCGTGCCTTCCGCCTGACATCCTCCTGGCTGCGGCGGTTGCGCCGCACCTACTATCGCAACCAGCGCAAGCTGCAAAGGCGCGCCCAAAGGGCCCGAAGGGATGGGGCAAGGGGGCTCTAGCCTGGCGCTGCTGGCCAGGTTGCGGTAAGGGCTGCGGCTCGGGGCGCGACGGCTGGCCCTGTTCGGCTCGCAGAGCGGCCTGTGGCCGTGGCGCCGTCGAGCAGCCCTGCTAGAATGGCGAGGGAAGCGAGCAAGAGGAGCGTCTTGGCTGGCCAGGGCGGAAGAGGGCGCGGAGGGGCGGGTTCGGCGCCGCAATGGCCGTGGCGCTGGCGCCGGGCGGCAAGTGCTGACGGCCAGCCATGGCGCTGGGAGCGAGCCGCACCGCTGGCGCCATGGGAAGGGAGGCCCCATGCACATCCGAAGAGCCCGAGAGGCCCTTGCGGCTGGGCGGCCGGCGACTCGTCGCGCGTTCGTGGGCGCAGCCGGAGCCGCTGCGGCCGTGGTGGCGGGCGGCGTCCTGTTCGGCTGCGCGCCAACGGCAAAGGGACCAGCGGCGGGCAATGGGGAAGGCGGCGGCCAGGGTGCCTCCGCGTCCGGTTCGCGGGCCCAGCGCGTCGAGGCGCTGATGGGCTCGATGACCGAGCATGAGAGGCTGTGCCAGCTGCTCTGCGTGACCCCCGAGGCCCTGACGGGCATGGGCCAGGTCATCCGGGCGAGCGATGCCACGCGCAGCGCACTGGTGCGGCGCCCCATGGGCGGCCTCGCCTACTTCGCCGACAACGTGGGCGGCCTGGAGCAGGTCGCCCAGATGCTGGCCGCCACGCGCGACTTCGCCTTGGACGCATGCGGCATTCCGCCGCTGCTGTGCGTGGACGAGGAGGGAGGCCAGGTGGCGCGCGTCGCCAACAGGGCGGGCATGGGCGTGGAGAACGTGGGCGACATGGCCGACATCGGCGCGGGAGCCGACACGGCCGAGGCTCGGTCGGCGGCGGAGTACGTGGGCGGCTACCTGCGCGGCATGGGCTTCAACGTCGACTTCGCGCCGGTGTGCGACGTGGCCAGCAACCCTGAGAGCGACACCATGCGCCGCCGCTCGTTCGGCGCGAACCCGCAGCTGGTGGCGCGGATGGTGGCGGCTCAGGTGGAGGGCTTCGCGGCGGCGGGGGTGCTGTGCTGCCCCAAGCACTTCCCGGGCATCGGCGCGGCGGTGGGCGACAGCCACGAGGGCCGCATCGTCTTCGAGGGCGCCGAGGCCGACCTGGAGGCGACGGAGCTGGTGCCGTTCCGGGCTGCCATCGAGGCCGGCGCGCCCATGGTGATGGTGGGCCACCTCTCGGTGCCGGCTGTGACGGGCGACGACGCGCCGGCGTGCCTGGCTTCGGCCGTGGTCGACGGGCTGCTGCGCCGCCGTCTGGGGTTCGAGGGCGTCGTGGTCACCGATTCACTGTCCATGGGGGCGGTGGAGCGCTACTGCAGCGCAGGCGAGGCGGTCGTGCTGGCGCTGGAGGCCGGATGCGACGTGCTGCTGATGCCGCCCGATGTGGACGAAGCGCTGGAGGCGCTGAAGGCCGCGCTGGGCGAGGGGCGATTGTGCTGGGACCGCATCGACGACTCCGTGCGGCGCATCCTGCGCGCGAAGCTGGGGCATCTGGGGCCGTTCTGATTGACTGAACCATTCGTGGTACACCTGCGCCTCTTCCGATGTGCTAGAAAGGTGGCATGTCGAAAGGAGGAGGGAACATGGAATGCTCGAGATGCGGGCTTGAGGCCCAGGAGGCGAACTACTGCCCGAATTGCGGGGTCCCTATCACGGAGGAGGCCTATGCGTAGAGCTCCCAGGCCTACGTCCAGGCGCTGTCTCGGGTCAGCCAGGAGGGCGAAGGCCCTAGGCACCCTGTCATCGAGGGCTTCGCCACCTTCATGAACATGTGCCTTGCCGTGTGGACGGTGCATATGGTCCTGCGCATTATGGACTGGTCCAGCTGAGCGTGCGCTATGCTATGCGCACGGTTTCTTGCGAGGTCAGGAGAGGACATGACGAAGGGCATCGTGCGCATCTTGTTCGTGTGCCATGGGAACATCTGCCGTTCGACCATGGCGGAGTTCGTCATGAGGGACCTGGTGGAGCGCCGCGGGCTAGCCGAGCGGTTCGCCATCGAATCGGCAGCCACCAGCGCCGAGGAGCTGGGCAACCCGGTGCATCCGGGCACGCGGGAGATCCTGGAGCGCGAGGGCATCGACTGCTCGGCCAAGCGGGCGCGCCAGCTGCGCCGCGACGACTACGCCCGGTTCGACCTGCTGATCGGCATGGACGAGGCGAACGTCCGCAACATGGAGCGCATGCTCGGCGGCGACCCGCAGGGCAAGGTCCGAAAGCTGCTGGGGTTCGCCGGGCGCGAAGGCGACATAGCCGACCCCTGGTACACCCACGACTTCGAGGCCACCTACGAGGACGTGCTTGACGGCTGCGCAGGGCTGCTCGGCTGGCTGGGAGCTTAACCGCGGAAGTTATATCGAGCTTCGATCTTTGATGACGCTTTGTGGGGCTGCTCTGCTCAAGGCACTGCGCTTTGAAGAAAAGGGCTGTCTCTTTCTAGGGGAGCTGGATTTGACTTGCACGAAGGACAGCTCATTGTCCGACGCCATTACCGAGTATCAGATACTTGTCTTGGGCTGCGCATTGACCGCGTTGGCCTGCGCCTTGCTTTGTGCTGGTAGAGTAAGCATGACGGCTGTGTGATTTGCAGGATTGACTATCCTTGCGGGAGAGGAGAAGAGGGAATGAAGAGAGGTCGGTCGACGATGCTTTTTGTCGCTCTGTGCCTGGTCTCGGCATCCTTTGCGGGCTGCGTGGATAGCGGTGCTCGGGATGATGCGGGAGAGACGGTGTTCATTGGGGAAGAGCAGGGGCTAGTTGAGGAATCCCTTGGGGGCGACATCGACAAAGATTCATTCGAGGAAAAAGAAGAGTTCGTGTTGAGTCCTGCTGCTCAGGCCGCTGAGGAAGGTGCTGACCTGGTGACGCCTCAGTACGCGGTGTCTATTCCCGTGGAGGAGAAGAGACTGTATGGACTGACATACAGCTCGTCTTATGGAGGAGATTCGAGTGGTCTGAGCGCGGGGATGCAGACCAACGTAATCGTCAAAGGGGAGACAGGGGCGTTAAGCGCTAGCAATACCTTGTTCCAGGTCGTTGTTATAAGCGACAACTGGGGTCCACAGGGTGCATTTCTTAGTCGCAATCTGGGTCATCCTTCCATGATGGGAGGATCGACAGTTTATGTCCTTCAGCCCATATGGGCCACGGACGGATCGCGAGCTGAGGATATGACGGCGGAATACGCCGAGTGGGTCACTGTTTTTTAGGGTCTGATGGGAATTGCATGTGCTTTGTTGGCTCGTGCTGGGATTCTGATTCTAGCTTCTCTCGGAAGGACGCGCGAGCTGATCAGGGCTGTCAGATTTGCTCGCTAAGGCTGTTTCTTCTGGGTTGATTTGCGAATCAGAATCAGTCCCGGCGCTTGATGCGCCAGATGTGCAGGATGGCCGAGCGGCCGGCTCTGTTCCTGGATGGCACCGGGGCATCGTCGTGGGGCGGACCTCCGATGTGACCATTGGGTTCGGTGGCCGTCTGGTCTACGTTCGGGCCAACGGAGGGATGGGGCGCATGGCGAAGATATCGATCTTCATCATATGGGAATGCGGTCTCGCAACAGGGTTATCCCCTTCATCGCTGCCGGCTTCCTAGAGGGCTGAGCTATCCAGCTTGCTATAGCAAGAGGCAATCTTTCGTGCTTGGGGGTTGCGACTCTGGCGTGGGAAGCACTGAGGCTGCGTCAGCCGAACCGGCAGCAGCAGCGTCTCTGTATGTCTAGGGGTGGTTTGTTCCAAGGGCCTCCTGCTGTCTGCGTGGCATGAGCGGCAGGGAACCCTTGGAGCTCATCGGAGGTGCCTCGGCGCCCGTTGCTGTGTGCGGGGTTGTCTCCGCTATGCTCCAAGGTAGCTTGCGTGAGCCTTCTTGTTTCGGAGCGAAGTCGCTTTGGGCGACAGTTGAGCTGGGCTAAGGTCCCTTGTTTGCCCCCTTACCGCTTGATAGGCAGCACCTCGCAGCTGGCGAGCGAGCAGACGGCGCTGCTGGCGTGGTGGGCGATGCCCAAGTGCTTGAGCCGCTCGACCATGGACAGACAGCACTTCTGCTCGATCTCGGTCAGCTGGGTCAGGGCTTCGACGGCTTCGTTGGTCAGGTTGCTCATGGCGTATCCTTTCCCCGGTCTCTGCTTCGGAACGAAGAGAATGCTACCAACGGGCCGCCGGCCCTCCGTTGGACGACCGGCCATGGTTCGCCGCCCTCTTTTGTGCGATTGCACAAAGGCGCTCGGGGCGGCTATGCAGATGAAGGGCTGGGCCAAGCGGTGGTGCTGGGCGAAGGCCTGACGGAAGCGGCGTGACAGGCGCAGAGGGAGGGCTGGGCGGCACTTGAGGGACCTCCGCTGCCCGTCTGCGCCGGCTGGGGCGCTGGCTGGCTCAGGCCAGGAACGCCAGCATGAGGAAGCGGGCCAGCTCCCGGTCGGTGGCGTCGGGCAGGTCGAGCACCTCGCGCATCCTACGCATGCGGTAGCGCACGGTGTTCGGGTGCTGGAACAGCGCCTCGGCGGCAGCGCGCACGTCGCCACAGCTGTCGGCCAGGGCGCGGGCGGTCTCCAGCAGGCTGCCGTCGTGGGCCTCGTCGTGGTTCGCGAGCATCTGGCGGTACAGCGCGCAGGTGCTCGCGATCAGCCGGTCGCTGCGGGCCGCCTGGAACGCGCTCGCCCCCATGGCGGCCCAGCGGGTGATGGCGCGCCCCTCGGCCTGCCCGTGCTCCAGGGCGTGGAAGGCCTCGCGCACCGCAAGATCGCCCTGGCCCAGCGGCAGCTCCTCGCTGATGCCCGCCATGAAGCGCCCATGAGGCTGCAGCAGGCGGACGAACTCGGAGTCGGCTTCCAGCCCCCAGGCCTCGGGCGGCCGGTGGTAGGTCACCAGCAGCAGCGCGCAGTCGTGGTAGCGCAGCGCCGTGGCCCCTTCCACGCGCTCCCAGCTGGCCTTGATGGCGTCGCATACGGTCGCTAGCTCGTCTATCTGGGCATACAGTGAGGCCTCGTCGCTCGCTGCCGGCCTCAGCACGGCGCACTGCACCGTCGCGCCCGTGGCCCCGGTGGCCTTGTGGAGCACCGCGCGGACGTTCTCGGCGCTGCCCCTGGCCAGCAGCCCGTCGATGAGCCGTGCGCGGTCGGAGTCGGCTCGGTCGCGCTCCAGCAGCTGCATGGCCTGGAAGATGACATGCTCGTAGTACTCGCCCTCGTAGGCGAGCAGCGGCGTGCCCGAGGCCTCGCTCGCCGCCCGGGGGCCATCGCCGAGGGGCAGCCCGTGGACGTTGCGCACGGCCAGCGCCGCCAGGGGCCGCTCCAGCATCTGGCAGAGCGCTCGCTCGGCCAGGGCGGCGTCGTCGCGGGCGAACCCGAGGTTCGCCACGATGAGCTCCCCGGCCACGTAGTCGCTGTAGGCGTCCTCCCCGGGCGCGGTGTCCATGATCCCCACGTTGCGCACCGCGCGCTGCAGCGCACCGGGGGCGCCGGCAACCACCTCCACCTTGTGGAACGCTGGCAGGGCGACTATGTCGGCGACGGTGACCATGGCGAGGGCCTTGGCGCGGGCGGCGCGCCGGACGGCGAGGGCCGCCCGCCCGGCGCGCTCGGGGCCTAGGCGACCGGGTGCTTCACGCGGTCGGACTCCTCGGCGCGCTTAGCGTCGTTGAAGCGGTCCAGCGTGCCCACCAGGTAGCCGGTGATGCGGCGGATGCGCTCGAAGCGCCCCTCGGCCGGGTAATAGGTCAGCTCGACGTCGTCGCCGTCCAGGTGCGCCTCGATGTGGTCGATGCGCTCGGCATGGCCGTCGTAGCGCTCCAGCCCGCGCTCGATGTAGGCGCGGGCCTCGTCCTCGTCCATTTCGCCGTCGCTCACCAGCGTCACGCCTTCGAAGGTGTACTCCATGATCCGGTCCTTTCGGTAGGGACGGCCATCCGCCCTGGGTGCCGGCAGGCGATGGCCACCTGGCCTTCCTCGTCGCGTCGGGGCGTGCGGAACGGGCAGCAGCACGAGCAGCTGATGCAGGGCTTGAGCACGGGGGCGGATGGGCCGTCGGCGGGTTGGTTCATGGGCGCATTCTACCATGGCCGCGGCCGGCTCGGGCGGCCGCCCGTGGCCTATAATGGGGCGAAGCCAAGGAGGCGGCGTGGCACCCCTCTTGGCGGCCCCGCGGCCGCTCGGCCGGGCCGCCGAGGTCGCGGGGCCCCGCGTGCCAGCCACCCTGTTCGAGAAAGGACCTGCCCATGGACGCTTGCACCCTCGGGGGCGCCGCTCCCGCCGCGGAAGGCTCGTTCGACGAGCTCTGGGCCGCCATGCAGAAGGACTCCTACTGGATCCGCTTCTTCGCGCGCCCCTGCTGTCCGGCGCCTGACCTGGCTGGTGCCGAGAAGATGCTCGACAAGCTGAAGGCCGAGGCCCTGGCGCGCCCCGACCTGACCGAGGGCCAGCGCCAGCAGCTGGCCGACCTCATCGAGGGCCGCAAGGCCTGGTACGGCACGTCCGGCCTATGCCGCAAGGCCAGCTAGGCAATCCTTCGCGCCCGGGCCCGCAACCGGTCAGCCCCGGGCCGTCCGCGCGCCCGAGCTCCCGGGCCCGCGACCAGCCGACCTCGGCCTGCCGCGCCCGAGCCTGCATCCGGCTGATGGCCGAGCCGCCCACGCTGGCCCATCCCGGGCACCGCCCTGCCAACCTCGCTGACCTCACCCCATAGCCCCAGAGAGGACCTCACCATGGAGAACTTCGACTTCGCATCCCCCACGGAATTCGTCTTCGGCCGCGGCGCCGAGGAGCGCGTGGGCGCCAAGCTGGCCGAGCGCGGCGCCCGGCGCGTGCTGGTGCACTTCGGCGGCGAGAGCGCCCGTCGCAGCGGCCTGCTCGACCGCGTGGCCGCCTCCCTCGACGCGGCGGGCATCGAGCATCTGGAGCTGGGCGGCGTCCGGCCGAATCCCGAGGTCGGCCTCGTGCGCGAGGGAGTGCGCCTGTGCAAGGAGGGCGCGGTGGACTGGGTGCTGGCCGTGGGTGGCGGCTCGGTGGTCGACTCGGCCAAGGCCATCGCCAACGGCGCCTGCATCGCCGAGGACGTGTGGGAGCTCTTCGAGACCAAGCGCCCGAACCCCGACGTGCTGCCCATCGCCGTGGTGCTCACCATCCCCGCCGCCGGCAGCGAGGCTTCCAAGAACACCGTCGTATCCAACGACGAGCTGGGCCGCAAGACCGGCTATGCCAACGAGCGCCAGCGCCCCCAGCTGGCCTTCATGAACCCGGAGCTCACCTTCACGCTGCCGCCCTTCCAGACCGCCGCCGGCATCACCGACATGTTCTGCCACCTGCTGGAGTGCTTCTTCGACGACTACGGCCCCGTCCCCGTGACGGACAACCTGAACCTGTCCCTCATGCGCACCATCCGCGCCGAGGCGCCACGGGTGCTGGCCGACCCGGAGTGCTACGACGCCCGGGCCAACCTCATGTGGGCCGGCATGCTGTGCCATCAGGGCATCGCCGGGGTCGGCCGCCACGAGGACTGGGCCACCCACGGCCTGGAGCACGAGCTGTCGGCCCTGGACCCCTCCATCACCCACGGAGCCGGCCTCGCGGTCATGTTCCCGGCCTGGATGGAGCACGTCCATGGCGAGAACCCGGGTCGCTTCGCCCAGTACGGGCGCGAGGTGTTCGGCCTGGCCGCCTCGGGCAGCGTCGAGGCGGACGCCTGGTCGGCCATCGACGAGACCCGAGCCTTCTTCGCGTCGCTGGGCATGCCCACCACCTTGGGCGAGCTGGGCGTGGCCGAGGAGGACATCGAGGGGATGATGCCCACCTTGCGCGCCAACAAGGGCGTGCCCTTCGGCAGCTTCAAGAAGCTCGACCTGGACGACGCCCGGGCCATCTACCGCCGCGCGCTCTAGGGCCGCGCCGCCTGCGCGCTGCCTGGCGGCCGGTTGCCCGACGCGGGGGAAGGGGGTATCCTCGACGCTGGTGCGCCGCGGCGCGCCGCGGACGAGAGGGGACCCATGATCGGCACCATAGCCAACGCCGTCGGCATCCTGGCCGGCACCGCCATCGGCAGCGTGGTGAAGCGCGGCCTGGGCGAGCGCTACCAGGAGGTGCTGTTCTGCGCCATGGGGCTCGCGGCCTTCGGGCTGGGCATCCACGCCCTGGTGGAGGGCATGACTGACAGCGCCTACCCGGTGCTGTTCATCGCGAGCCTGGCCCTGGGCGGCTTGCTCGGCACGGCGCTGGACATCAGCGGCCGCTTCGACCGCCTGGTGGACCGCCTCTCGAAGCCCAAGGGGAGGGCGGCGGCCGGAGCGGACGAGGAAGGGCCCGGCGCCCCGAGCGCCCTGGCCGAGGGCGGCTGCGCCTCGGGCGACGCCAGCGCCGGCGAGGGCATCTCGGCGGAGAAGCCGCGCCTGGCCCAGGGGCTCTCCACCGCCATCGTGCTGTTCTGCTTCGGCACCCTGTCCATCCTGGGGCCCATCAACAGCGCCCTCTACGGCGACGAGGCCTACCTGCTTACCAACGCCATGCTGGACTTCGTCACCTCCATCGTGCTGGCGTCGAGCTTCGGCTTCGGCATCGCGGCGGCAGCGCTGGTGCTGTTCTGCTGGCAGGGGAGCATCTACCTCCTGGCCCAGTGGGTGGCCCCGCTGCTCACTGCCGACATGATGACGGAGATATCCATCGTCGGCGGCTTCCTGATCCTGGCCTCGGGGCTCTCCATCCTCAAGATCAAGTCCATATCGGTCATGAACCTGCTGCCGTCCCTGCTGGTGCCGGCGCTCTGGTTCGCCTTCCTGGCGCTGCTGCCGGCGTCCTAGGGCTCTCCGGCGCTTCGGGCCGGTGTGCTATGATGGGCGGGCTCGCCGTGGGGGCGTGGCGGAACTGGCAGACGCAGCGGACTTAAAATCCGCCGCCGCAAGGCTTCAGGGTTCGAGTCCCTGCGCCCCTACCATCCTGGCCTGCCGTTCTGGCGCCATGCGCCCTCCCTTGACTCCTCCCCTTCCCCCCTGGCACCTTCTGCTTGCTCCTATGACGGGAGCAGCCCGCCGACCCCGAAGGGCTGACGGGCTGCTAGCACGTCGATCAGGAGCGGGGGCTCGCTCGGAGCCTAAGCCGCCCGCGGCTTCAGCCAATCGAGCCAGCCAGCCGCTTCCTCGGCGGACACGTCGATGAGCCGCACCGTGGTGCCGCCCACGCCAGCCGCGGTGCGCGCCTGGATGGTGGCCGTGCCCGCCCGGCGCTGCAGCGGGTTGGTCCGGGCGCAGCCGAACTGTATCTTCTGGCGGGGGAACGTCACCGTTTCGGTGGAGAGCCCGCTGTTGGTCACCTGCATGAAGCGGCGGTTCACGGCGAAGCTCGAATGGCGGTACCACAGCACCGAGCCCACCGCGTCCAGCACGGCCAGCACCGCGGCCAGCACGTAGAGCGCCACGGCGAACGTGTTCAGCATGGACAGCACCCACATGTCGCCCGGGTCGTCCTAGATGCCCGGGTCGCTCAGCACCGCGTTCAGGACCACCTGGAGCACGGCCACGGCCACCGCTAGCCAGAAGCCGCCGCCCTGCCAGAGAACGCCGCGCATGATGCCGCGGCGCAGCGCCGGCTTGGGCAGGCGCTGCTGCTCGGTGGGCGTGTCGGCGAACTCCGGCACCAGGCCGGCCAGGATCTCGGGCACGCGGCTGACCTTGACGAAGGGGTGCACCACCAGTCCTTGGTTGGCCAGGCCGCTCTGCTTCTGCTGGCTCTCCTCGCCGGTGGCGGCGTCGATCTTGCCCAGCGATACCTCGCAGTAGCCCAGCAGGCGGCGGATGAGGCTCTGCTTCACCGTCACCGACTGCACGCGCGCTATGCTCACGCCTTGCAGCTGGTGCTGCAGCAGGCCGCGCTCCACCTCGATGCGGTCGCCGCGGCGCCGGGCGTGGAAGCCGCCGTAGGACACGCACGCCCCCAAGAGGGAAGCGCCCCATATCACGAGCGCTATGACCATGACGCCGCCGATGGCCATGCCGATGAGCGGGCCGGCTGCGGCGCTGGCCACCATGGAGGTCACGGTGCCGTTGACCACGTCGCTGCTGCCCGGCACGAGCTCGAAGACGATGTCGGACGCCTGGCTGACGAAGCCCAGCACGGCCAGCATGGCCACGAGGAACGCGGTGTTGTTCGACAGGCCGGTGAGCACGAGCTCCTTGTTCGACAGGCCGTACTCGTAGGTGACGGCGCCGGTGTCGACGGCCTCGCCGCCGAACAGGCCGCCGCCCAGCGCGTCCCAAGCCGCCTCGCCCTTGGAGAGCACGTTGGGGGAGGCGGCCGTTGCCGCCGGCGCTGCGGCGCTGGCGGCGATGGGGGCGATGGGGGCGCCTCCCGCGCTCGGGGCCGCGCCGGCCCCTTCCGCGCCCGTCGCGGCGGCTACTGCGGCGCCAGCACCTGCCCCGGCCTGCCGCCCGGCAGCCTGCCCCTGCAGGGCGCCCCGCTTGCGGGCGAACAGATCGTTGCGCAGGGTGTCGGCCTGCTGCTTGGTCAGGTACGGCACCAAGATGGCCTTGTTCGACGCGCCGCCGGCGGTGTCGATGGTGACGTTGCACACGCCGAACAGCCGTTGCAGCAGCGAAGCGCGCTGGTCCACCGACTGCACGCGCTGGTAGGGCACATGCACGCGCTTCTTGCTGAGGACGCCCGAGTACAAGGTGAACTCCTCGGGCCCCACCTCGTACCAGAGGTGGCGGTAGGCCAGCAGGTGGATGAGGACCACGACCCCCACCACCAGCACCGCGCCCCCAAGGGCGCCGGCGACCATGAGCAGGGTGCCGGCGAGGCTGGTGGCCCCTCGCATCCCCAGCTCGACGAGGGCCGCCACCGAGGAGAACGACGTGACGACCAGCACCACCGCCACGACGCCGATGGCCCGCAGGGACCCGAGCCATATGTAGCTGTTATGGACGTGCTGGCGGGCTGGGGCCGCTTCCGGGGCCGAGGCGGGCGCGGCGCCCTGCCGCCCCACGGCGTCCCGGGCGCCCATCTAGACGTCCTCCCGCGCCAAGCGCGCCAGCTCGGCGGCACGGTCGCGCAGGGCCTCGGCCGTGGCGTTGTCCACCCCAGGGATCTGGTGGGAGCCGGCGGCCGTGGACACGGTCACGCTCGACAGCCCGAAGGCGCGCAGGACCGGTCCCTGCTGGGTGTCGGTGTTCTGCACGCGGATGAACGGTATGACGTAGCGCTTGCGCCACAGGATGCCGCAGGCGATGTCCAGGAACTCGGGGGAGAGCTCGTAGCGCCAGCGCGCGTAGCGGATGGGCGGCAGCACTGCCAGCACCAGCCCAAGCGCCACGATGGCCGCCACCGCCTCGGCCGCCACCACTACCAGCGCCCAGGGCGCCTCCTCGGGAGCCGCGGCGCACACGATGGCGAAGGGCACGATGCACACCAGCGCCACGAGCGCCACGGTGATGGCGTCGTTGATGCGCCAGACCGACTTTATGCGCGGGTCCAGGCGCTCGGTCGGGAAGTCTCTCATGGGCTGTTCCTCTCCTCTCGTTGGGCGATTGGCCCATTGTAGCGCAGGAGCCGGGCGTTGCCTTAGAATGGAGGGGTCGGCCGTGGGCCGTCCCCGCCGAAGCCCCTGATGGGCGAAGCGAGCACGCCAGAAGGAGGTGCAGGGCCCCTTGCCGGCCATCCTCGCCAAGAGACCCAGCTCCGTCTCCCGTCGGAAGTGGGAGGCCTACCTCGCGCTGGAGGACCCCTTCCGCGCAGGCCCCGTCGCGCGCTCCTGCGGCGTGGGCCTCGTGGCGCTCATCGTGCTGAACGCCTTCATGGTGGGCGTCACCAACCAGGAGGTGCCCGCCGACCTGCAGGGGCTCGTCTTCGGCTTCGGCGTGGCCTCCACCCTGGCCTTCGCCGTGGAGTACGGGTGTCGCATCTGGGTAGCTGACCTCATGTACCCGCAGATGAGGCCCTTGCGCGCCCGGCTCCGCTACATGCTCTCCCTCATGGGGCTCATCGACCTTCTGGCCGTGGTGCCGGCGGTCGCCCTCTACCTCGTGCCCGCCTCGGCCGCCCCGCGCGACGCCGTGCGCATCATCCGCCTGGTGCGGCTGATCAAGCTGTCCCGCTACATGCTGGGGCTCCAGAGCATCGAGCGGGTGTTCGTGAAGCGCCGCCAGGAGATCGTGGCCGCCTTCATGATCCTGGCGCTGTTGACCGTGGCCTCCAGCGTGCTCATGTACGACGCCGAGCACAGCGCCCAGCCCGACCGGTTCGACAGCGTGCTCACGGGGCTGTACTGGGCCATGACCACCATCACCACCACCGGCTACGGGGACCTGGTGCCCGTCACGCCGCTCGGGCGGCTCGTCGGGTTCGTCGTCATGGTGCTGGCCATCGGGGCCGTGGCCATCCCGGCGGGCATCTTCTCCGCGGGGTTCATGGAGGAGTTCCGCACCGAGCGCCACAGCCACGGCCACGGCCACCGCCACCGTGAGCGCAAGGAGGGCTATCGCGCTTCCCTGGGCGGCTGCGACGACGAGGGGCCGCAGCCCTCCGCGCCAGCCCCGGGGCCTTGGGGCGGGGAAGGGACTGGTGCGGGCGACGAGGTCGCCGAGGAGCGGGCTTCCTACGCTGTGCGGGAGACCTTCGACGAGTTCGCCGCCACCTCGCCGGTCATACCGTATCCGCACCTGCCTGAGGACGCCTCCCTATCAGCGCCTCGCGGGGGATCGATCGAAGGGAGCGGCCATGACGCTTGAGGCCGTGGGGAAGCGCGCCGCCTTCCTGGTGGCCACGTTGGCGCTGGGCGCCTTCGCAGGGGCCTTCACCTGGACGTTCTTCTTCCTGATGAACCTCGGCATCAGCTTCCTCTGGGAGGCGGTGCCCGGGTGGATCGCGGCGGCGGGGCTGCCAGCGGTGCTCTACCCGGTGGCCTTCTGCACCCTGGGCGGCCTGGTCGTCGGTTGGTTCCAGAAGCGCCACGGCCCCTGCCCGAGCGACATGAACGCGGTCATGGCCGAGGTGAAGGCCACGGGGCGCTGCGAGTACGGCTCCCTGGGCACCTCGTTCGTCGGCGCGCTGCTGCCGCTCCTGTTCGGCGGGAGCATCGGGCCCGAGGCAGGGCTCACCGGCGTCATCGCGGGGCTGTGCACCTGGGTGGGCGACCGGCTGCGGTTCCTGCGCCGCGAGCTGCGGGACGTGACCTCCGCGGGCACGGCGGCGGTGCTGGCGGCTCTGTTCAACGCGCCGCTGTTCGGCCTGATGGCGCCTTTGGCGGGCTACGTGGACGAGTCGGGCGGCCGCCCTTCGGGCGTCGATGGCGGCTCCATCGAGGTCCCCCGTGGCCGCAAGGTGGCGGCCTACGTGCTGGCCGTGGCTGGCGCGCTGGGGGCCTTCGCCCTGGCAAGCGCGCTGTTCGGCGGCGGCCTGGGGCTGCCGCGGTTCTCCTCGGTCGCCATCGGAGCCCATGAGCTGGCCTGGGGCGTGCCCATCGTGCTGGCCGGCGCAGCGGCCGGGTGGCTGTTCCATGCCGCCGGGGCCGCCACCCGCGCCGTGGACCGTCTGCTGGGGGAGCGCCCGGTGGCCAAGGCGGTGCTGGCTGGCGTGCTGCTCGGGGCGTGCGGCGCCGTGCTGCCCTTCGCCCTGTTCTCCGGCGAGGCCCAGACCGAGCAGTTGGAGGCCGCGTGGACGGGGATGGGCGCGGCGGCGCTCGTGGCCACGGGCCTTGCCAAGGTGGTGGTCACGCCCCTATGCCTTGGCCTTGGCTGGCGCGGCGGCCACTTCTTCCCGCTCATCTTCGCCGGCATCGCCATCGGCTACGGCTGCGCGGCCCTCACGGGCGTCGACCCGGTGTTCGCCCTCTGCGCCTGCACGGCGGCGCTGCTCGGCACGGTCATGCGCCAACCGGTCATGACGGCGCTGCTGCTGTTCCTGTGCTTCCCGGTGAAGGCGGCCTTCGTGCTGCTGGCCGCCGCGGCGCTCGGGTCGCTCGTGCCGGTCCCCAAGGGGTGGCTCGCCGGCCACGGGGGCTCCGGCGGCGACGCGGCGTGACGGCGCGCTCTCGGGCGTCGATGGGCGCGCCGTCGGCTCCGGGGACGCCGTTCGCCGGCGGGCTGGGGGCCGACGAAGGGGAGGGGGCGCCGGGCCGGTAAGCTCATGTCTTTTCATCCCGAGAGAGAGGACCCTTCATGGAAGAAGCCAAAGTCATGGAAGCCGCCCCCGCTCAGGCCCGTTCCCGCACCCGATCCATCGCCTACGTGGCGCTCACCATCGCCATCATGGCGGTGTCCGCCTGGATAACCGTCCCCTTGGGGCCCGTACCCTTCACGCTGCAGATGTTCGCCTTCACCTTCGCCATCGTGGTGCTGCGCCCGAGCGAGGCCATCGCCGCCACGGCGGGCTACCTCGCCCTGGGGGCCATCGGCGTGCCGGTGTTCTCCGGCATGCGCGGCGGCCTCGGCGTGCTGGTGGCGGGGCCGACCGGCGGGTTCCTCTGGGGCTACCTCTTCGGCGTGGCCGCGGCCGTGGCCCTGCTGCACGTGGTGCGCACCCGCACCAGCTGGGATGACGCCGCCCGTCGCCGCGGCGTCGACCCGGCCGAGCGCGCTGCCATGAGCTTCGGCCAGAAGGCCGTGGCGTTCCTGCGCATGTCGGGCGTGGAGCTGGTGGCCGGCGTGCTGTTCACCGCCGTGGCCTACGCCTGCGGCTGCATCCAGTACATGGCGCTCGCCAACGCCGACCTGGCCACCGCCTTCGCCGTGTGCTGCGCGCCGTTCATCGTGGTGGACCTGGTCAAGATCGCGGCCGCCGTGGCCTGCGCCCAGACCGTGCGCATCGCCCTGTAGGGACGGCGGCCCCAGGCCCCTCCGCATGCTCGGGCATGCTCGGCAGGGGTTGAGGCCGGGCCCGGAAAGGGCCGGAGAAGGGAAGAGGCGCCCTGGGAGCTCCCAGGGCGCCTCTCTCGTTGACGCAGGATGGGCTTGGGCCTCGGCGGCCGCGCCCTCGGCGGGCCCTAGGCCTTGAAGCGGTAGCCGTAGCCGCGCACCGTCTCCACCAGGGCCGGGTCGTAGCCCGCCTGGGAGATCTTGTCGCGCAGGCGCTTGATGTGCGTGTCGACGGTCTTCGTCTCCGTCAGGTACTCCCAGCCCCAGGCGTCGCGCAGCAGATCCTCGCGGGAGACCACCTTGCCGGCGCTCTTCATCAGTGCGGCCAGCAGCTCGAACTCGCGCGGGGTCAGGTCGATTGCGCCCTGGTCGCCGGCGGCAGTGTGGGCGTCCTCGTCAAGGGTGATGCCGCTGGCGGTGATGGTGTTGGACACCGGAGCCATCTCCTGGCCGCTGGCGCGGCGCAGCAGGGCGCGCACCCGGGCGATGAGCTCGCGCACGCCGAAGGGCTTGGTCAGGTAGTCGTCGCCGCCGATCTCCAGGCCCACCACCTTGTCCAGCTCGGTGTCGCGGGCCGAGAGGAACAGCACCGGCGCCGCCGTGGTGGTGCGCAGGCGGCGGCACAGCTCGTAGCCGTCCATGCCTGGCAGCATGATGTCCAGGATGAACATGTCGTACTTGTTCTTGCCGGCCAGGTCGAAGGCGTCCTCGCCGCTGTTGACCACGTCGGCCTCGTAGCCTTCGCGGGTCAGGGCGTACTCCACGAATTCCGTGATAGAGGGCTCGTCGTCAACGACGAGGATGCGATACGATGTGTCGGTCATGGGCTCGTCCTCTCCTCCCCTTTGCATGGTATACTCGCTGGGTCGCGCATCGTCGCGGTTTAAACTACAGCCATGATACTATACCCAGGTGCGGCTGCCGCCAGAGGATTCCGTCAAATACATGTTACTCGCCATCGACATAGGGAACACCCAGACCGCGCTCGGCCTCTACCAGGGGCTGCGCGCGGACCATCCGGAGCGCACGTGGCGCTTGGCCACCTACAAGCAGGATGCGGTGGACGACATCGCCATAAAGCTGCGCTGCCTGGTGGAGGGCGCCGGGGTCGACGCCTCCAAGGTGCGCAGCGCCGCCCTGGCCTCGGTGGTGCCCGCCCTCACGCGGTCATGGTCCCAGGCCGTCCACGACCTGGGGGGCGCCCCGGTGAGCGTCTGCACGGCCGAGGCCGCCGCCGCAGCCGGGCTCTTCCGGACGGATTACCCGAACCCGCGCGAGATCGGGGCCGACCGCGTGGCCGACGCCGTGGCCGCCCGGGCGCTCTACGGGGCGCCGGTGGTGGTGGTGGACTTCGGCACCGCCACCAACATAGAGGTGATCGGCGCCGACGGGCTGTTCAAGGGCGGCATCATCGCGCCCGGGGTGGAGACCGGGGCGAGCGCGCTGTTCGCCCATGCCACGCGCCTGGCGGCCGTGGACCTGCGCGCGCCCGAGGCCGTCATCGGCACCAGCTCCGCCGAAGCCATGCGCTCGGGGATACTGCTAGGGGAGGCGGCCCGGGTGGACGGACTGGTGGAGCGCATCTTCGACCAGATGGGGCACCGTGCCCCCGTGGTGGCCACCGGCGGCCTCGCGCCGCTCATAGCGCCCCATGCCCGCACCGTCACCGCCGTGATGCCGGAGCTCACCTTGGAGGGGCTGCGCCGCCTGGCCGAGGCCACCAGCGCCGCCTGAGCCCGCCGCCCGCCCAGCGCTCCCGACCGCTCGCTGCGGGGCTCCCGGGCCGCTGCCGCCGCCAATCTTGTTTTCGCGCCTCGCGCCCCCTCCTTCGCGGGAAGCCCATGGGGCGCCGGTACAATCGGGGGGTCCCAACGTCCCCTCCCTAGAGAAAACGAGGTGCACGGCATGCTGACCGACATCGAGATCGCCCAGGCGGCGAACCCCAAGCGCATCGACGAGGTAGCCGAGGCGGCAGGCATCCCCGAGGGCTACCTGGAGTGCTACGGCAACTACAAGGCCAAGGTCGACTACAATTTGCTGCGCGACCGGCAGCACGCTCCCGGCAAGCTCATCCTCGTGACCGCCATCAACCCCACTCCGGCCGGCGAGGGCAAGACCACCACCACCGTGGGCCTGGCTGACGCCCTGGCCCTACGCGGCAAGGACGTCGTGGTGGCCCTGCGCGAGCCGTCGCTCGGGCCGGTGTTCGGCATCAAGGGCGGCGCAGCCGGCGGCGGCTACGCCCAGGTGCTGCCCATGGAGGACATCAACCTGCACTTCACCGGCGACTTCCACGCCATCGGCGCGGCCAACAACCTGCTGGCGGCGCTGCTGGACGCCCACATCCAGAACGGCAACGAGCTGGGCATCGACGTGCGCAAGATCACCTGGAAGCGCGTGGTGGACATGAACGACCGCCAGCTGCGCCACATCGTGGACGGCCTGGGCGGCAAGGCCCACGGCGTGCCGCGCGAAGACGGCTTCGACATCACGGTGGCCAGCGAGGTCATGGCCATCTTCTGCCTGGCCACCAGCATAACCGACCTGAAGGAGCGCCTGGGCCGCATCGTGGTGGGCTACACCTACGACGACGAGCCCGTGACCGCGCACGACCTGCAGGCCGAAGGCGCCATGTGCGCGCTGCTGAAGGACGCGCTCAAGCCCAACCTGGTGCAGACGCTGGAGGGCACGCCGGCCTTCGTGCACGGCGGCCCCTTCGCCAACATCGCCCACGGCTGCAACTCCATCATGGCCACCCGCATGGCCATGGCGCTCGGCGACTACTGCGTGACCGAGGCCGGCTTCGGCGCCGATCTGGGCGCGGAGAAGTTCCTCGACATCAAGTGCCGCCTGGCCGGCCTCGCGCCCGATGCCGTGGTGGTGGTGGCCACCGTGCGCGCGCTCAAGAACCACGGCGGCGTGGCCAAGGCCGACCTGAACGAGGAGAACCTGGAAGCGCTGGAGGCGGGCCTGCCGAACCTGCTGCAGCACGTGGAGAACATCACGAATGTGTACAACCTGCCCTGCGTGGTGGCCATCAACGCCTTCCCGACCGACACCAAGGCCGAGCTGGATTTGGTGGAGGCCAAGTGCCGCGAGTTGGGCGTGAACGTGGCCCTGTCCGAGGTGTGGGCCAAGGGCGGCGAGGGCGGCCTGGCCCTGGCCGACGAGGTGGTGCGCCTGTGCGAGCAGGGCGACGAGGCAGGCCGCTCGGCCGAGACCTTCGCCTTCTCCTATGAGGACGACCTCTCCATCGCCGAGAAGATCGAGGCCATCGCCCAGCGCGTCTACCATGCCGACGGCGTGGCCTTCGAGCCGGCGGCCCTCAAGGAGATCGAGGCCTTGGAGCGCCTGGGCTTCGGCAAGCTGCCCGTGTGCATGGCCAAGACCCAGTACTCCTTCAGCGACGACGCGGCCAAGCTGGGAGCGCCCCGCGGCTTCACCGTCACGGTGCGCCAGGTGAAGGTGTCGGCCGGCGCCGGGTTCATCGTGGCCCTGACCGGGTCGATCATGACCATGCCCGGCCTGGGCAAGGCCCCGGCGGCCTTCAACATCGACGTGGACGAGAACGGCGTCATCTCGGGGCTGTTCTAAGGTGGCCGCTCTGGGACCGAGGGGAGGGGGCTCGATGGCCGAAGACGGATTCCTCGAGGCGCTCGCCAGCGCCGAGCCCACGCCCGGCGGCGGCGCGGCGGCGGCCTATGCCGGCGCCCTGGCCGCCGCGCTGGCGGCCATGACCGGCAGCCTCACCGTGGGCAAGCCGGCCTACGCCGACGTCGAGGACGAGGTGCGCACCCAGCTCGACGAGCTGACGCTGCTGCGCGAGCAGCTGCTCGACCTGGTGGAGGCCGACGAGCGGGCCTTCGAGCCCATCGGACGCGCCTATCGCATGCCCAAGGACGCCGAGGCCGACCGCCAGGCGCGCCACGAGGCCATCCAGGCGGCCCTGGTCGAGGCCTGCGCCGTGCCCATCGACTGCATGCGCGCCTGCATGCGCGTCGTGGACGCGGCGGCCTTCCTGGCCGAGCACGGCAACCGCACGGCCCTGACCGACGCCGCCTCGGCGGCCGTCATCGCCAAGGCGGCGCTGCAGGCGGCGAGCCTGAACGTCTACGTGAACGCTGCCATCATGGACGACCAGAGCCAGGCGTCGGTGTTCCTGGACCATGCGGACTTCCTCACCAAGGCGGGGGTGACCCAGGCCGACGAGGTGTACAACCGCATCGTCGGCGGCTTGCGGGCGCCGAAGGTGGACGAGCGGGTGCGCCTGTGCCCGCGCGGGGAAGGGGCGCGCTGATGGCGCGGCTCCTGCGGGGCAAGCCGGTGGTGGAGGCGCTGGCCGAGCGGCTGGCGCCCCGCATCGCGGCC
>CANOCK010000012.1 GCA_947564525.1 uncultured bacterium | reverse complement strand
CCCCGCCCCGGCCGAGCTGCCCGCCCGGCCGCCCGCGCTCTGCGCCGGGTGCCCCCACCGCCTGGTGTTCAAGGAGCTCTCGCGCCTGCGGGCCATCGTCACGGGCGACATCGGCTGCTACACCCTGGGCGCCCTGCCGCCGCTTTCGGCCATGGACGCCTGCATCGACATGGGAGCCTCCATCTCCATGGCCCACGGCTTCGAGCTGGCGCTGCCCGAGGGCGACGGGCGGCCCGTGGTGGCGGTCATCGGCGACTCCACCTTCGCCCACTCGGGGCTGAGCTCGCTGGTGTCCACCGTGTACAACCAGGGCACCGGCACCGTGTGCATCCTCGACAACCGCACCACGGCCATGACCGGCCGCCAGGGCAACCCCTTCAACGGCCTGACCCTCCAGGGGCGCCCGAGCCGGGAGCTGGACCTGGAGGGGCTGCTGGCGGCCCTGGGCATCGAGGACGTGCGCACCGTGGACCCCCACGACATGGCCGCCGTGCGCACGGCCCTGAAGGAGGCCACGAGCGCCCGGGACGCGCTGTCGGTGGTGGTGTTCCGCAGCCCCTGCGCGCTGCTGGAGCGCAAGAGGGAGGCGCCCTTCGCCATCAGCGGCCGCTGCACCGGCTGCGGCGTGTGCTCGACCCTGGGATGCCCAGCCATCGCCTTCGACCCCGAGGCGGGCCATGCCTCCATCGACGCCGCGGCCTGCGTCGGCTGCGGCCAGTGCGCCCAGTACTGCCGGTTCGGCGCCATCAAGCGCGACGGGGCAGCGCCCCGAGGAGAGGAGGGGTTGCGATGAGCGACCGCACGACGACGGTGCTGCTCTGCGGCGTCGGGGGCCAGGGGACCATCCTCGCGGCCCATCTGCTGGCTTCGGTGGCCCTGGGCAGCGGGCTGGACGCCAAGGTGTCCGAGATCCACGGCATGGCCCAGCGCGGCGGGGCCGTCACCACGGTGGTGCGCTTCGGGCCCGAGGTGCGCTCCATGGTCTGCGACGAGGGCCAGGCCGACTACGTGGTGTCCTTCGAGCTGATCGAGGCCCTGCGCAACCTGCCCTTCCTGGCGCCCGAGGGCACCATGGTGGCCTCCGACGAGGTCATCGAGCCCACCTCCGTGGCCTGCGGGCGCGCCCCGCTGCCTCCCCGCATGCGCCAGACCCTGGAGGGCCACGGCGCCCTGCTGGTGCCGGCGGACGCGCTCGCGCGGGAGGCGGGCAACCCCAAGGCATCCAACGTGGCGCTGCTCGGCGCGCTCTCGGCGAGCCTGGGCTTCCCGGCCGAGGCCTGGGAGCGGGCCGTGGAGGCGTCGGTGCCGCCCAAGACCGTGGACGTCAACCTGAGGGCGCTCGCCGCGGGACGCGGCTTCGCCCTCACAGCTCAGGGAAGGTAGGAGGAGGCCCTATGGCCATCACCCAGATCAGCGTGTTCGTGGAGAGCCGGCCGGGGCACCTGGTGCGGACGCTCTCGGTGTTCTCCGAGGCGGGCATCAACGTGCGCGGCTTCTCCGCTGGGGACACCGGCGAGTACGGCATCGTGCGCTTCATCGTGGACAAGCCCGACCAGGCCCTGGCCCTGCTCGCCGAGCGGGGTGCCGCGGCCCGGGCCAGCGAGGTGCTCTGCGTGCGCCTGGCCGACGAGCCCGGGGCGCTGCGCCACGTCATGGAGGCGTGCTCCGAGGCGGGGATCAACATCGTCTACTGCTACTCGCTGGCCTCCACCTTCATCGCGCTGTCGGTGAAGGACATCGCCTCGGCGGAGCGCGCCCTGGCCGGCGCCGACATCGAGCTGGTCGACCAGGCAGAGCTCGCCCGCAGCCTCGCGGGCGTGGCCCTGTAGGGAAGGAGGCCCGCCATGGGATGCCCGATGCCCCCCGCCGACCAGATCGACTTCTCCAAGCTGCCCATCTACCTGCCCGACGTCGAGTGCACCAGCCGCGAGCGCATCCGCGCCATCCAGCTGGCAAAGCTCATCGACCAGGTGGCCTACGCCTACGCCCGGGTGCCCTGGTACCGCGAGCGCATGGATGAGCTGGGCGTGGCCCCGGCTGACATCCGCACCCTCGACGACGTGCGGCGCCTGCCCTTCACCGACAAGGTCGCCCTGCGCGACACCTTCCCCTTCGGCATGTTCGCCGTGCCCATGAGCGAGATCGTGGAGATGCACGCCTCCTCGGGCACCACGGGCAAGCCCATCGTGGTGGGCTACACCGCCGCTGACATGGAGGTGTGGAGCGAGTGCATCGCGCGCCTGGCCCAGATGGCCGGCGTCACCGCCGACGACCGGGTGCAGATGGCCTTCGGCTACGGCATGTTCACCGGGGGCTTCGGTCTGCACTACGGCATCCAGCGCATCGGCGGCATGATGATCCCCGCCGGGGCCGGCAACACCGAGCGCCACATCCAGATGATCGAGGACTACGGCACCACCACCTTGATCGCCACCCCCTCCTACGCCCTGCACATCTGCGAGGTGGGAGAGGCCATGGGCTACGACTGGGCGTCGTCGACCCTGGAGCGCGGCCTGTTCGGCGGCGAGCCCTGCCCGCCGGGGCTGAAGGCCGAGATCGAGGGCCGCATGCATATCACCTGCACCGATAACTACGGCCTGACCGAGGTGATGGGGCCAGGGGTGTCCGGCGAGTGCCTGGCCCACCGCGACCAGCAGCACATCGCCGAGGACCACTTCCTGTGGGAGGTGGTGGACCCAGAGACCGGCGAGCCGGTAGGGGAGGGCGAGATGGGCGAGCTGGTGCTCACGCCCCTGGACAAGCGGGGGATACCGGTGCTGCGCTACCGCACCCACGACCTGACCCGGGTCCATACCGAGCCGTGCCCCTGCGGGCGCACCCTGGCCCGCATGCAGAAGGTGCGCGCCCGCTGCGACGACATGCTGATCATCCGTGGCACCAACGTGTTCCCGAGCCAGGTGGAGGACGTGATCGCCCGCATCGACTCCCTGACGCCCCACTATCGCATCGTGGTGGACAACGAGACCGGACTCGACCGCATGACCGTGGAGGTGGAGATCAAGCCCGAGGCATTCAGCGACTCCTTCGAGGAGATGAGCCGCTTCTCGCGGGAGGTGGCGGACAAGCTGCGCAACGTGCTGCTGGTCACGCCGGTGGTGCGCCTGGTGGAGCCGGGCGGCCTGGAGCGCACGGCGGGCAAGGCCAAGCATGTGGAGGACCGGCGCACGCTCGGCTGAGGCGGAGCGTGCCGCGGGGCTGGCAGGGCGCGTTCGGCCTAGCGGCTCGGGCGGCGGGAGGCTGCCGAACGAGCCGCTCGCCTGGCGGGCAGCTGCAGCGCCGTGGCTGCCGGGCGACGCGCGCGGAAGGGAGGAGCCGCCATGGAGCGGACGCCAGCGCCCAAGGTGGTGGGGCGGTTCGCCCCCTCGCCGACCGGGCGCATGCATGCGGGCAACGTCTTCGCTGCGCTGTGCGCGTGGCTCGTGGCCAAGTCCCAGGGCGGGGAGGTGGTCCTGCGCATCGAGGACCTGGACCGGGAACGGTCCAAGCCACCCTTCGCCGACCAGGTGCAGCGGGACTTCGAGCGCCTGGGGCTCACCTGGGACCGCGGCCCCTTCTTCCAGCACGACCGGGACGGGGCCTACGAGGCGGCCTTCCGCGCCCTGGGCGAGCGCGGGCTGACCTACCCCTGCTACTGCACCCGAGCCGACCTCCATGCCGCCTCGGCGCCGCATCGGGGCGAGAAGCCGGTCTACCCGGGCACCTGCCGCCGGCTCAGCGCCGAGGAGCGCCGGGCCCGGGAGGAGGCGGGCCGGCGGGCGGCTTGGAGGCTCCAGGTGCCGGCGGCCACCATCGCCTTCGAGGACCAGGTGCAGGGCCCCTACGCCCAAGAGCTGGAAGGGGAGTGCGGTGACTTCCTGGTGCGCCGCTCCGACGGCGCCTTCGCCTACCAGCTGGCCGTGGTGGTGGACGACGCCGCCCAGGGCGTCACCTCCGTGGTGCGCGGCGTTGACCTGCTGTGCTCCACGCCCCAGCAGGTCCACCTCCAGCAGCTTCTGGGCCTTCCCACGCCTGCCTACGCCCACGTGCCGCTGATCGTGGCCGAGCAGGACCGGCGCCTGTCCAAGCGCGATCGGGACGCGGGGCTGGAGGCTCTGGTGGCGCGCTTCGGCACGCCAGAGGGGGTCATCGGGCACCTGGCCGCCCTGACGGGCCTCGCCCCCGTCGACGAGCCCATGAGCCCGGAGGAGCTGCTGAAGGGCTTCGACGTGGCGGAGCTTCCCCATGCCTTCCCGGACAAGGTGCAGGTCCTGTGGCGATAAGGTGCGCCGGCCTCTGGGGATCCGATCTAGAAGAGCATCGCGCAGCCGTAGAGGGCCCCGAGGGCCACGTTGGCGGCGCAGACCTGGCCCATGGCGCCGATGCGCGTGGCCGGCACTAGGGGGTTCTTCCCGAGGGCCTTCAGCAGCGGGTAGGCGGCCAGGGCCAGGAGGGGGAGCAGGGCCACGCCGCTCGGGAACCACAGGGCCACGTCAACGGCGATAGCGAGGGGCCACGCCACGAGAAGCCCCTGGTAGAGCCGTCGGGTTCGGGGCCTTCCCAAGAGCACCGGCAGGGTGCGGCGGCCAGCAGGGACGTCCTTCTCGATGTCGCAGGCATTGTTGGTCATCATGATGAGGCCGATGCCGATGACCGAAGGCACGCTCCAGGCCAGCACCAGCGGCTCGAAGCGCCCGGTCAGGGCCTGGTAGGAAGCCAAGGCGATCAGCCCGCCCATGACCAGGCCGCTGACCAGCTCCCCCACCGGCAGGTAGGAGAGGGGGTTGCGGCCGCCGGAGTACAGGGCCACGGCAGCGCCACCGACCAGGCCGATGGCGAGCGGCACCCAGCCCGCCTGGGATATCACGTAGCAGCCGAGCCCCAAGGCCACGGCCAGGAAGCCCACGGCCAGCCAGAGCGCTGCCTTGGGGCTCACGTCGTTGTAGACGAGCACCGCATCGCTGGCCTCCACGGCGTCCTCGGCGCTGTCCGAGCCCTTCACGTAGTCGAAGTAGTCGTTGAGGGCGTTCACCGCCGACTGCATGAGCACGGCGATGGCGAGCAGCACGAGGGCCATGAGCGGCGAGGGGCGGCCGAAGGTGGCCTGGGCGGCACAGCAGGCCAGCAGCACCGGCATGACCGCCGCGGGCCAGGTGTGGGGGGCGGCCAGCTGCCACGCCAGGCGCGGGGCGAGGCGGCCGCGGTGCTCCTTGGGACGCGCTTTCACGAGGCCCCGCTAGTTGGTCAGGATGGCCGAGGATATCTGGTGCTCCAGGGCCGTGGTGGGCTCCCAGGCGTCGCCGTCGAGCTCGTAGGTGACGGCGAAGCTCTGGGTGGGGGCCGACTCGATGCCCTGAAGGCGCTCGGTGATGAGCTTGCCGTAGGCGGCGTTGATCTCGTCGTTGCCCATGGTGGACAGCGCGTCGCCGGCGATGAGCTCCTGGGCTGCGGCGGCCAGCCGCTCTCGGTACTGGGAGAAGCTCTTGCAGGTGAGGGTCACCGTGGCCGTGGCGGTGCCGTCGGCCACCTCGACGGAGTCGATGGAGTAGTCGAAGCCCTCCAGGTAGGCCTTCATGAACTCCAGGCCGTCGATGCCGTATTCGCCGAAGCGGTCGATGTCCATGTCCGCCTGGAGCTCTCGGAGGAAGCCCTCGTCGAGCCCCTTGATGTCGTCCAGCTTCTCGGACAGCGAGGCACGGATGGCCTCCTCGGGGGCAGGGGCGCAGCCAATCAGGCCGCAGCCCAGCGCGGCGGCGAGCGCCAGCATGGCGAAGGGGCGAAGGGCGTTGCGCAGTGCCATGGGAAGGCCTCTCATCCTCAGAGTATGCCGAAGCCAGGGCGGCACCAGAGGCTGGCGGCGGCGGTGCCGCGCGAGGAGCCCCATGCCCGGCCTCTGGCCTGCATCGATGCTAACTTTACATAACATATATTATCAATAGAACGCCTTGAGCGGAGAAACGCGTCGTCGTCCATGGCGATGCTCAGGGCTGCGAAGGCCGCTGCCATGGCGATCAGCCCCAGACCGACGACGAGCCCGAGGACGAGCCGCCCTCCGAAGCCGCCGAGCCATCGCTGCCGCCCTCCATGCCCGCGCCGTCGAGCAGCGACGAGAAGTCGCCGGTCTGGGCAGCCTCGATGATGCCCGGCATGAGCAGCGCCAGGGTCACGGCGTTGAGGACCAGGGCCACCACGCCGATGCCCACGCCGACCATGGCCTGGCGCCGCACCGCTTGGACGAGGGCCCCGTCGGTGCCCTCGGGCACCTCCACCCGCCGCACCTTGGCCAGGGCCACCAGGGCGCAGCCGAAGGCCACGGCGCTCAGCAGCACGCCGCCGACGATCATGGACACGGGCCCGGCGATGATGCTGACGGTCACCAGGGCCTGGATGGAGCGCAGGCTCCCCAGGCCGTCGCCCTTGGGCTCGGGCACCTGGGGCGGCTCTGGGGCTGGCACCTGGGGCGCCCCAGCCGGGCCCTCGGGGGCGCTGGGCCCGCCGCTGCCGCTCTGCTCGCTAAGATACGCCACTGCTACCGAATCCCTTCTCCGAGCGGGAGCTGCCCGGCAGCTCTTCGACCGGCTCCAACGTCACCGACGGCACCGCCACCACGACCAGCTGGGCGATGCGGTCCCCCTTGCGGATGGCGAAGGCCTCATGGGCGTCCAGGTTGACGAGCACCACCTTCACCTCGCCGCGATAGCCGCTGTCCACGAGCCCCGGGGCGTTCACCACCGACAGGCCGTGCCGCGCCGCAAGGCCGCTGCGCGGCACCACGAGCCCCGCGTGGCCCTCGGGCAGCGCCATGGCGAAGCCGCAGGCCACGGTGGCGCGCTCGAAGGGCTGCAGGGTGACGTCCTCGACGGAGCGCAGGTCGAGCCCCGCATCGCCCGGGTAGGCGTAGGCGGGCGGCTCGAGCGAGGCGTCCAGCTGCTGGATGGCCACGGCCATGGGCTCGGCGCCGCCGGGGCGCGTCGCGGCGCCCATCAGCGCAGCTCCCTCAGGGCGCGGGAGAACTCCTCGACGCTCTGGAAGTCCTTGTAGACGCTGGCGAAGCGGATGTAGGCCACGTCGTCGAGGCCCGCCAGGCGCGAGAGCACCATGTCGCCCAGGTCGCAGGAGCGCACCTCGCCCTTGGGCAGCGAGCGCAGCTCCGCCTCAATGGAGGCCACCAGCCCCTCGATCTGGTCCGGGGCGATGGGCCGCTTCGCGCAGGCGATGAGCAGGCCGCGCATCAGCTTCTCCTGGTCGAAGGCCTCGGCGGACCCGTCGGACTTGATCACGATGATGGTGCGCTCGCCCAGGCGCTCGTAGGTGGTGAACCGGTGGCCGCAGCGCAGGCACTCGCGGCGGCGGCGGATGGACTCGCCGTCGTCGGACGAGCGGGAGTCCACCACCTTGGTGTCGGCTTCTTCGCAGGCGGGACAGCGCATGGCCCATCGCTCCTTCGCATCGGTCTTGCCTGGATGCATCATACAATATGTTGTGGTTCGCCCCTGGGCTGACGAGGAATTATTAGGCGATGAGCGCCTTTTTCGCCTTTGGCCTTGCGGGGAACCTTTGTTCGTGGTAATAATAGAACATAGGTTCATGTCACGAAGCCCTGGATGCGCTCATGGGCACCTCGCGAAAGGATCCGCCATGGCCCTCAAGATCACGCGGCGGCAGCAGGCCGTGCTCGACTGCATCGAAGACTGCGTTCGGGAGAAGGGCTACGGCCCCACGGTGCGCGAGGTGTGCCAGGCGCTCGGGCTGTCCTCCCCTTCCACGGTGCATGTGCACCTGAAGGCCCTGGAGGAGAAGGGCTTCATCAAGCGCGACCCCCTCAAGTCTCGCTCTATCGCCCTCACCTACCCCCTCGATGACGAGGGCGCCGTGGCCTCCTCGGGCTTCAGCCCCCTGGTGAACGTGCCCTTGGTGGGCTCCGTGGCCGCCGGCACCCCCATCCTCGCCGAGGAGAACATCACCGACACCATCTCCCTGCCGACGGCCATCGTGGGCGACTCCGCGTCCTTCATGCTCTCGGTCCGGGGCGACAGCATGGTGGAGGCCGGCATCAACGATGGCGACTACGTGGTGGTGCGCGAGCAGCCCGTGGCCGACAACGGCGACATCGTGGTCGCCATCATCGACGACGGGGCCACGGTCAAGCGCTTCTTCAAGGAGCAAGGTCATATCCGCCTCCAGCCGGAGAACGCCTCCATGGACCCCATCATCGTGAGCGACTGCTCCCTAGCGGGCAAGGTGGTCGCCGTCCTGCGGCGCCTGTAGGTAGGGGGCGAAGCGCTCCACGGCCATGGCCGGCACCTGCATCTGAAGGCGGGTCCCCCCTTCCCCGTGCTCCTTGGAGATGATGAGGCACTGCTCATGGGCGAGGGAGACCAAGGCGCCCTCGCTGTAGGGGATCATGACGTCCATCAGGGTGTCCGCTGCTCCTGCAGCCAGGCCGATGCGGTCGACGAGCTCCTGGATGCCCTCGCCGGTGCGAGCCGACACCAGCTGCGCCGTGGGGAAGCGCCCCCGCAGCGCCTCGGCCGTCGCCTCGTCCACCAAATCGGCCTTGTTGAGCACCAGCACCGTGGGGATGGCCTCGGCCCCGATCTGGTCGAGCACCTCGGCGACAGCGGCCATCTGCCCGTCCGCCTCGTGGGAGGAGGCGTCCACCACATGCAGGACGAGGTCGGCCCCGGTTATCTCGTCCAAGGTCGACTTGAACGCCTCCACCAGCGTGGTGGGCAGCTTCTGGATGAAGCCCACGGTGTCGGTGACGGTGACGGTGCGCCCCTCGGGCAGCACCAGGCGACGGGTGGTGGAGTCCAAGGTGGCGAACAGCTTGTCGTAGCTCAGCACCTCGCTGCCGCAGAGGCGGTTGATCAGGCTGGACTTGCCGGCGTTGGTGTAGCCGGCGAGGGCTACCTTGAATACGCCGCTGCCCACGCGCCCCTCGCGCTGCAGCTGGCGCACCTCGGAGAGGTGGGCGAGCTCCCGCTTGATGGTGGTGATGCGCTTGCGCACCATGCGCCGGTCCACCTCCAGCTGGCTCTCCCCTTCCCCGAAGCGCGACCCAACGCCGCCGCCCATGCGGTTCGAGGCCAGGTGGGCCCACATGCCGCGCAGCCGCGGGTAGAGGTACTGGTTCTGGGCCAGGCGCACCTGCAGCCGGCCCTCCTTGCTCGTGGCATGGAGGGCGAAGATGTCCAGGATCAGCGCGGTGCGGTCGATGACCTTCACCGACCGGTCCATGATGCGCTCCAGGTTCGACTGCTGGGTGGGGGTCAGCTCATCGTCGAAGATGACCAGGTCGGCTTCTGCGGAGCGGGCCAGCTCGGCCACCTCCTCCGCCTTGCCGCTGCCGACGAAGGTGCGCGGGTTCGGCGCCTCCAGGCGCTGGGAGGTCACGGCTGCCACGTCGGCCCCGGCGGTGTCGGCCAGGCGCTCCAGCTCGGCCAGGGACGACTCCAGCGACCAGGGCGAGCCCGGGCGCTCGATGCCGACGAGGACGGCCCGCTCGCGGGCCGTGGGCTCGGACGTGCGCGGTCCGAGGGTGATGACAGGGGAAGTTTCGAGCATGGTGGCGTTCTCCTTCTGCGCAGGGCTGGGTGACGATCTCCTCATGGTCGCCCTACCTGCGCATGGCCACGGCCCTCCTTGCTCGACGGGCCCTTCCGACGGGGCCGTAGCGAGCAGCTTAGCACCCGACCCCGGCAGTGGCAAGGCCGCTGCCCTCCAGGTGCTCGACGATGCGCTGGGCCAGCTCCTCGAAGCCGCGTGGGTCGTCGGCCTCGTCCGTGTCGAACCAGGCGATGCGCCCATCGGAGCGGAACCAGGTCCGCTGCCTCTTGGCGTAGCGGCGCGTGGCGGCCTTGATGGCCTCCCGCGCCTCGTCGAGGCTGCACTCGTCCCGCAGCGCGGCGACGACCTCCTTGTACCCTATGGCCGAGGCCGCGGTGAGGGCTTGGCCATAGCCTCGAGCCAGCAAGCCTTCGACCTCCTCGACCAGGCCTTGGTCGAACATAGCGTCCACCCGCGCCTCTATGCGGGCGGCCAGGCGCCCTGGCTCGACGGCAAGGCCCACCCACTGCGCAGCCGCCCAGGGGGCGACGGCGGCCAGGGACGCCTTCTGGCGGGCGTAGCTCTCCCCTTCGGCCAGCAGCTCGAAGGCGCGCACCACGCGCACCACGTTGTTGGGATGGATGGCCTCGGCGCTGGCCGGGTCCTGCTCGCGCAGGCGCTCCCACAGGGCCTGGGCTCCCTGCTCCTCGGCATAGCGCTGCCAGCGCTCGCGCACGGGGTTCCCCACCTGCTCGCCAACGGGGAAGCGGTAGTCGTCCAGGGCCGCCCGCACGTAGAAGCCGGTGCCGCCGGCCAGGATTGCCCGGCGCCCGCGGCCCTCGATGGCGGCGAAGGCCTCCCGCGCATAGGCCTGGAACAGGGCGGCGGAATAGGCCTGCCCCGGATCGACCAGGTCCAGGCCGTGATGGGGCACCACGCGCTCGGCGACGGGCACCTTGCCCGTGCCGATGTCCATGCCGCGGTACACCTGCATGGAGTCGGCGCTCACCACCTCGCCGTCCAGGGCCTGGGCCACCGCCTGGGCCACGGCACTCTTGCCCGAGGCCGTCGGGCCCACCACGGCTATGACGGGACGCTCGGGCGGAAGCGGGCCGCTCAGGGCCGGCCTGCCGGCTCCGGGCCGAAGGGCTCGGCCGCCTGCGGGGCGGTCAGCCATGGAGGGCCGTCACCTCGCCGGCCAGGTACCAGGTGCGCGCCTGGTCGATGGCCACGTCCACCACCGTGCCCGCCAGCCCCTCGGCGGTGCGGCCCTCGGGCACCGGCGCGTGCACCGTGCTGCCGTAGGGGTCCTTCCCTGCCAGCACCGCCCCGTCGCGCTTGCTCGCACCCTCAACCAGCACCGGCAGGGTGCGGCCGAGGTAGGGCTGGTTGAGCTCGAAGGAGCGGCGCTGCACCAGGTCCACCAGGCGGTCGAAGCGCTCCTGGATGACCTCGGGCGGTGTCGGGTCGTCCAAGGCCGCCGCCGGGGTGCCCTCGCGGCGGGAGTAGATGAAGGTGAACACCTGGTTGTAGCCCACTTCCTCGATGAGGCGGTAG
Organism: uncultured bacterium; assembly: GCA_947564525.1. GTDB lineage: Bacteria > Actinomycetota > Coriobacteriia > Coriobacteriales > Eggerthellaceae > D16-63. The sequence goes on along the minus strand of CANOCK010000012.1, from coordinate 15,844 downwards.
GTGGCCAGGAAGTCCTCCTCGGTCTCGCCTGGGAAGCCCACGATGACGTCGGTGGACAGCGCGATGTCGGGCCGGACCGCGCGCAGCTTCCCCACCAGGCTAAGGTAGTGCTCGGCGGTGTAGCGGCGATTCATGGCCGCCAGGATGCGGTCGCTGCCCGACTGCACGGGCAGGTGCAGGGCGGGCATGAGGGAGCGCAGGGTGCCGAAGCGCCCGATCACGCCGTCGGTGAGGTCCTTGGGGTGGCTCGTGGCGAAGCGCAGCCGCTCGACCCCTGTGGCGTCCACGGCGTCGAGCACCTCGGCGAAGCGCGGCTCGCCATAGAGGTCGCGGCCGTAGGAGTTCACGTTCTGGCCCAGCAGCGTGACCTCGCGCACCCCGGCATCCACGTAGCCCTGGGCCTCGGCGACGACGTCCTCCAAGGGACGGGACTTCTCTCGGCCGCGCACGTGGGGCACGATGCAGTAGGAGCAGAAGTTGTCGCAGCCGATGGTGATGGGCAGCCAGGCCGCCCAGGCCCGCTCCCGGTCGCTCGGCAGCTCCGTCGGGAAGGAGTCGCTGGCTTCCAGCACCTCCACCTGGGCCTTCCCTTGCTCGATGGCACGAGCGAGCAGCTGAGGGAGCGAGCCGAGGTTGTGGGTGCCGAACACGGCGTCCACGTGGGGCAGCTCCTGGCACAGGCGCTCGCGGTCGCGCTGGCCGATGCAGCCCCCCACGGCCACCAGGCGCTTGGCCAAGGGGGTGCCGGGGCGCAGCGGCAGGCTCTTCAAGGAGGCTACCTGGCCGTAGAGGCGCGTGTCGGCGGCCTCGCGCACGCAGCAGGTGATGAAGGCCACCACGTCCGCCTCCTCGATGGAGCCCACGGGCACCGCGCCCAGGGCCTCGAGCATGCCGGCGATGCGCTCGGAGTCGTGCTTGTTCATCTGGCACCCGAAGGTGACCAGGTGGAAGGTGAGGTCTTGCAGGGAGCTGGCCATGATGGCGGCTTCGGGTCCGTCCCGCAGCGCCGCTCAGGCGAGGGCGGCCCGGGGCTCGTCGGCCTTCGCCGCCGGAGCCGGGGTGGCTGTGGCGGCGGGAGCGCCGTGGGGCGCGCGCCGCTCGACGCCGAAGCGGATGGCCGTGCGGTACTCGCCGTCGATGACGATGTCGGCGAAGGCGGGCACGCAGACGATCTCGATGCCGATGGGAGACAGGAAGCCGCGGGAGATGGCGATGGCCTTGACCGCCTGGTTGACGGCCCCGGCGCCGACGGCCTGAATCTCCACGACAGAGCCGTCCTTTATCATGCCGGCGATGGCACCGGCCACTGAGGCAGGCGATGACTTCGAAGAGACTTTCAGGCACCCGATCTCGGGCTTGGCGCTATCGGTAGGCACGGTGCTGCTCCATTTGTCGTCCGTTGGCTGCTTCGGTTCTGGTTCGTCCGTGAGCGCCGGGCGCAGCGACGAGCAAGGGTCTTGCCCGCGTACGGCCCAGGTCGCACAAGGAAACATTGTACCGTGACCCAGTATGCGGCGCAACATGCAGCGGCTAAGCCGTATGACCACATATGCCTCTGCCCCTTACGCTTAACCTCCTCAAGGTCCAAGCTTTCCCTCTTTTGAACCCAAAAGACAACCGATATTTATAGCTCAGCCGTAGGCAGGGATACAGCAAATGCCATTCGTGCGACAGGCGTTGCTTTCCGAATTTCCGATAGAGGCTTCTTCCCCTCAGCTATCTCGAGCTCGTAGGCAACCTTCAAGCTCCCACACTGTGTCGGCGAAACGGCTGCAGGAATATAGAGTCCGGTAAGACGCTCGGTCTGCCCCACTCGCACGTTAATGGTCGCATCGCCTGCGAGCCCGGACAGCTTCGCAGAGAACCCCACGCTAGACGAGGCATCTGGGCCAAAGATGGAATTCAGCATCAGCTGCTCATCGCTGGCAGCAGGCTCGCCCTGCGCATCTAATCCCTCACATGCTATGGATTCGACAAGGACATCCTTGGGCATCCAAGAGGTCAGCGTTGAAGCATGCCCGTTCTCCAGGTCGTCGGCAACCTCTCCCGTTTGAACGTCCACGGCAAAGGTCACGTCCTTGGGATCCGCAATGGGCAACATCAGGTCATAATCGAGTATCATCCTTCCCGTAATGTGCAAATCGCCGTACGTGCCTTTGAGAATAATGGTCCCATCTCCTGTGGTTAAGGCACCGGCGCCTTCACATCCAGCCACGTCCCAACCGCTAAAGATGTACCCATAGGCCTCGGGCCGAGGTATCACGAAGGACTCGGTGTCAATAGTGTACGAAAGAGGTGCGTCAGGCGGGAGGTCAAACCCCGTCGTCGTGTAGGTGATGGAGTAGAGCAAAGGCTCCTCAACCAGGTATAAGACGATCGACGCACCAGCAACCGAAGTGACATTCGGGGCTGCTTCCCCGAATTCGTACTCTACGCTCGTATCGCCTCTGTATTTGGACCATCCCAAAGCACGGTACCCAGGGCGTGCGAGCGGAGATGCTGCTTCGGCGCTCAGCAGCTCTTGCTCGGAATCGTCGTATGTGAATGCTTGAGGCCCTTGCGTTCGTTCGCCAAGCGCGTCTTTATAGACTACAGAGTAGGTGTTTGCCACGAGGGAGGCTTCTGCCGGTTCGTCCCATCCCCACAAGATCGGCTCTAGCGTCGCCCAACCCTCATCGAGGATTTCGATGCCATGCTTCGACAAGCCTTTGAACGTGTAGCCTGGATGGATGACCTGCGTGCGCTCAGCGTCGCTAAGTGTCCGGCTCAATTTCTCCCCAGGGGTGAATGGTATAGAGACGGTGTGAGTATGAGCGCCGTCTGGGAACTCAGGGCAGGGACGGTCGTATGCGAACTTAATGTGAAGGCTGAAGGTGTGCCATGTGGCATAGAGTGTAGGAGAAGCCATCCCGGCAAGAGTGTCCCGCAATCTCCCATCTGGAAGTGGGGGCCCATTTGGCGTCAGGGACCACCCGGTGCATGATTCCCGGTAGAGAGTTTCAAAGTTCCAGTCAATCGAAGCCCTCCAGAGATAGTCGTCATTCTCTCCGTTGTGAAAGTAGATGGCGCCTCCATCAAGAATCGAAAAGTCCCACAACTGCTCGGATGTCAGCGTTTTGCCGTACACGATTGTGTTGCCGGTTCTGCTGGAGTATTGAGTGAGCCGAGCGGATGTGTTGTTCACGACAAGAGTGGGAGCCCCATAGGGAGCAGGGCTAATGGCCAATCCCTCCCCTCTTTCAGGACGGAGCCACAGAAGGCCCTCTGCGTCATACAGGCAACCATTCTCCGAGTAGTAGGCTGCGCTGCCCGCCTCCACCTCGACCGATGTCACCGACGCGCAATGCGAGAACGCATCGGGAGTGATGGCCGAGGCCGTCTTGGGGATGCGGGCAGCGCCCTGCTTGCCCTCGGGAATGAGCAAGAGGCTTGATAGGTCGGCATCGAAGAGCATGCCGTCGTAGGAGGAGTAGATAGGGTTGCCGTCGGCCACCTCGATGGCCTTGATGGCAGAGCCGCGGAACGCCAGATCGTCGACGGACTCGACGGTGGCGGGGATGGTGACGACGTCGGCATCGCAGCCGGCGAGGGCGCGAGGGCCGATGGAGGTCACGGAGTAGGCCGCGCCGTCGTACTCGACGGACTCGGGGACTTCCAGAATCGCAGGATTGGAAGAGCCCTTGTCCTCGGAGCCATCGGAAGACGCTCCCTCCGGAGAGGGCGAAGGCGAAGCTGCCCCTGAAGGGACTTGCTCCGCAACGCTTCGCGGCGGCACACCGGAGCCGAAGCCCTCTCCGGAGGGGGTGCCAGTAGAGCCGCCATCGGGAACGTCGTCCAAGCTACCATCAGAGCCGCCGGCCAGCCCATCGGCGAGCATCCGGGACGACACGGCCACTAGGGCCACCTGCCCCTCACCCACGATGGCGTAGGTGAGGCCGTCCACCGTAAAGGAGCCCACGATGGGCTCGACGGCGCCGCCGGCAGCCGCATCCACGAGCGCCACGTCGGCGCTCACGCGCAGCATGCCATCGGACAGCGAGCCGGCCAGCACGGGGGCATCGTCGCCCGAACCAGGATCGGTCGAGGCAGGGGCGATCGCGGAATCGCCTAGCCCCGCGGCATGGCTGGCGAGGGAGCCAGGGACGCCCTCGCCAGCCACAGCAGGCTGTGCCAGGGCGCAGGCCAGCAGCAATATCAGGGCGACCAGGGATGTCTTGGCGCTTCGAGAGACAACAGGGGCTCGCATTGCGACCTGCTCCTTCCGGTGGTGTGACCATTCCCACTGCGGAAGGAGCCCGGCTGCATCACGCACGAAGCGACGTTTTAGGATGGAGGGCATCCACCGCAGTCGCTAAACGCCAAGATTGCACAAAACATCGATTGGACGAGCCAACGGTGAAATACAGATCTTGAAATGGCAGATGCCCTCTATTCCCTGTACTCCGACCTCAATGGCCCGAGAAGTCGATTATTCGGTTTTGTGCAACTCCCTTTCCAGGGAATGGCGTTTAGCTGCAGTGAGTCTAGCAATCACCTTGAGGATTTGCAAGGGGATTTCGCAAGCGCCGTCCTCGACTCTGCCGTAAGCCCAGCTCGAAGCCTCAGAACAAGCCCATGGGAAAGCCGGAGGAGCATCCGGGCGACACCCTCGAGCACAGGCGCGCAGGCGCGAGAGACCGGTCGGCGAAAGCCGTCAGTCCAGGGGCTGGATGGGGATGGTCAGGCGCAGGGCGCCGTCGGCGACGGAGAGGGCGGGCCTCACGGCAGGGTCCAGGTAGTAGCGCTCTGCAAGGCCGGCGTAGGCCGCCTCGACGCAGGCGAGCAGCTCGCGCTCGTCCTCCGGAGCGAGCTTCAGGCGCCGGCCGCCTCGGGACCTCGAACCACCTTGCGAGGAGGCCTTGGCATCGCGGAGCCTCCCCTTCTTCGAGGCTGCCCCCTGCTGCTGGTCGAACCGGGCCTTCAGGGCCTCATCCATGGGCACCAGGGGGGACACCTGGCCATCCATGATGCGCCGGGCCGTTCGGGCGGAGAGGGAGAGCCCCATCTCCTCGCACGCCTGGGCGAGCCCTTCTCCATCCGCCGCCAGGGCCAGGCGCTTCACCAGGGGCAGCCCTTGGGTGGTGCGGTTGAAGGCCCGCAGGCTCGGGGTGGTGGTGGCCATGCCGAAGGCGTAGAGGGTCGCGGCCACCTCGACGGGCGACCCGCAGAAGACGGCGCACTCCCCCCGGGTCTCCAGGGCGAACTCAGCGCACACCCGCAGCAGGTTGCGAGGGCCGCGCATGGCGGCCACGCCGCCCTCCTTCAGCTCGAAGGTGGGCATGGTGGACTGATCGGCCCGCTCGCCCAGTCGCGCCGTGTCCGTGGCCACGGCGATGGCGCAGCCGCAGCCGGGCTCGGAGCATGCCACGCGGGCGCTCTCGGCCCTCAGGTCGATGGAGAACAGCGCCATGCCGCGGCCGTGCATGCCCCACTTGTCCATGTGGGCGGTGTCAAGCTTGGAGGTCACCCTCGGCTCGAAGACGCGCTGCTGCATGGCCTCGGGGATGCCGTCTCCGTCGTCGATGACGGTGATGAGACGCCGGGCCCCGTCGCGGGCCAGGGCCACGTAGATGTGGCGGGCATGGGCGTCGCGAGCGTTGCGCAGGAGCTCTATCAGGATGTCCTCGCTGGAGCGGACGTCCTGGGCGGCTTGGCGCCGTTCCGCCTCGGTCAGGCGCAGGCGAACGAAGCCGCCTCCGAGGTCCTCGTCGACCCGAAGGCGGCTCTCGCTGCTTGCCTCGTCTATGAAGTCGGCGAGCGAGTCGTCGGCCACGATGCTACTTGGCGTAGTCGACGGCGCGGCTCTCGCGCACCACGACGACCTTCACCTGGCCAGGGTACTGCAGTTCGCTCTCGATCTGCTGGGCGATGTCGTGGGCGAGCACGGTGGACTTGGCATCGTCGATGACGTCGGGCGCCACCATGACGCGCACCTCGCGCCCAGCCTGGATGGCGAAGGTGCGCTCCACTCCGTTGTGGGCGTTGGCGATCTCCTCCAGGGCCTCGAGGCGCTTCACATAGGTGTCCAGGGATTCCTTGCGGGCGCCGGGACGGGCCGCGGAGATGGCGTCAGCGGCCTGGATGAGCACGTCGAGCACCGTGTTGGGCTCCACGTCCTCATGATGGGCCTCGATGGCGTGGACGATCTCGGGCTTCTCGCCGAAGCGGCGAGCCAGGTCGGCGCCGAGCACCGCGTGGGAGCCCTGGACCTCGTGAGGCAGGGCCTTGCCCAGGTCGTGCAGGAGGCCAGCACGGGTGGCCGGGTACGGGTCGAGCCCGAGCTCCGAGGCCATGACGCCGGCAAGGTAGGCCACCTCGAGGGAGTGGTTGAGCACGTTCTGACCGAAGGAGGTGCGATAGCGCAGGCGACCCAAGGTGCGCACCAGCTCCGGATGCAGGTCGTGGATTCCCGCATCGAAGCTGGCCTGCTCCCCTGCCTCCTGGACCCGCTGGTTCACCAGGTCGGTGGCCTTGCCATGCATCTCCTCGATGCGGGCCGGGTGGATGCGGCCGTCGGCCACCAGGTTCTCCATGGTGACCCGGGCGATCTCGCGGCGGATGGGGTCGAAGCACGAGATGGTCACGCACTCCGGGGTGTCGTCGATGATCAGGTTGGTGCCGGTCAGCTGCTCGAAGGAGCGGATGTTGCGCCCCTCGCGGCCGATGATGCGGCCCTTGAGGTCGTCCGAGGGGATGGCCACGGTGCTCACGGTGTTCTCTGCGGAGTGGTCGGCGGCCACCCGCTGGATGGCCACGGACAGGATCTCCCGGGCGTGCTTGTCGGCCTCGGCCTTGGTGCGCATCTCGGCGTCGCGGATGATGGCGGCGGACTCGCGCGCCACGTCGTCCTTCAAGGTGTCGAGCAGCTCGCGCTTGGCCTCGGAGGGCGTCATGCCCGCTACGCGCTCCAGGCTCTGGCGCACCTCGTCCTGGGCTTCCTCGAGCTCGCGCTCCCGATGCTCGATGTCTCCCTGGAGCGACGAGAGCTGGTGCTCCCGAGCGTCGAGGGACTCGACGCGGCGATCCAGGGACTCCTCGCGCTGGGACACGCGGTTCTCCGCCGCGCGGATCTCGCGGAGGCGCTCCTTGTTCTCGGACTCCACCTCCTGCTTGTACTTAAGGGCCTTGTCCTTCGCCTCGATGTCGGCCTCTCGACGCAACGCCTCTGCCTGCTTCTTCGCGTCCTCCACCAGGCTCTCAGCGGTATGCTGGGCCTTCTTCTGGGACGACGTGACGATCAGGCGCATCACGACGAGGCCGAGGACGATGCCGAGGGCAGCACCGGCGACGAGCCAGATGATGTCGGTCATATCCTCTTCCCTTCCTACGCTGGTTGGTGCTTTCGGCACCGGTTGAAGTCAATAAAAAAGTCGGCATGCACCGACAAGAGCGAACAAGCAAGACGGATACCCGCAGCTATGAGGTTTTAGGTCTATAGTCAAATACCCATCTAGGTACTTAGCAAGCTCTTGAGCGACTTCGATTATATCGCACTTTCGGGAAAGGGCACGGCCGACATGGCTCATTCCGACTCAATCCAGAGACGGACGGCGGAGCTGGCCGCGTCGTTGGAGTAGCCCCGCTGGACGAGGAACCGGTAGCCCGCCTGCCAGCGGTTCTTGGCGGTGAAGCGCTTGCGGGCGAGAGCGTCGAGGGCGCGGGAGACCTCGTCTCCCCCGTCCTCGCAGTGCTCCTGGTAGGCCTGGACCTCCTCCAGGCCTACGCCGAGGGCGTCGAGCTCCTGCTCGACGAGGCGCAGCCCCTTGCCCGCGGCGATGGCGGAGCGCACCAGCACCTCGGCGTAGCGGCGGTCGTCGATGAAGCCGCAGGCCCGCGCTCGCTCCAGGGCTCCCTCGACCACCGCCTCCTCGAACCCGGCCTGGGCCAGCTTGGCCCGCATGGTGGCCGTGGACTGCTCCCGGATGCTCACCACCCGCGCCACCTTCTGGAAGGCGCGCTCCTCGGGCGAGAGCTCCGCCACGAGCTTGGCTGGGCTGCGCCGCGCCATGGCTACTTCTTCTTCCCGTCCTTGGGGGCCGGGGCCGCCGCCGTCTCAGCCAGATCGGCCTCGACGATGGGGATCTCGAAGGCCTCGCGCACCTGGCGCTCCAGCTCGCCGCGCAGGTCCGGGTTCTCCTTGAGGGTCAGCTTGGCTGCCTCGCGCCCCTGGCCGAGACGCTGCTCGCCGTAGGTGTACCAGGCGCCGCTCTTCTTGGCGACGCCGCACTCCACGGCCATGTCGAGGATGCAGCCCTCTCGCGAGACGCCCTCGCCGTACATGAGGTCGAACTCCGCCTGGCGGAAGGGGGGCGCCACCTTGTTCTTGACCACCTTGACGCGCACGCGGTTGCCCACGGGCTCGCCGTTGGCCTTGATGGTGTCGATGCGGCGGATGTCGATGCGCACGCTGGAGAAGAACTTGAGCGCGCGGCCGCCGGTGGTGGTCTCGGGGCTGCCGAACATCACGCCGATCTTCTCGCGCAACTGGTTGATGAAGATGCAGGTGGTGTTGGACTTGGACAGCGAGCCGGCCAGCTTGCGCAGGGCCTGGGACATCAGGCGCGCCTGGAGGCCCACCGTGGTGTCGCCCATCTCGCCCTCGATCTCGGCCTTGGGCACCAGGGCCGCCACGGAGTCCACCACCACGCAGTCCACGGCACCGGAGCGCACGAGCATGTCGCAGATCTCGAGGGCCTGCTCGCCGGTGTCGGGCTGGGAGATCAGCACCTCGTCGATGTCCACCCCGAGGCGGGCGGCGTAGACCGGGTCCAGGGCGTGCTCGGCGTCGATGAAGGCCACCACGCCGCCCATGGCCTGGGCCTCGGCGATGATCTGGAGCGACAGCGTCGTCTTGCCGCTGGACTCGGGGCCGTAGATCTCGATGATGCGGCCCCGGGGCACCCCGCCGATGCCCAGCGCGACGTCCAGGGGCAGGGCGCCGGTGGGGATCACCCCGATGTTGAGGTCGGCGCCGCCTTCCCCCAGCTTCATGATGGAGCCCTTGCCGAACTTGGTCTCTATCTGGTCGGTGGTGAGCTTCAGCAGCTTCTCTTTTTCTTCGTTCATCGTCGCTCCTTCGGGATGCTGCGGCCACGGTGCGTTGCCATGACCCTATTATACGAACACCTGTTTGAAGGTCAAGGGAGGATAGCGAATTTCTGTTCGCCTTTCCCGCTGCCGGGCCCGAGGGACCCCTTCGCCTTCCCCTCCCATGGTACCCATGGCATGGCCGCGAAGAGCGACACGGCCCCAGCGGATCGCCCCTGCCGTCCCAGCAGCCATCGCCCCCGCATCCAGCAGAAGAGAGGCGCGGGTCGCCCTTGCGAGCCGCCGGAAGGCGGCACGGTGCGACCCTTGATGGCGCGCCGAGGACCCGAGGAGGGCGCCCAGGAAGCCTGAGGGAGGGCCTGGAAGGCGCGCGCTGCTCCACCGCCGAAGGGCCGCGACCCATCTCGAAGGCCGGCGCCAAGGCGCTGGCGCTCCCCTGGCACGGCCTCACAGGGACGCAAGCCGGCCTCGCGGCCAACCCGAGGCCGGCTTGCCCAGCCCCGCCTACAGCTGCCCCAGGGCCTCCTCCACCAGCCGCAGCGCCTCGGCGACGCTGGCCTGGCGCACCCGATCGCGGTCGCCCTCCAGCTCGAGGCGCTCGGCCCGGGCGCCCTCGGCCGTGGCCACGGCCACCCACACGGTGCCTACGGGCTTGCCCGGCTCGGCCCCGCCGGGCCCGGCGATGCCCGTGGTGGCCACGGCCAGGTCGCAGCCGAGCACCCGGCGCGCCCCCTCGGCCATCTGCTCCGCCACGGCGCCGTCCACGGCCCCCTGGGCCGCCAGCAGCGCCCCATCGACGCCTAGCACCGATTCCTTCACCGCCAGCGCGTAGCCGACCACGCCTCCGCGCAGCACCGCGGAGCTGCCGGGCACGTCGGTCAGGGCCGCGCTCACCAGGCCACCGGTCAGGCTCTCGGCGCAGCCGATGGTGACGCCCGCCTCCGTCGCCCGCGCCACGATGCGCGCGGCGCGCCCCTCAGGAGGCGTGCTGGCCACGGGCTCCTCGGCGCCCTTGGGCCCGAACCCCAGCAGGCTGCGGGCCTTGCGCAGGTAGTCGAGCATGGATATCACCGTCAGGGCGAGGGCCACCAGCATGGCCGCCCAGGACAGCAGGTACAGCGGGTTGAGCTCGTAGTGGGCTGCGCCGCTCGCAGGCCAGTAGAAGTCCTTGACGATGAAAAGGATGATGGCGACTATCTGGGAGACCGTCTTGGCCTTGCCCCACCAGCTGGCGGCGATGACCTCGCCCTTGCTGGCGGCCACCATGCGCACGCCCGAGACGATGAACTCCCGCGCGAGTATGACCAGCACCGGCCACGACGGCAGCACCGCGAGCTCCACCAGGGCCAACAGGGCAGCGGCCACGAGGATCTTGTCGGCCAGGGGGTCCATGAACTTGCCGAAGTCCGTCACCTCGCCCCGGCTGCGGGCCAGGTAGCCGTCGAGCCAGTCGGTGCAGGATATGACGATGAACAGCCCAGCAGCCACGAGCGACTTCACCTCGAAGGTGATGGCGCTCTTGAAGCCGAACCATTCGGGCCAGGGGCTCAGGAGCGCCACGACGAACACCGGCACCAGGCAGATGCGCACCAGGGTGACGACGTTGGCAGGGGTCCAGATGCCGCGGGGAGCAGGGTCGGGTGCCAAAGCCATGGTCAGAGGACCTCGCCTTCCATCTCGTACATGAGCGTGTCGCCGATGAGCGCGGCCACCACTTGGCCGGGCACGCCGCGGTCGAGGAACGTCGCGCCGTCCACCTCAGGGGCCTGGCACTGGGCGCGGCCGAACACCTGGCCATCCTCCTCCACGCCCTCCACCAGGACGTCCATCCGACGACCGACGCGCTGGCTCACCCGAGCGGCGCCCACGGCGTCGGCCACCTCGCGCAGGGCACGGGCACGCTCGGCCTTCTCCTCCTCGTCCAGCTGGCCCGGCAGCTCCGCGGCCCGGGTCCCCTCCTCGCGGGAGTAGGGGAACACGCCCACGTAGTCGAAGGGCGCCTCCTCGACGAAGGCGCAGAGGGCCTCGAACTGCTTCTCGGTCTCCCCAGGGAAGCCCGCGATGAGGGTGGTGCGCAGCGTGGCGCCGGGCAGCCTCTCGAGGATGCGCTCGGCCAGGGCGAGGAACTCCTCTCCGGAGCCGGTGCGGTTCATGGCCCGCAGCAGCTGCGCGTCCACGTGCTGCAGGGGCACGTCCAGGTAGGGGCATACGTTCGGATGCGCCGCCATGGCGTCCAGCAGCTCGTCGGTGACCCCCTCGGGCTGCACGTACATGACCCGCAGCCACGTGGAGGGGAACTCCTCGGCCAGGCGGCCCACCAGCGCGGCCAAGCTGGTGGGCTCGGGCAGGTCGGCGCCCCAGCGGCCCGTGTCCTGGCCGATGAGCACCACCTCGGCCGCCCCGTCGGCCACCGCCCGAGCCACCTCGGCGCGGACGTCCTCGTAGGGGAAGCTGCGGTAGCGGCCGCGGATGAGCGGGATGGTGCAGTAGGAGCAGAAGCGGTCGCAGCCGTCGGACACCTTGACGTAGGCGAAGGGCGCGCCCTCGCCAGCTGCGGGCGCTGGCGGCGAGAGCTGCTCGCCCACGGCGCCAGCCGCAGCCGGCCCGACGCAGGAGGCCACCACCGCCACGATGTCGTCCTCGCGGGAGCAGGGCACGAAGGCGGTAGCCTCTTCCAGCTCCTTGGCCAGGTCGTCGCCGTAGCGCGCCGGCATGCAGCCGGCCACGATCAGCGCCGCCTCCCCCGCTGCCACCCGGGGCAGCTCGGCGGCCTCGAAGATGGCGTCCAGGCTCTCCTCGGTGGCCGCTTGGATGAACGAGCAGGTGTTGACGACGAGGGCGTCGGCCCCCTCGGGCTCGGCGCCCACCTCGTAGCCGGCCGCGGCGAGGCGCCGGGCCATGGCGTCGGTGTCCACCTCGTTCTTGGCGCAGCCCAAGGTGACGAAGGCGATGCGGGGCGTGCGCCCCTCGGTGGCGGAAGGTCCCATGGCGTGCTCCCTAGGCCGATGGCCGGATCAGCGGTAGTTGACGTACTGGAGCGGCTGGCCGTAGTCCTGGCCCTTGAGGAAGGCGATGACCTCCTGGAGCGTGTCGCGGGAGGCGGAGCTCACCCGCAGCTTGTCGCCCTCGACCTGCACCTTGCACTTGAGCTTCAGGGCCTTGATGTCCTTGTTGATCCTGGAGGCGGTCTCCTTGTCGATGCCGTCAACGATGGAGGCCGTGCGGCGCACCGTGCCGCCCGTGGCCGCCTGGGGCGCGCCCCACTGCACGGCGGCCAGGTCGATGCCGCGCTTGATCAGCTTCGAGCCGATGACATCGATGACCTGGCCCGCCACGAAGTCGCTCGGGGCCGACACGGTCATGGCGCCCGCGGCCTTGTCCAGGGCGATCTCGCTGCCCGAGTCCTTCAGGTCGTAGCGCTGCGCAAGCTCCTTGCGGGCCTGCTGGAAGGCGTTGTCCACCTCCTGCATGTCCACGGTGGATACCACGTCGAAGCTCGATTCCTTGGCCATGGGGCCCTCCTTCGGGTTGCCTTTGCGCGCCGGCCGGCCCTCGGACCGACGGCGCCCTACCTTACCTTATGCGCTCGCCGACGCTGACGAGGAGCGGCTGGCCCCTGACGACGAGGACGACGAGGATGACGAAGACGAAGCGGACGAGGCAGCCGACGAGGACGACGAGGCGCTGCGGCTCGAGGACTTGGAGGGATGCTCCTCCTCCCACTGGGCCAGGATCTCGCTGAACTGCACCGCGTAGACGTAGGAGCCGCTGCTGCCCTTGGAGAGATCCACTGGCTTGCCGTCCACCTTGAGCTTGACCGGGGTGGGGTTGCCCGCCACCACGCGGATGGACTTGGTGAAGGTGAAGCTGCGCTCCATCGGGCCCTCCACGGTCTCGTTGAGCTCGGCGTCCTCGGAGCCGTCCACGTAGACCGACACCCAGGAGCGGCCGTCCTCCTCCACGGACAGCTCCAGCACCGCGCTGGTCGGCGCCACGGCCGTGGCCACGTTGAAGTCCTCCTGGGACTGGCTGGAGGTGTCCGTCAGGCCCGAGATGGGCACCGAGGGCACCTCGGCCGACTCCTGGCGCGCGCTGCCGAAGGCCAGCACGATGACGGCCACCACCAGCGCTATCACCAGCGCGCCGCCCAGGATGAAGGGCAGCCGCGGCAGCAGCGCCGCGAGGAGGCCGCCCGAGCGGCTGGCCCCCACCGACCCGTAGGTGGACGGCGAGTACTGGCCGATGGTGCGGCTCGGGGCCTGGTCGCGCCGGCGCCCCGAGGCCGAGGAGCCGCCGTAGAGCCCCCGGCTGCCCATGGCGCCGCCCCGGCGCCCGCTCGCGGGCTCGGGCTCGGGGGCGCGGTAGGGGTTCAGCTCGGCGTAGGCGTTGTAGCTCACCCGCTCGCCGCGGCGGCCCTGGGCGTCATAGCCGGGCCGTGGAGCCGGAGCCGAGTCCCGCATGGGACGGCTCGGCAAGGGGCGGGTCGAGGCCTCCCGGCCGCGGCGCTGGGGAGCGCGGCCGGCGGAGCGCTCGCGCTCCCGGCCGGTCTCGAAGCGATGGAGCTCGTCGAGGTAGGCGTCGGCCACGGTGCGCGGGTCGAGGCCCACCAGCCGCGCGTAGGCGGTGATCATGTTGCGGGTGTAGCCGCTCGGGGGCAGCGCGGCGAAGGCGCCGTCCTCGATGGCGCAGAGGATGTCCTGGCGGATGCGCAGCCGTCGGGCCACGCTCGGGAGGTCCATGCCGCGCCGCAGCCGCGCCTGGCGCAGCCGCTCGCCGTATGAGTTCCTCGGAGCCATCCGGATGCCCTCCCTTGCCTGGCGGCGCGCTGGCCGCTAGTCCTCGTCCGCCGCGTCGAACGCCTTGAGCGTCTCCAGCTCTATGACGTCGTCGACCAGCACCTCGCGAGGGCGCGACCCGTTGGCTTGGCCGACGACCCCCTTCTCCTCCAGCTGGTCCATGATGCGGCCGGCCCGAGCATATCCTACCTTCAAACGCCGCTGGATGTTGGACGTGGATCCAAGCTGTGCCGTAACTACGATCTCAGCGGCCTCCCATAGCAGCGGGTCCTCGGCCTCGGAGCCGCCGGCGCCGTCCGGGGAGCTGTCGCCGAGGCGCACCACGTTGGTGGACAGGATCTCGGAGTGGTACTCCGGCTCCCCCTGCCCCTTCAGGTGCTCCACCACAGCGAAGATCTCGTCCTCGGAGACGTAGCAGCCCTGGATGCGCTGGGGCTTCGCCAGCTCCGGCTTGGACAGCAGCAAATCGCCCAGGCCGATGAGGTTCTCGGCGCCCGGGGTGTCCAGGATGACGCGCGAGTCGATGCCGCTGGCCACGTTGAAGGCGATGCGGTTGGTGATGTTGGCCTTGATCAGCCCCGTCACCACGTTGGTGGAGGGGCGCTGGGTGGCCACGATGAGGTGGATGCCCGCCGCGCGCGCCAGCTGGGCGATGCGGCTGATGGAGAACTCCACCTCCTTGCCCACGTTCATCATGAGGTCGGCCAGCTCGTCGATGATGATGACGATGTAGGGCAGCTTCGACTCCCCCTCGTCGAAGGCGCCGGCCTCCACCTTGGCGTTGAACTGCGAGATGTTGCGGGCGCCCACCTTGGAGAACGCCTTGAGGCGCCGCTCCATCTCGGCCACGCCCCAGGCCAGGGCGCTGGCCGCCTCCTTGGGTTCGGTCACCACGGGCACGTAGAGGTGCGGTATGCCATTGTAGGGGGTGAACTCCACGCGCTTGGGGTCCACCATGATGAAGCGCACCTCGGCAGGCGTGGCCCGCATGAGGATGGACATGATCATGGCGTTGATGGACACCGACTTGCCCGAGCCGGTGGTGCCGCCGATGAGCAGGTGCGGCATCTTGGCCAGGTCGCTCACTATGGCGTTGCCCTCCACGTCCTTGCCGATGGCGATCTGCAGGGGGCCTTCGGGGGCCCGCTCCAGCACCTCGGAGAGCAGCACCGTCTGGCGGGTGCGGTTGGGCACCTCGATGCCCACGTAGTTGGTGTTGGGGATCGGCGCGAAGATGCGCACCCCGGGCGCGGCCAGGGCCAGGGCCAGGTCGTCGTTGAGGGCCGTCACGCGGTTCACGCGCACGCCGCTGGGCAGGTCCACCTTGAACAGCGTGACCGTCGGGCCGGCCACCCAGCCCACCACCTCGGCGTTGATGCCGAAGTCCTGGAGGGTCTGGCCCAGGCGCTCGGCGGTGTCCTGCAGCTCGGCGGCCGACGCTCCCCCCTTGCGGGCCTCGGCCGGCGCCAGCATGGCCAGCGGAGGCAGGGCGAAGCCGTCGCGCTCCACCGACATGTCGCCGAGGGGCAGGGCCGGCTGGGCCGGGTCCTCGGCCTTGGAGGAGCGCTTGCGCGGCGCCGGGGCCGGGCCGTCGGCATCCTCCTCGGCGACGGCTGCTAGCCCCTCATCCTCGGCCTGGCGAGGCTGCAAGGCCTCCACCAGGGCGTCCAGCGCATGACGCGCCTCGTCCGGGTCCGTCGCAGCCGGCTCGGGCTGTGGGATCGGGACGAGGCGGCCCTCCTCGCGGCGGCGGCCGAGCTTGCGGGTCATGGTGGAGGCTGCCTCGCCGTCGAAGGCCACGGGCAGTATCGCGCCCATGCCCTCCTGCTCCGCCGCCTCGACGAAGTACGGGCGCGTCGCAGCCGCTGCGGGCGCCGAGGCCCCCAAGGGGCTCGGCAGGCCCTCCAGGGGCACGAGGCCCGGATGGGCGCCGGAGAGCGGGACGGTGGCGCCGGCCGCCG
>CANOCK010000011.1 GCA_947564525.1 uncultured bacterium | reverse complement strand
CCTTGCGCGGGAACCCAGGCTGGACCGCGGCCGGCTACACCGCTCAGGGCTGGGCGCGCTCGGCGAACCAGACGAGTCGCACCCATACGTTCGGGCAGTCGGTCTCGAACTTGGCCACTACCCAAAATGCCAACGTGGACTTCTACGTGGCCGAGACCCCGAACCCCTACAACGTGAGGTACTTCGACAAGGCGGGCAATCACATAGCCACGGACCAGAAGACCTATGGCACGACATTCACCTTGAGGGGCGACCCCGGCAGAACCGCGGCGGGCTATACAGCTCAGGGATGGGCACGAGGCGCCAACCAGACGGCTCGCGCCTACACGTTCGGCCAGTCGGTGTCGAACCTTGCCACGTCGGGCAACTTCGACCTCTATGTGGCCGAGACCCCGAACACCTACAACGTGCGCTACTTCACCAAGGACGGCACGCACATCGGCACGGATGCCAAGACCTATGACGCCTGGTTCAACCTTCGGGGCAACCCGAACAGGACCCACCCGGCCTACACGGCGCAAGGCTGGGCGAGAAGCGCAGGTCAAGCTAGCGCTTCCCATACTTTCGGGTTCTGGACGCACAACCTGGCCACGTCGGGCAACTTCGACCTCTACCTGGCTGAGACCGCCAACACCTACACCATCGCCTACGATACCCAAGGCGGCACGTTGGGCGATCGACGGACCTCCTACACGTTCGAGACGGCGGACTTCGCGCTTGCGGTGCCTGCTCGCGTAGGCTATACGTTCGCAGGGTGGGAAGTGGCTGGCGCCCAAGGAAGCGGCGTGGTGGTTGCGGGAGGCCAGACGACGGTGCGCCAGGGCACTTGGGGGAACCTGACCTGCACGGCGAAGTGGCAGCCAAACGAGTACGCAGTGACGCTCGACGCCGCCTTCCCCGGGTTCGCCCAAAGCACGGCCTACGAAGGCTATGCCCCCTATGGCGTCTCCAAGGACGCGGGCGCGCCCAGCGTGACGGCCACCTTCGACTCGCCGATGCCGGCGGCGTCGATGCCACAGGCCACAGGCTACGCCTTCGAGGGCTACTTCGACGATGCGGGCACCTGCTACTACGACGCCGACGGCAGCTCGGCCCGCGCCTGGGACAAGCCCAGTGCAGCCACCCTCCACGGCCGCTGGTCCCTGAATGTCCACCACCTCACCCTCAACGTCGGCAACGGCGAAGTGCCGGACGCGGCGGCGCGCGGCTGGACCCGTGACGAGGGAGAGGCCGGCCTCTACCGCCTGGACTACTCCATCGAGTCGCGGCGCATCCAGCTTCCCTCCAATGCTGCCAAGCCGGGCTACGACACCTTCCTCGGGTGGACGGGCGATGGCATCTCCAAGCCGACCAAAGTGGTCATCGTGCAGCCCTACGATCTGCGGGACAAGGCGTTCGTCGGCTCCTTCTCAGGGTTGGTGGGCTACACGGCTACCCTCGACCTGGCCGGAGGCTCCTTCGCCGAGCCCCCTGAGGGCTGGACCCAGGCCGAGGGCTTGTGGACGCGTGGGTTCAACGTGGAGTCCGAGGCCTTCGCGTTGCCGACGCCCACGCGGGCCGGGCACGACTTCAAGGGCTGGGCCCTCATCGGCCCGGACGGCTCGACCGGCTCGCCCGATGCGAGCGCCAGCGTGCCGAAGGGCACGGTGGGCAGCCGCAGCTACCAGGCGGTGTGGGAGGCGCGCAGCTATACCATCACCTGGGACTACTCAGGTCAGACCATCGACGGCAAGACCTCGTCCAGCTCCACCCAGCGCTATGGGCAGCCCATCGCCTTCCCGAGCAAGCCGAGCGCGGCGGACTCGGGGCGCGAGCACTATGCCTTCGTCGGCTGGTTCACGGCGGCCGAAGGCGGCGACCTCGTGAAGCCTGGCAGCTACCTGGCCGAGTCCGACTCGACCTACTACGCTCGCTGGGCACCCGTCGAGTACGTGGTGCACCTGCACTTGGAGGGCGGGTCCATCGAGCAAGGGGGCGAGGTGCTGCCCCTGGCGCCTGATGGTCACTACGACCTGCCCTATACGGTGGAGGACGAGCTGGTCCTGCCGACGGTCTCCGACGATGAGGCGGCGGCCAAGCCGGTGCAGGAGGGCATGGAGTTCAAGGGTTGGGTGGCATGCGAGCCGGATGGCAGCGTCGCCGAAGGAGCGCTGCCCGCTCTGGTCGTGACCGTTCCCAAGGGCTCCTCGGGCGACCGGCACTACAAGGCCACCTGGTCCTTCGCCATGCGCTTCGAGGTGCCCTCGGCGGTGGGCTTCCGATTCGACCTCGCGGACGACGACGCCTTCGCCGACGCTCCCTACGGGCCGGTGTCCACGGTGGAGGGCGAAGGCGTGGAGTTCCGCTCCCTGTCTCGCGGGCGGCTCTATGTGGCCGACCTGCAGGCGGACGTCACCGGAGCCGAGCCGGACGCCATCGTGACCGATCGCTCGAAGGTGATGCTGCGCTGCATGGGCGCCGCGGTGGAGGACCAGGGCTACGGCTACCTGCCCCTGCCCCGCGCCTCGTCGCCCGAGGGGCTGGACCCCTCCGACCTGCCAGGACTCGGGTTCGGAGAGGCCAACGCCCTTGCTCCCATGGGGAAGCTGCCGTTGCGCTACGATGTGAGCATCACCGACCCGCTGACGACCCTCGCTGGCGAAGTGGATGGGAAGAAGCTGGCCAGCATCGTGTTCACCGTGGCGTTCGCCTAGCGGTGGCGGAGCGGAGAGCGCTGGGCGCTCCCTGTGGCGGATGCCTGATGGCGCCACGGGCCTGGGCGCTTGGCTCTCCGCTGCGGAGCGGATTCGATGGCAAGGGGCCGTTCGGCCCGTGTCCATAGGAAAGGAAGGCAAGCCTGCGAAGGGCTGGTCATCCACAGGAGGCCGGGAAGCTCCGGCAAGGATTCACAGGAGGAAGCATGAAGAAGAAGGCGATGGCGCTTGCGACGGCGTCCCTGATGGTCGTCGGGCTGTGGGGGTGCGCCGGCCAAGGCGCAGGCTCTGGGGCGAGCGGGAACGAGGAGGCGCCCGAGGTGTCGTCGAGCGCCCAGGCCGTTGCAGGGCCGGAGGGCGAGGCGAAGGCGCGCCAGCTCATGGAGGGCCTGTTCGCGCAGCGATTCGACAACGTGACCATCAACGCGCAGACCACCATGGAGGTGGAGGCTGGCGCCGCGTCCCAGGACGTGGCGGTGGACACCACCATGCTCCTCGACTCGACCAGCGGCGACCCCCGCGTGCTCATGGAGGTCGCCTCCACGCCCGCCAACGATCAGACCGACATGGCCATGCATCTGGTGGGCACCGAGGCCATCATCGACCAAGCGGGCGAGGCGACCCTGATCGAGGTCGAGGAGTCCTACGCTGACCAGCTGGCGGAATCCACTGGCGGCAGCGCCCAGGCGCGCGCCATCTACGATGCTGCCAGCTCCGTGGAGCTCGACGAGCAGGACGGCCAGACGGTCGTGAGCATCGTGGCCGACCCGGCGGCCCTGACCGCCGCAGGCACCTTCGCCCAGCTTGCCGAGGTCTCTTCCTGCGAGGCTGACTACGTCTTCGACGAAGGGGGCCGCCTGACCTCCTGCGAGATCCGCCTCAACGGCACCTCGGCCGACTCGGCAGGAGCCACGCTGGCCATCATCATCGCGACGGCCTACAGCGACTACGGCACCACGGTCGTGCCCGACCTCGACACGAGCCTGGAAGAAGAGTAGCCGAGGCGCAGGGCGAGGGCCGCTGGCCTCCTGCGACCCTCGCCCTTCCGCCTTGTCGGACGCCGTAGGGTGTGGCGTGCTTTCGCCGATATCGCCCTGCGCGCCCGCCTGGCGCCCTGCATGCCTGTCCACGCGCCGCCACCGGGCTGGTGGACGTGGCGGCGACGCGCCCGCCGGCTCCCGTGCGGCCGATGGCGGCCACGGGCCATGGTAGACTGTCCCCATGGAATACATCGAAGGAAAGCGGCCGGTCGTAGAGGCGCTTCGGGGGCACGTGCCGCTGAAGTGCGTGCTCCTGGCCGACAACGTGAAGCGCGACGGCCTGGTCAACGACATCCTGCGCAAGGCCAAGAACCTGCAGGTGCCGGTCAAGGAGCTGCCGCGCAAGAAGCTGGACGAGCGCAGCGAGCGCGGCAGCCATCAAGGGGTCATGGCCGAGGCCAAGCCCTTCTCCTACGCGAGCGTCTCGGACATCCTCGACGCCGCCAAGGCCAGCTACGAGGCCCACGACGGCCGGGCGTTGGTGGTGCTGCTCGACCATGTGACCGATGCCGGCAACCTGGGCGCCATCGCGCGTAGCGCCGAGGCCGTCGGCGCCTGCGGCATCGTCATCCCCAACAAGCGCGCTGCCCACGTGACCGCTGCCACCTACAAGAGCTCCGCGGGCGCCATCAGCCACATCCCCGTGGCTCAGGTGCCCAACCTCACGGCGACCATCGAGCGTCTGAAAGAGGCGGGCTTCTGGGTGGCCGGCGCCACCGAGCGCGCCAGCCAGGTGGTCTGGGAGGCCAACCTGAAGGGCCTCATCGCCTTGGTCATGGGCAACGAGCAGGAGGGCATCTCGCGCCTGGTAGGGGAAGCGTGCGACTTCGGCGTCAAGCTGCCCCAGGTCGGATCCGTCGACTCGCTCAACGTGGCCCAGTCCTTCACCGCCTGCGCCTACGAGTGGCTTCGCCAGAACCAGCAGGCCAGCTGACGGAAGGGCCAGCCATGGACGCCATGAGGATATGCACTTGCACCGACATCGCCTGCGCTGCGCATCCGTCCAATCATGACGACGGCTGCACGCGCTGCATCGCCAAGAACCAGGCTCAGCGCGAAGTGCCCAGCTGCCTGTTCAAGCTGGTGGGGCGCAGCGAGCGCTGCGAGGGCTGGTACTTCGAGGACTTCGCCCTCAGCGTGGTGGAGGCGGCCCATGCCGAGGGGCGCGACCCGTTGGCCGCCCTCGACCAGCCCACGGAGCGCTAGGCCGGCCATGGTGCGCCAGCGCAAGAAGCTGCTGATCGTCGACGGCTACAACGTGCTGCGCTCAGGCAGCCGCTACAAGCGCATCGTGGCAGAGAACCCCGACTACACCGATGACGCCTTCAACACGGCGCGGGAGACCCTCATCAACGACGTCATCAACTACGCGGGCTACGGCAGCCAGGCCATCATCGTCTTCGACGGAGCGCACAACCGCTACTCCGAAGGGCGCCCCGAGACCGTCGGCGGCGTGAGCATCGTCTTCTCGCCTGCGGGGCAGTCAGCCGACCACGTCATAGAGAAGCTGGCCTACGATGCCCGTGAGCGCCTGGTCGAGGCGCTGGTGGTCACGTCGGATGCTACGATTCAGGACACGGTGTTCGGCGGCGGCATCGACCGCATGAGCGCCGAGGGTTTCTGCCGAGCCGTGGCGGGCCACTACGAGAGCGCCCATGTGGAAGAGGCCTACGCCGTGGCCCACAAGAACACTGTGGCCTCCCGCATCCCTGCGGCGACCCTGGAGAAGCTCAAGCGCTTGCGCGACGAGGGCTGCTGAGCGCGGCCGCCAGCGCAGCGGCCAGGCTGCTCAGCGAGCCACGATCGCCAGCCCGTCACCGGCGCCGGCGGCCGCGCTCAGCAGCTACCTTCCCGGCGACCTACCTCTGGCTCTGCTCTGCTTCCATCTGGGCGACCGTCCTCTCGAGCACGCCAAGGTCGATGGGCTTCGCCACATGGGCGCTCATGCCTGCGTCCAGCGCTTCCCGCACATCCTCGGCGAAGGCGCTCGCGGTCATGGCGATGATGGGGATGCTCTGGGCGTCGGGCCGGTCGAGGGCGCGGATGCGCCTCGTGGCCTCGTGGCCGTCCACTTCGGGCATCTGCACGTCCATGAACACCATGGCGAACTCTCCTGGCGTCGACTGGGCGAAGCGCTCAACGGCGGCCGCGCCATTCTTCGCAATCTCGCACGTGGCGCCCCTCATATCCAGCAGCGCGCTGATGATCTCGGCGTTCAGGTCGTTGTCCTCGGCCACTAGGAAGCGCTTGCCGGCCAGCGCGCCGTCGCTCATCGCGCCTTCCGCGCCAGCGTCGGCGGCATCCGTCGCCGCGCCGCCCGCGCCAACCGCTCTCGCCTCGCCAGGCGCCTCGCCCCCGCAGCCTTCGGCCACCACCGGCAGGTCCAGCTCCACGGTGAAGGTGCTGCCCTCGTTCGGGGCGCTCTCCACGGCTATGGAGCCGCCCATGAGGTCGACCAGGCTCTTGGTGATGGCCATGCCCAGCCCTGTGCCCTGCACCTTGTTGGTGAGGCTGCTCTCCTCGCGCGAGAACGGCTCGAACACCGTGGCGCGGAACGCGGGGGACATGCCGATGCCGTCGTCCTGCACCGTCAGCCGCACGGGCTGCGCCAGCCCCTCCCTGGCGGCGTCGGCCTCCACCCGCAGGAGGATGCTGCCGCCGTCCGGCGTGTACTTCATGGCGTTGGATGCCAGGTTGGTGACGATCTGGCGCAGGCGTCCCTCGTCCCCGACCAGGAGCTGGCCCATGTCGCCTTTCGTCTCCACGGTGAAGGTCTGGTGCTTGGCGTCGGTCTGGGGGCGCATCATGGCCTCGACGGACTCGATGACATCCCGCAACCGCAGCTCGCCCAGGCTGAGCTCCACCTTCCCCGACTCGATCTTGGACATGTCCAGCACGTCGTTGATCAAGCCGAGCAGATGGCGGCTCGACGTGGCGATCTTGCAGGTGTAGGAGCGCACGGCCTCGGGGTTGTCAGCGTCGCGCTCCAGCAGCGTCGAGAACCCCACGATGGCGTTCATGGGCGTGCGGATGTCGTGGCTCATGCTGGAGAGGAACGTGCTCTTGGCCCGGTTGGCCTCCTCGGCCACGGCCATGAGCTCGCGCTGCCGCCGGTAGCGCAGCACCATGAGGAAGGCGATGACCGCTCCCGCCGCCAGGATGGCCCCCACCAGGATCAGCATCATCTGGGTGGTCAGCGCCACGATGGCCGCGCCGTCGCTCTCCACGATGCTCAGGGGGATGACGGTGATGAAGTACCAGCCCGGCTTGGCCGTCAGCGGCACGAAACACAGGTACTGCCACTGGCCCTCGAAGGTCAGCACCGCCGTGCCGCTCTGCCCTGAGGCCATGGCTGCCAGGAACGCGTCGGCGTCGGCCTTGCTGTTGCCTGCTTCGACCAGCAGCGTGCCGAAGTTGTCGTAGGCCTGCAGGAACGCGTGCCGGTTGGCGGACAGCGCTATGTCGCCATTGTCCTCGATGACGTAGCTGAAGCCTTCGTCGGAGTAGGTGGTGCCTCCGTAGGTGCGCTGCAGGGTCGATATGGGGAACGACACGTACACTGCTCCCACAAGCTGCCCCTCATGGCGCAGGGGCGCGTAGAACAGCATCTTCTTGCGGCCCATGTAGCCCACGAACACGTCGGACGAACCGGCCTCGCCGGTCAGGGCGGGCCCGAACAGCTCGTGCTCCTGGCTTGCCAGGTACTGGTTGGCCTTCTCGTCCGAGCACCAGGTGTCGCCGTCGACCCCCTTGATCCAGACGGTCGAGGCGTCATGGGTGGCCAGGAACTCCACGGCCTGGGCACGGGCCTTCTGCACGTCGTCGCTCTTCTCCAGGAAGTTGGCCAGCATCTGCACGCACTCCAGCTCGGAGTCGAGCTTCTCGTCCAGGTGCTGGGCCTTCGTCACCGACAGCTCCATCACGTTGGTGGTGGTGTTGCTGCGCACCAGGCCCTGGATGGTGCGCAGGTAGTAGGAGCTCGCGCCGATGGCCAGGATGGCGAGCGCCACGACGATGGTCATGGCCACGATCACCTGACGGCGATCGTGCATCCGCTGCGCCACAGGGTCGCGCAGGGCGGGGGGCTGCAGTTTCCGCTTCAAGGCCGGATCCTCTAGGCGCCGCTCGTGGCGGCGGCTTGGATGTCGTTGTAGGCGGCTGAGGCCTGGGCGGCCGAGTAGCCGTCGAACATCTTGATGCACAGCTCGCGCACGGTGTCCCAGTAGGTGAAGCTCAGGCGCATGTCCTCGATGGGCACTTGGGCGCCACCCTGGTAGACCTCCACCATGGGTTCGATGCGCTGGTCCACCTGGAGCCGCTGGCCCTTCAGTATGGGCAGCACGCCGGTGTTGCCCGAGCGCTGCTCTTGCATCTCGTTGGTGGAGAGGTACTCGACGAAGCGCCGTGCGGCGTCGATGTTGCTGCCATGGGCGTTCATGGACAGGCGCACGCTGATGGCTGGGAGGGTGACCATGCCCCCTTCCACGGGCACGCCAGTGGCGATGATGGAGGCCTCGGGGTTCTCGGTGTCCACGCGCTCGTAGGTGTCGGCGGTGCAGAACATGAAGGCCACGTCGCCGTTGGCGAAGTCGGGCACGTCCTGGGCGCCGGCCTTCAGGGTGTCCACGGTCTCGGTGGTCAGCCCATCGCCGTACCAGCCGTCGTCGATGAAGCGCTCTATCAGCGCGAATCCGTCAGCCATGACGTCTCCGACCTTCAGCTCGCCGCGGTTCATGGCGGCCACCAGAGCTTCCGGGTCGTCGGAGCCGTAGACGGAGGCCAGCCCGTTGGCCATGGCAGGCACCGTCAGGGCATACCACCGATTCAGCGCGAGAGGGGTCCCGCCTCCGGCTTTGATAACCTCGCAGCAGTTCAGGAACTCGTCCAAGTTGGTGGGCACGGCCAGGCCATAGCGGTCGAGCACGGCGGTGTTGACGTACATGCAGTAGGCGTTCATGGAGAACGGCAGGCAGTAGGTAAACCCGTCGATGGTGGACTGGGCGCGTGCCGCGTTGTCCACCTGGTCGAACACCGAGAACGTGCTCATGTCGTAGAAATGGCCCTTGGCATAGAGGCTCTTCACGGAGTCGGCGTTGACGATGAACACGTCGTCGCCCTGGCCGGCATCGAGCCGCCCCTCCAGGAAGTCGTTGAACCCGTCAGCCGTCGCCACGCTGTCCAGGGCCACGTGGATGTCGGGGTTCTCGGCGTTGAACTGGTCGATCAGGCTGGTGTAGTACTTGGCTGCGCTGGCGGAGATGTCCACGGGCGCGAAGAAGGTCAGCTCGGTGGTCTCCTGGGAGGTGCTCGGCGTGGTGGTGATGGCGGCTTCTGGGGCACTGCAGCCGCCGAGCAGCGTGGCGGAGAGCGCACAGGCTAGCAAAGCGGCGCCCAGGGGTCTTGCCTTCATGGAAGTTCCTCCGTCCGCGAGTGGGAAGAAACCAGGCCAGGGCGGTGGCCTTTCTTGCGATGGTTTCCGCTGATTATACCCGTTTTATAAAGACTTTGCGCGAGCTTCGGCCTGCTCCACCTTTCTTGCAGAAGACGGCCTTCGCTATAATCGGCTGGACCGTGACTGCTGGCCAGCTCGAGGACCCTCAGAAGGCCCTCTCTGGGGCAGCCTGGCCTGCAGGCTGAAGGCGCGCAGCGCGCTGGGCGGCGCCAGCGCCAGTGCGCCTGAGGCGTCCGCGACGGCCAGCAGCGAAGCTCGATGGGAAGGTGCGCGGCGATGCCCCTTATATATGTAAGCGATTGGGAGGACGAGCGGCTGGATGCCTACGCTCGGCTGACCGAGGTGCAGCTGCGCAGCCGGCTGGAGCCGGAGCGCGCGCTGTTCGTGGCCGAGTCCCCCAAGGTGATCGAGCGGGCCTTCGCCAGCGGCGCCGAGCCGCTGTCGGTGCTGACCGAGGAGAAGTGGCTGGAGGGCCTGGCTCCGCTGGTTCGGGCCATGGAGCAGCGCGTCCCTGACCTGCCGGTGCTCGTGGCGCCCCATGAGGCGCTGCAGTCGCTGACCGGCTACGAGCTCACCCGCGGCGCCCTAGCCGCCTTCCGCCGGCCGTCGTTGCCGGCGCCCGAGGCGCTGCTGGCGGGCGCGCGCCGCGTGGCGGTGCTTGAAGCCATAACCAACCATACCAACGTGGGCGCCATCTTCCGCTCCGCAGCAGCCCTCGGGGTGGACGCGGTGCTGGTCACGCCGGACTGCTACGACCCGCTGTACCGCCGGGCGGTGCGCGTGTCCATGGGCTGCGTGTTCCAGGTGCCGTGGACCCGCATCGGGCAGGAGGGCGCCTTCTGGGCGACCGAGGGGCTGCCGCTTTTGAAGGAGCTCGGCTTCACCACTGCGGCCATGGCCCTGGAGGACGACTCCATGAGCCTGGATGACGAGCGCGTCAGCGGCGCCTCCAAGCTGGCGCTGGTCTTCGGCACCGAAGGGGAAGGGCTCGACCCGCGCACCATCGCCGGCTGCGACTTCACGGTGCGCATCCCCATGGCCCACGGGGTGGATTCCCTCAACGTGGCCGCTGCCAGCGCCGTGGCCTTCTGGGAGACGCGCCTGCGCTAGCCGCCCGCGTGCAAAAGGGTGCAAAAGGGACGTTCCAAATTGCACATAGGAGAAGATAATGAGTGCCGGAGGCCTATTCTATGTGCAATTTGGAACGTCCCTTTTGCACCCTTTTGCACCCCTCTTGCACGACCATGCCGCGTTGCGGGCCCTCAGGCGCCTGCGGCTCGCGTCGCTGCCGCCCCAACCGCGGCGCCTAGGAGTTCAGGTAGGCCTCCATGTCGGTGTTGAAGTAGCCCTCGGGCAGGTTGGCGCGGATGAAGTTGATGAAGTCCCGTGCCTCGTCCCGCAGCACGTGCTCGGTGCTCCAGACCAGCGACACCGGGTACCACATGGGGCCGGTCCGCACCTTGATGCGCTGGATGTCGGGGTCGTGGCGGTAGCGGCTGTAGATGCACTCGGGCACCGTGGCCCATCCGAGGCCGGCCCGCACGCCCTCCACCATGGCCTCGTGGGTGTCGAAGCAGCCGATCATGTTGTGGTCCTGCAGCGAGAGGCCATAGCGCTCGCGGAAGTGGCGGTTGCCCACCATGTGGCGCCCGGAGTTCCATTCGTAGATGATCATGGGCCACTCCAGCAGCTGCTCGACGGTAGCCGCCTCGGTCAGGGCGTTGAAGGGAGCGGCGTTGGGAGCTATGAACACCAGCTTCTTGTAGCCGAGCACCTCGTTGGCCACGCCCGGCTCTTCGGGTTGGTTCTCCACCATGGCGAAGTCCAGGCTGCCGTCGCGCAGCCCCTCCATCAGCTCGGGCTCGTAAGCCGCCTCCAGATGCACCCGCGTGCTGGGCGACTCCTCCATGAACCCGGTCACCAGGGCCGGCAGCAGGGCCACCCCATCGTTGAAGGACATGCCCACGTCTAGCGTGGAGTTGAACTGCTCGTCGATGGCGGCCAGCTGGGAGGCCAGCACGCGCTCCAGCTCGGCGGTGTTGCGGGCGAACTTGGTCACCAGCTCGCCGGCGCGGGTCTGCTCGATGCCGGTGGAGGTGCGGTTGTACAGGGGAGTGCCGAACTTCTTCTCGATGTTGGCGATCTTTTGGGAGAGGCCAGGACGCGACATGTAGAGCTGCTCGGCTGCCTGGGAGAGGCTCTTGGCCTCGGAGAGCACGATGAGAAGCTCGATATCGTCGAAGAGCATGGGTGCCACCTCCTCTGCTGCCTGCCGGACAGCCGTCTCCTCCACGGTGCGTCCAGCGCGCAAAGCTACCATCATTTAGCACTACCAGGTCATTCGCTGTCAATGTGGGCCTGGCCATTCGCCGTCGGCTTCTCTTACCGCCCCTGTAAGCAATTGTTGCATGCCGCATCGCCTTGACGACGCGTGTCGCAAACCTCAACGGCGAATCGGCAGACGGCACCATTCCGGGTGGCCAGCGCTCCTATACTGCTCCGTGAGGCCAGGAATCGCCCGCTCAGGGCGGCGCCCAGCCCAAGACGAGAGGAAAGAAGAGAGAGGCAAAGGAGGAGGAGATGGACAAGCAGGGCATCATTGATGCGAGCAAGAAGCGCCGCGAAGGCGAGCGCATCTTCTACACCTCGTGTCCGGCCAACGGCTGCTGGGACTCGGCATGCGTCCTGAAGTGCCACCTGAAGGACGGCAAGGTGTTCGCCATCGAGCCTGACGACTCCGTCAACCAGAACGACAGCCGCGAGGACTGCGGCTGGGACAACATCTGGAAGGGCAACGTCCAGATGCGCCCGTGCGCCATGGGCCACTCGTGGAAGAAGGAGCTCTACGCCGATACCCGCCTGCTGCATCCCATGAAGCGCGTGGGCAAGAAGGGCCCGGGTCAGGGCTACTTCGTGCAGATCAGCTGGGAAGAGGCGCTCGACACCATCGTCGAGAAGATGAAGGAGATCAAGGGCAAGTACGGCCCCTACGGCATCTTCCACTCCCAGTACCCCAGCTTCGAGAAGAACGGCTTCCCGCTGGCTCCCTGGTGGGAGGCGGGCTTCGGCGCGTGGGGCGAGCACTCCACCTCCGGCCATGCCGCCGGCGAGATGCTGCATCTCGGCGTCGACCTGACCAAGGTCACCCGCGGCTTGCAGAACGCCCTGCCGGGCTTCGAGGCGCCGGACCTGTTCAACTCCAAGCTCTTCATCATGTGGGGCATGGACCCGGTGGTGGCCTGGTTCGGCCCGACGTCCTACTACATGCAGCTGGCCCACGAGTACGGCTTGAAGACCATCGTCATCGACCCGCGCTACACCCAGTCCGCCGAGCTGCTGGCCGACCAGTGGATCCCGATCCGCCCCGGCACCGACCTGGCCATGATGCTGGCCGTGGCCCAGGTGCTCTTCGAGGAGGACATGCTCGACCACGCCTTCATCGACGAGTGGGTCGACAAGGAGGGCCTGGAGGAGTGGCGCGCCTACGTCATGGGCGAGGGCGACGACGGCATCAAGAAGACGCCGGAGTGGGCGGCTCCCATCTGCGCCGTGCCGGCTGAGACCATCCGCGAGTTCGCGCGGCTCTACGGCACCGAGAAGCCGGTGCACCTGCAGTACTTCTACTCTTGCGCCAAGCGCCACA
This sequence comes from uncultured bacterium, assembly GCA_947564525.1. Taxonomy (GTDB): domain Bacteria; phylum Actinomycetota; class Coriobacteriia; order Coriobacteriales; family Eggerthellaceae; genus D16-63. The sequence goes on along the minus strand of CANOCK010000011.1, from coordinate 14,503 downwards.
TGGGCGACTACAGCGCCTCGGCGTCGATGATCCTGCAGGCCATGACCGGCAACATCGCCTGCCATGGCGGCTGCGAGTCGGGCGCTTGCCTGCCCACCCCGGGCCGCGTGCCCGCGCCGCTGGCCAACTGGCAGCGCAACCCGGGCGACTACAAGGTTCCGGTGCTGTTCAACAACAACTGCCTCACCGAGATCCTGGCCACCCAGAAGGACTACTGGGACGGCAAGATCACCGAGAGCGAGTTCCGTCACAAGATCGGCTCGCCCACCAACGACTGCCCGTTGCCGAACATCCGGATGATCATCTTCGACAACAACTACGCTAACAACCACTCCAACGTCAACAAGCGCTTCAAGGGCATGGCTGACACCGAGTTCAACTGGGGCTTCCAGTGGCATGTGAACCAGCCCACCGCAGAGCTGTGCGACATCATCCTGCCGGCGCCGGTGTGGCAGCTTGAGGGCATGGACGAGTACATGTATGGCCATCAGCGCTTCGTCAGCGGCCCCAACGGCATGCGCAACTACTTCACCTTCTGCGCCCGCGGGGCCGACATGCCCGGCGAGGTGCGCTCCAAGGAATGGGTGTGGACCCAGATCGCCAAGCGCTTGGGCGACGAGGTCGTGGAGGGCTACAACCCCCGCATGAAGGACGTCGAGTGGGAAGACTGGATCGACGAGCAGGAGAAGGTCTACAAGGAGGCCTTCGAGGAGTGGGCCGACAACGAGACCATCATGGCCTACCTCGGCTACGAGAAGAAGCCCACCTGGGAGGAGTTCAACGCCAACCCCGTCATCCGCACCGAGATCGATGAGCCCTACTACCCCTTCAAGTCGGCCATGGACAAGGGCGAGAGCCCGTTCAACACGCCCACGGGCAAGATCGAGCCGTCCTCGCGCTTCGTCAAGGAGCACGACATGACCGAGACCCGCTGGCGCGGCCGCATCGACCCCATGCCGGTGTGGAGCCCCAGCTACGTGGAGGGCGACATCGGAAGCGCCTCCAACGACGGCTTCTACAACCCCAAGGTCAAGGACTACCCGCTTTCGCTGGTCACGCCGGTGTCCATCTACCGCCAGCATTCCAGCAACGACAACAACCCGTTCCTGCGCGAGGAGTGCTACCGCCACGGCGTGTGGATCTCGGGCGTGGACGCCAAGGCCCGCGGCATCAAGGATGGCGACCTGTGCCGCGTCTACAGCGACCGCGGCGAGGCGCTGCTGACGGCCTACGTGACCAACCGCTGCATGCCCGGCACCGCTGCCGTGCACCATGGCGGCTGGTACCAGACCAACGGCGAGGCCTCCGAGATGAACGCCTTCGGCCAGGACCTGCGCGGCACGCCGAACATCTTCCTCGATGACGGGCACCTGCCCCACATCCTGGGCGCCCTGATCATCGCTGGCCTGGTGAACGTCGAGAAGGTGGCCGACGGCGACGCCGAGGGCTTCGGCGGCGAGGCCGAGCGCGGCGGCATGCGCGGCGCGAAGGTGGCCGTTGGCGCCCGCGACGCGCTGGCCCAGCGCGACGGTGCCCGCGACGCGGCAGCCGTCAGCATGGACGCGGCAGCCCAGGCTCAGGCCGAGGACGCCGCCATCGCCTCGAACCCCACGACGCCGGCAGCGAACGCCTAGGCGCACCAGACCGAGAGGAGGAAACGATGACCCAGTACGGATTTATGTTCGACATGAACCGCTGCTACGCCTGCCAGGCGTGCAGCATCGCCTGCAAGGACTGGAACGCCCTGGAGCCCGGCGCCGAGAAGTGGATGACCGTCTACGAGTGGGAGAAGGGCACCTTCCCGAACATCCGCCTGAACGCGCTGGCCTTCCCTTGCGCTCACTGCGAGGATCCCACCTGCGTGAAGGCTTGCCCCAACGGCGCCATCTACAAGGAGGACGAGTACGGCGCGGTGCTGGTGGACCAGGACAAGTGCCAGGGCTGCCGCAAGTGCTACGACGCGTGCCCCTACGGCGCGCCGAAGTTCGCCACCGACGAGCCTGACTGCAAGATGAGCAAGTGCACCATGTGCGTCGACCGCCTGGCCGAGGGCATGCAGCCCGCCTGCACCATGAGCTGCCCGCTGCGCGCCTTCGACTTCGGCCCGCTCGACGAGCTGATCGAGAAGTACGGCGACGTGCGCTACTGCGAGGGCATGCCCAGCCCCGAGACCACCAAGCCGGCCTTCGTGATCTGGAACCCCCGCGAGAAGAAGCAGCTGATCCCCTACGACGTGGACGAGGCCATCAAGCTGAACCAGCAGCGCGGCGACCTGGGCACCATGTTCGAGAGCCCGGAGGACCTGAAGTCCTTCGACGAGGGGACCATCGCTCGCGACGAGCTGCGCATGAAGCACGCCAACAACATCGAGCTGATGCGCGCGACGCGCAACGACATGGCCTAATCGGCTCCGTCCGCCCTGGCGGGACGGACGGACGAGCTGCCGCTGCGGCTCCGACTGGCACCTGGCCTGGCCATTCAAAGCTTGCCCTCACTGCGCGAAGGCAGCTCGGCCGCTTTTCAAGGCCATCCCAGGCACCAGTCGGACCCTCGCTAGCCTTGCGGCGACCCGCGTGGCTGGCAGTGCGGAGGTCGACTCTCGCGCGCTTTTAGGGAGCTGCCGCTGCAGCGACTGATTCGGGCAACGACCTGGAGGGGAAGGTGCAAAGGGGGCCTTCCCCTCCCCAAGGGTCCTGCATAGAGCAAGTAACGAGCACTAGTACTAGAGGAGGAAGAAAATGGAGTGGATAGGAGTTATCGGCATCGTTGTCGGTCTCGTATTCTTCGTCGTGGCCGCCATGCGCGGCTGGAACGTGCTGATTACGTCCATCGTGACGGCCATCATCATCGCCCTTACCAACGGCATGGACCTCATGAACACCATGGTGGGCACTGAGAAGTCCTACGTCAGCGGCCTGGCCGGGTTCATCCGCGGCAACCTGCTGATCTTCATGGGCGGCGCCATCATGGGCGAGTTCATGGACAAGTCCGGCGCGGCCAAGGCCATCGCCCAGGCCATCATGAAGAGGGTGGGCACCAAGAGCCCCTACTTCGTGCTGCTGGGCATCTCGGCCGTGGGCGCCCTGCTCACCTACGCGGGCATCTCGATGTTCGTGGCCATGTTCGCCCTCATCCCGCTGGCGCGTCCCATGTTCCGCGAGTGCAACATCCCTTGGCACCTGTTCTGCGCCGCCTGGACCCTGGGCGCCTGCTCGTTCACCATGGCCATGATCCCCGGCGTGCCGGCTGTGGCCTGGATCAACGCCGCCAACGGTTGCGGCGTGTCTCTGACCGCCGCGCCGATCATGGGCATCGTGGGCTCCATCATCGCCATCGCGGTCAGCTGCGTCTACATCAAGTTCGCTCTCAAGCGCGCTGAGGCCAAGGGCGAGCACTTCGTGGCCGACGCCGACGACATCGAGGTCGAGGAGGACAAGAACATCCCCAACCTGCTCCTGGCCCTGCTGCCCCTGATTCTGCTAATCGGCACCATCATCGTGCTGTCTGCCATGGGCTTGAAGAACGTCGTGTACATCGGCATGGTCGTGGGCATCGTCGCCTCCATCGCCTGCTTCTTCAAGTTTGTTCCCAGCACGCGCGATGCGCTTGGCAAGGGCGCCGTCGCTGGCATGGGGCCGGCCGTGTTCACCTCCGCTGCCGTGGGCGTGGGCACCGTGGCTGCCGCTTCCGTGGGCTTCACGGTCATCTACGAGGCCATCTTCAACATGCCGGGCGGCACCTACGTGTCCGCCGCCACCATGGCTGCGGCCCTGGGCGGCATCATGGGCTCTGGCTCGGGTGCTGTGGGCATCATCGCCCAGAACTTCCTGGAGCCCTACCTGGCGACTGGCGTCGACCCAGCAGCCCTGGCGAAGATCATCGCCACCTCGGCCACCATCGGCGGCGCGTTGCCCAACTCCGGCGCCATGTTCGGCATGCTTGCCGCCATGGGCCTGAACCACAAGAACTCCTACAAGCACATCGCCGCCATCTCCATCGGCGCGGGCATGTGCGCGTTGGTCGTCATGATCATCATGGCGAACGTGGGCATCGCCTAGCAAGTCAACCCCGTTTGCGGGAGGGGGCTTCCCTCTCCCGCAAAGAACCTCATCAGGCGGCGCGGCGCGGCAGTCCCCCTTGCCGCCGCCGCAGCCGCCGTCATCATCTGCATCAACTGCATCTCACCACAAGGGCTTTCGTCTCCCATCCTCAAGGCGCTGCGCGCGTCTTGCATACTTTCCTTCGTTGAAAGCCCTTGGAGTGCGATACAGAGGACCAGAGAGAGGGGTCGTGCCATGAGCGCGAGCAAGGAGAGCGATCGCAAGGGAAAGCCGTCGACGGAGGTGAGCAAGCCCACTCGCGGGCGGGCGCCGTCCGAGGACGGCAGCGCCAAGGGCCGGCGCGCAGGCGCGACCGAGCAGGTGTCGCTGTTCGAGCGCGTGCCGGCCGACAAGCGCCTGGCCTGGCCAGACATCGCCGCCATCCTGTCGGGTGTGGTGTCGAGCCTGTCCAAGCTCATGGGCGGCGGCATCGTGGCCTTCTACGCCGGCTGCCAGATGGGCGGCGTGACCGTGGCCATCACCTTCGCCCTGTCCTTCGTCCTCACCTACCTGGTGGGCAAGATATGCTTCCGCGAGGGGCTCCCGAACAACGTGGTGTCCCGCTTCTACATCTTTGGCAAGCGCGGCTCGGCGGCTGGTTCGCTCATCTGGATCTTCGTGCTGGTCGGGGTGCTCGCGGTGGGCACCGTGCAGCTGGGCAACGCCATCCTGTTCGCCTTCGGGTGGGAGGGCGAGGCCGCCCGGTGGGCCCTGTTCGTCGGCATCTCCTGCGTGTGGGTGGCCATGGCCCTGTTCGGCACCAAGGTCATCGCCCGCATGAACGCCGTGTTCGTGGTGGCGCTGTTCTGCGTCATGGGCTACGTGGTCTACCTCATCGCCGCCGACGGCCAGCTGGCCGACGCGGCCACCCACGGCATCATGATCCCAGGCGTGGAGCCCCTGGAGGGCTTCGCCTACTCGGTCAACTACGCCATCATGACCAGCGGGCTTCTGGCCCTGTTCGCCGCGGACTTCACGCGGTTCGCCCGCAAGGAGCGCGACCTGGTGCCCATCTCGCTCACGGGCAGCCTCTTCGCCATCGTCACCTACGTGTTCGGCGCGCTCATCGTCTACTACGGCTTCCAGCAGTCCTTCGAGTACTTCAGCGCCCAGGGCATGGACGCGGCGCTGGCGGCCAACGCCGCGGTGACCAACCCGGGCGTGTCGCTGGTGCTGGCCTCGGGCGGCATCGGGCTGGCCATCATCTGCCTGTCCCAGATGAAGGTGGAGACCTCCAACTCCATCGGCGGCGCCAACGCCGTGTCCAACCTGATGAACTGCCTGACCGGGCACCAGGTGCCCTGGGCGGTGGCCGTGGTCGTCGCCAACGCCATCGGGTTGGCGTTCATCCTGGGCAACATCCTCGACCAGGTCAACGCGTTCATGAGCTACGGGTCCATCCTGACCACCTCCTGGTGCGTGCTGCTGATTACCGACTACTACCTGGTGCGCGGCCGCATGGGCATCGGCGAGCGCGGCATCGAGGTCGGGATGCCCGAGGCGTCGGTCAACTGGCGCGGCGTGGGCACGCTGGCCGTGGTGACGGTGGCGGGCAGCGTCCTGTACGCCACGGGCGCGGTGGCGGTGCCGTTTTTGGTGGTGGCGCCGGCCAGCATGGCCATTTACGTGGCCGTGAGCTGGGCCCTGCGCGACAAGGTGCGCAGCGGCCAGGTGGCCTAGGCTGTTGCGCGGGCGTCTCAGCGGCCCCCCTTAACGCGAAAAAGCGTATCGCCGTGCCACTTTTCATCGGCAAAAAGTGGCACGCAGGCACACGTTTTCGCGTTAAGGCCCTCGTCAGCCTAGAGCTCGTCGGTGTCGAGCCAGAGGGTGAAGGGGCCGTGGTTCACCAGGGCCACGTCCATCATGGCGCCGAAGCGCCCCGTGGCCACCTCGGCCACGTCGGCGCGGGCCAGCTCGACGAAGCGCTCGTAGAGCCGTTCGGCCTCGGCAGGGGCGCCGGCTTGGGCGAACGAGGGGCGGTTGCCCTTCTTGCAGTTGGCGTAGAGGGTGAACTGGCTCACGACGAGCACGGAGCCTCCGACGGCGTCGAGGCTGAGGTTGGTCTTTCCCTCGGCGTCCTCGAAGACCCGCAGCTTGGCGATCTTGCGCCACAGCCGCTCGGCGTCGGCCTCGGTGTCGCCTTGCCCGACGCCCAGCAGTATGGCGTAGCCGCGCCCTATGGCGCCTGCCAGCTGCCCTTCCACGGTCACGCTCGCCTCGCTCACGCACTGAACCAGTGCCCGCATGTCGCACCTCGCTCCTCGTCGCTCTCGTCCTGGCAGCAACATAGCACAGGCGGCTGCTGGGCGGTGCGGGCGTGCCGGCGGGTCAGCGGATCGGGTCAGCGGATCGAGCCAGCGCCGGTCGCCCGGGGCGCCCTGTTGCCAAGCCGTGGCCGACCTGAGGGGAAAATGTGGTTAATCGGTGGCCTGCCCCGCTGCCGGGTTACACTAGGGAAGCCGAAGCGGGCCAGATGCCCGACCATCCTACGAAACCAAGCTAAGAGCTACCTTGGCGCCCCGCGAGGGCGCTAGCGGGCTTTTCGCTCCATCGATGACCCGATTGCCGCCACGGGCGGCTTGCGAGGAAAGAGGACTGATCACCTTCATGCAGATAAAGAAAGCCAGCACGTCGAGCAAGGACGAATCCCAGTTGGCCTGCTCCGCGGCCGCTAAGGCCGACGGGGCCGCATGCCCTGCCGTTCCGAGCCAGCCAGCTTCTGCCGGCAGCGAGCCCCGTCGCTACACCTACCGCGACTGCCTCAACGGCACCGCTCCTATCCCCACCGACGCCCTGGGCAACGCCATCTTCACGCTGCTGATGGCGGGCGGCATGGCCACCTTCATGGTGTCCTTCAACGGCATCCGCCACAGCGGCCTGAGCTTCTTCTTCGAGTCCCATTGGCTCTACCCGGTCATCTTCTGCATCGCCATGGCGCTGCGGTTCCTGTACGTCAACCGCGTGGTGGCCCACGTGGGGCCGCGGTACGTCTTCCCGCGCTTCACAGGCGCGCGGCGCAACGTGGCCATGACGCTGCTGAACGTGGCCATCATGGCGCCGGTCATGGGGACGCTCGTGACCATGCTGCTGAAGGGGCCTGATGACCTGCTGCTCAACCTGGTCACCGAGGTGCCCCTGTCCATGCTGATGTCCATTGGGGTGAGCCTGCTGGTGGTGGGCCCGGCGGTGAAGCTGCTGTACCACAACGTCATCCGGCCCACGACCAGCCTGCGCCTGTGCCAGCTGAGCCAGCGCTTCGTCACCAACTGGGCGGGCCTGTTCACGGGCTAGGGCAGCGCGCAGGCGCGGGTCATGGGCAAGTCTGGGGAGTCAGGCGTGCGGGTCTCAAGGGTGTAGCCAGGGCGGCGCGCAGGCATGGGCCATGGGCAAGTCTAGGGCAGCCCTGAGCCCGGACGTGGGTGCGTGCCGAGATGCGGCTCCGGCCCCGGTTCGGGCTTCGATTCGGGTTCGGGCGTCGGCTCAGATGCGATCCAGATTCGGGCTCCAGCTCCGACGCGCCGTCGCCCTAGAGGCGCGCGGCTTTCAGCGCGGCGATCTCGGCGCCCCAGCCGGCCAGGTCGTCCTGGGGCGTCTCCAGGAAGAAGGGCAGGTCGCGTAGGGCTTCGTGGTTGGTCACCGCGGCGAGCGCCTCGAAGCCGATCTCGCCCTCGCCCAGCCGCGCGTGGCGGTCCTTGGCGGCTCCGAGCGGGTTCTTCGAGTCGTTCAGGTGCACGGCGCGCAGCCGTTCCAGGCCGATGACGCGGTCGAACTCCTCCAGCACGTCGTCCAGGCGCCCGGCCACGTCGTAGCCGCCGTCCCACACATGGCAGGTGTCCAGGCATACGCCCACATGGTCGGCCAGCTCCACCTGGCCCATGATGGCCGCCAGCTCCTCGAAGGTGCCGCCCACCTCGGTGCCCTTGCCCGCCATGGTCTCCAGCAGCAGCGTGGTGGTCTGTTCTGGTGCGAGCACCTGGTTCAGCGCGTCGGCAATCTTGGCGATGCCCGCCTCCGCCCCCTGGCCCACGTGGCAGCCGGGGTGCATGTTGTACATCTGGTGCGGCGTGGACTCCATCCGAGCCAGGTCGTCGGCGAGGATGGCAAGGGCGAACTCCCGCGTCTCGGGCTTGGCTGCCGCGGGGTTCATGGTGTAGGGCGCGTGGGCCAGGAAGCGCTCGATGCCCGCCTCGGCCGCCAGTTCCTCGAAGGCGGCCACGTCTGCCGGGTCGATGGCCTTGGCCTTTCCGCCCCGTGGGTTGCGCGTGAAGAACTGGAAGGTGTTCGCTCCGATGGAGGCAGCGTCAGCGGCCATTGCGCGATAGCCCTTGGCGCTGGAGAGATGGCATCCGATGGTGAACATGGGCGCTCCTTCCGTAGGCGGCCCGTCCCATGTCAGGCTGCAGGGCCGCAGAGCCCCCATTGTCTCACAGCCCGAGCCCAACGCCCCGGGTCGCTATGGCTTTCGTTGTCCGAGCTTCGCTCTAGCCTGAGGTGCGTTCTCCTATGCAGAACGCAGCGTACAAAGGGATGCTCTTCAACTCGCCTTCGAGGTCGAACTGCCGAGTGGATATGCGGATTCCGAGCGGGCATCCCGACTTCTTCATGTAAGTGCGCAGGCTGATGGAGCGCACGTTCTGTCCCGATTTCACCTCTATGGGAAGCACCGAGCCGTCAGGCGTGTTCATGACGAACTCCACCTCTCCCGAGGAGTCGCCAGGCGTCCAATAGAACGAGGAGAGGCCATTGGCGGTCAGGGCCTGCATCACGTAGTTCTCGGCGAGGGCGCCCCGGAAGGAGTCCGACAGGCTGCCATAAGTCGCAGGGTTCAGCAGGGCGTCGGGCGAAAGCCCGAACTTGTAGAACATGAGCCCCGTGTCGCCCATGTACGCCTTGAAGAACGCCCCGCCCTTGCGGGCTACGAGGGGCGCCGAGGTGGAGTTGGTCTGGGGATTCAGCTTTATGATGCCCGCTGCCTCCATCCATCCCAGGGGCTCTGCGAACTGCTTGGCGCGGCCGCCCTTCACGACATCGCCGTACTTGAATTTCCGCGTCGATTCCCTAGCGAGCTGGCTGGGGATGCTGTTCCAGATGCTCTTGCAGAGCGCTGCCTGGGCCGACGGCATGTCGGATATATAGGTCTCGTTGATCTCGGACTGCACCTCGCGAACAGGCTGCAGTTCCTTGGTGCTGGCATAGCGCCCAACGGCTTTCGGCATCCCGCCTACGACAAGGTACGTCCGGTAGAGGGCCAGCGCCTCCTCGTGCAGGAAGAAGGGCGTCGCGTCTTCGTAGCAACGCCGGATCCCTTGTGCCAGGGGCTCCTGGCACAAGGGCCCAAAGGAACTCCTCGAAGTCCATCGGGTGCATGGTCACGTGCCTCACGTCGCTCGGGAAGGGAAGGGCGCGCTCCGCCGTGGCGTTCGCATCCCCCTTCTGCAGCGTCACGCCAAGGAGGCTGCCCGTTGCGAGCACGCGGAAGGGGGACTGTGCGAAGAAGCGCAGGGAATTCAGCGCCTTCTCGCAGAGCTGCACCTCGTCGAAGACGATGACCGACTTTTCGGGGACAATCGTCTTGCCCGTGTAGGATTCGATGTCGGCGACGAGACGGTCTGCGCTCGTGCGCCCTTCGAACAGGAGCGAGAGTTGCGCGAGGTCCGTCTGGAAGTCAAGATAGACGTGGTTGCCGCCTCCAATCTGGCTACGCAGGAACTCGGTAGCGATGTAGGTCTTCCCGACACGGCGCGCTCCTTTGATGAGCAGAGGCTCGGGAGCCTTGGAGGCGAGCCACTGAAGGATGGTCTGCTCGATTTTTCTCTGCATCTTGAGGCCTTTCTCGGTTGGCCCCATTCTAAGGGAAAGCGATGTACGTTACATTTTTTGGAACCAAAAAGTGTTTCAAATTGCATTTTTTGGTTCTAAAAAATGTAACCCTGGCCTCAGGGAGGGCGTTGCCCCTCGTTCGGTTACGGCTTCGTGCCCACAGGGAAACAGCAGCTAGCCGTGGGCTTTCATGGGCTGTACCTGGCTTTATGCTGGTCCGACATTCCGACCCAAAATATTTCCTTGAAAGTTGGATGGGCGCTTGCTAGACTCGCAGGTGCGAAACAGCGGTTTCCTGATACAGGGAATTGCAAGTAATTGAAGATACTCCATCGGAACGACCGCTTTCATGGAATCTGGGGTGAAGAGGGCATCGGCCTTTCAAGATCTAGGTTTCTGGAAGCGATTCCAAATTACTTGCAATCTTGCTGTTTCGCGACTGTGGCGGATGCCCTCCTCACTGCATGTTGCTGATTCAGAAGGTTCACCTGGGCTCCTCCGCAACGGGAACAACTTCATAGCGGAAGGAGCTGGGTGCAATGCGAGCCCCTGCGAACCCTCCGGCCAAGCCCCTGGGAAGGCTGGCCTTGACCTTCGTCGCCCTCTTGCTGGCGACCGTTTCGATGACGACCCCTGCGAAGGCGGACGAGCCTTCGGGCGACGCCCCCGAGGCCTCGGGCCAGCTGTCCATGGACATGCCGCTCTCGGCCATCCTCGATGGCGAGCGCGCGGCCGGCGACGCCGGCTCTGGCCAGGATGGCGATGGCCCGGCGCCCCAGGATGCGGGCCTCGCATCCGGCGACGCCCCCACCCTGGCGAGCTACCTGGCGGGCGGCATGCTGCGCGTGAGCGCCGACGTGGCGCTCGTGGATGGCGACGATAAGGCCATCGAGCCCGTCGTCGGGTCCTTCACGGTGGATGGGCTCACCTACGCGATCGTGGGCGAGGGGCAGGTGGCCCTGGTGGCCGCCTCGCCCCGGACGCTCGCTGGCGAGCTGGTGGGTGGCGGTTTTGCTGCCGACCCTGATGACGGCGCTGCTTTCGGCTCCGCTGGCGCCCCCTCCGGAGAGGACTCCGGCTCAGGGGTTCCAACTTCGCCTTCGCCCTCTCCGGAGGGGGCGTCTTCCGACGATGCCGAGGGCGCGGATGCTGGCGGGTCCACGTCCCTCGCCCTTCCTGAAGTCGTCTCCTACGACGGCACCGGCTACTCCCTGGCCGCCATCGGCCCTCGCGCCCTTGCCGGGTGCGAGGCTGGCGCGGTCGTCATCCCGGCCTCGGTCGAGACCGTCGACCAGGCCGCCTTCGAGGGCTCCTCCGTCGCCTCCATCGAGGTGGCCGAGGGCAATCCCGACCTCTCTTCGTTCGACGGCATGCTCTTCGATGCCGGATTGACACGCCTCTTGCTCATTCCCGAGGGCAAGCAGGGCGCGGCCCGCCTCCCATCGACAGCGGAGGAGGTGGACCCGTCGCGCTTCTCGCATTCGGCCGGCGTGTCCTCCATCTCCGTGGACGCGGGCTGCGCAGCCTATCTCTCGCGGAACGGTTGCCTATACGACGCATCCGGCGAGACCCTGCTCCGGGTCCCGCCCGGGATCGCCGACGTGGAGGTCGTCGACGGCTGCAGGGCCCTGGGCCCTCGGGCCCTGGAGGGCTGTGCGTCGCTGAGGTCCATCGCGGCGCCCGCGACCGTGACCGACGTGAGCCCTGACGCGTCAGCCCCCGACCCCTCGGCGGTCACGGTCTCCATCCCCAAGGTGACCCCTCGCGAGGTCTGGGAGGCCCGCGGCTTCTCCGTCGAGGGCGGCTTCTCGATCGAGGAGCGCAAGGGCGCTGGCGAGCGGCCTTCCGAGGGCCTTGCCGCCGAGGAGCCCGACGACATCCCCCTCGCAGCCCTCGGCGCCGCCCAGGTGAGCAACGGCGGCCCCTCTACCGTGACTCTGCGGACCGGGTTGGGCCGGTCCGACATCAACGACAACTTTTGCTACTTCGAGGAGGTCATCAACGATTCGTCAGGCTCGGTAACCTGCAGGGACTCGGTCAGGCCTACCGTGACGACGTATGACGGCGGGTACTTCATCGCATCCGGCAACAAGCGGTTCTCTTACTTCCGGACAGCCGCTGACAAGGCTGCCAAACGCTACTGCCATGCTACGCCGTACCGGTACGGCGCTAAAGCTGTTGCCTACGACATCTACTGCGGGAAGGACGGCACGGAGGAGACCGGGTATGATATCGCCGAAGGTACCAGCAACGAATGGTATAACGGTCCTCACAAAGACCATCCCAACATGACGCTGCAGGTCAAGTGGGTAGAGGCGCCGAAGTACACGATTACCCTCGACCACACCGGAGGGACCAGCAGCTTGGCTAACTTCAAGGCGTGGCGAGGGTGGGAGTTCAGTCTGAAGACCCCGAGCTTCAGCAGCAAGCCCATCCACGATATCGAGACCCCGAGCAAGACCGGCTACGCGTTCGCGGGGTACTTCACGGGCCGTGACGGGACGGGGACGCAGTACGTCGATGCCACAGGAAAGATTGTCGTCGATAGCAACGACGTTAAAAAATCGGTCACCGTCTACGCCCACTGGGTGAGCGCCAGCACGGTCTCCTTCAATGCCAACGGCGGCACGGGCGGCCAGAGCGCGGCGGTGACCGCGGTAAAGGGCCAGGACATGCCCGCCATCTCCACCACCGCCCCCACGCGCACGGGCTACACCTTCGGCGGCTGGTACGACACGAGCGCCTCGAGCGGCGGCACGCAGTACTACACGGCCAAGGGCAAGTCGGCCCGCACGTGGGACAAGGATGGAGACGCCACCCTCTACGCGAGGTGGACGGCCAACGAGTACACCGTGAGCTTCAACGCCAACGGCGGCTCGGGCGGCCAGAGCGCCAACGTGACCGCCATCTACGACAGCGCCATGCCGACGATCTCGACGGCCAAGCCGACGAGGACCGGCTACGCCTTCCAGGGCTGGTACGACACCAGCGCGGCGAGCGGAGGCACCCAGTACTACACGGCCGCCGGCGCGAGCGCCCGGACGTGGAACAAGGCCTCCAACGCGACGCTCTACGCCCGCTGGACGGCCAACACCATACGCACGAGCTGGGACCCCAACGGCGGCAAGGTCGACGGGGCCGCGACGGTGCGCTTCAGGGACACGGCCTACTCGGCCGACAAGACCCTCAACGACGTCGGCTGGGGCTTCTGGACCGACGGCGGTGGCCGGGTGGCCCGCGAGGGCTACCGGTTCGCAGGGTGGTTCACGGACAGGTCGGGCGGCACCCAGGTGGCGGGGCTGACCCCCTTGCCCGCTGCCAGCGCCACCTACTACGCCCACTGGATGAGCGCAGGGCCGCTCGCGTACTTCCATCACTCGGCGCCCCTGTGGCGCTCCGTCGACCGCACCTGGGAGGGCAGCGTGGGGGCGGGGTCCTACGCCAGCCCCTACAAGCCCGACTCCTATGCGGCGAGCCTGGCCCTGACGAGCGGCCAGCTCGTCATGCGGGGCGTGCCGAGCGGCGCGTGGACGTGGGCTCGGGAGATGACCTACCGCATCGGCACCACCCAGGCGCTCGCCGGCGTGTCCAAGGCGTGGCTGGTCGCCACCGGCACCGACGGCAAGAAGGCCGGCTCGTGGCTCGGCTCGGCCGCTACGACCCTCGACTCCTCCATGTCCCGGGCCGACGTCTACCTCAACGGCTACGGCGCCTCCACCGTGACCTGGGACGGCAACGGCGGCACGCCCTCACGGGCCAAGGACGAGAACGTCATGCCCTACGCCAGGGTCGCCTCCGCCCCCACCGCCACGCGCACGGGCTACTCGTTCAAGGGCTGGTACACCGCGGCCACGGGCGGCACGAAGGCCTGCGACGCGGGCAAGGAGACGCCGCAGATCGCGAAGGCCACCACCTACTACGCGAGGTGGGAGGGCGTGCCGGTCACGCTCACCTGGGACTCGTGCGGCGGCTCCAAGGTGGCCGCCACCACCCAGGCCTACTCCGACGGCGCCAAGCTGGCCCTGCCCGCGGCCCCGACCCGCGAGGGCTACCGGTTCGCCGGCTGGTTCACGGCCGCCTCCGGCGGCACCCAGGTGTCGGCCAAGACGGCCCTGCCCACGGCCAACGCCACCTACCGCGCCCACTGGATGCGGACGGCGGGCTACGTGTGGTACAAGTTCCCCGGCAAGCTGTACCGCTCCATCGACCGCGCCTGCCCCGAGCTCGCGACCGCTGGCGACGCCGTCACGGAGGCCAGCTCGTCCGGCGACTGGCGCGGCAGCGTCTACGTCTCGGAGCTGGCGCTGCAAGGCGGCCAGGTGGTCGCCAAGGGGGTGAGCGACTACGAGCCGGCCCAGGAGCTGACCTACCACGTGGGCCTGGACGCGAGGGCCGCGGGCGTGAGGAGCGCCTGGCTGGTCATCACCGCCACCGACGGGTCCAAGAGGGGCCAGGCGCTGGGCTCGGCCATGACCTCGATAGCGGGGATGAGGCATGGCGAGGTCTACCTCAACGGATACGGCGCCTCGACGGTCACCTTCGACGCCAACGGCGGCTCCATCGACGGCAAGCCCACGGCCCAG
>CANOCK010000010.1 GCA_947564525.1 uncultured bacterium | reverse complement strand
GGCGGCCACGCGCAGGTCCTCGGCCGAGGGGCGCCGTCGCCCGAGGGAAGGGGCCGGGGGCTCCGGCTCGCGCCGCTGACCTGCTGGCGATGGCCGCGGTGCGCGGCCTTGGCGAGGAGGCGGCGGTGCGGCTGTGAATCGCTGCCGCCCTTGGGTCGAGACGGCGGGCACCCGATGCCGAACGAATTCCTTGCCTGTCTTCAGGGCCTCTAGCAGGCCTTTCCTTTTGCTGCTCGTCTGATGGCGAGCCGCTGGCGAAAACTCTCCCTTGCCAAGCAGCGTCGCGGTTGCTATTCTCGTCCGTGCCAGATGTCAGTTCCTCAGGTGAGGGATTGCAAACAAAAGCATAGAGCTCCTCTTCGAGTTGGTACGATTCTTGGGGTAAATGCAGTAAAGAGGGCATCTGCCTTTTCAAGCGCATTTATTCCAGGTCAACTCTGGTTTGTTTGCAATCTTGACGTCTGGCGACTGCGGTGGATGCCCTCCTTACTGCAAGCGCTGTCGCCTGTGGCTCGTGGGGCTTTCTCCGCAGAGGGAATAGAAACTCTGCCGGAAGGAGCAGGTCGCAATGCGAGCCCCTGTTGTTTCTCCAAGCTGCAAGTCCCTCTTGGTCGCCAGCGCCTTCTTGCTGGCCTTTGCCGTGGCGTTCGTGCTGGGTGCCTCGCGGGCGATTGCCGGGGAGGCCTGCGATGGCTCGATGGCGAATGCATCGGCGGCGGATGGGGCATAGACTTTGCCTCTGATCGCGAGAGTTCTTCGGTCTTGGCAGAAGCGATGGCTTGCGGCTCTCTGCGACTGAGCGTTGACGTGCCTTTGAGCGACGAAGTGGCCCAGCCTGTGGTGGGCTCCTTCGTTGTCGACGGCCTGACCTACGCCATCGTGGGCGAGGGACGGGTGGCCCTGGTGGCCGTTTCGCCCCGGATGCTCGCTGACGGGCTTGCTGGCGGCTCTGCTGCTGGCTTGGCCGATGCCTCCGATGGCGGCTCTTCCAGCGCCCCCTCCGGAGAGGGCTCCGGCTCCGGTGTGCCGCCGCGCAGCGAAGCGGGGCAGGTCCCTTCAGGGGCAGCTTTGCCTTCGCCCTCTCCGGAGGAGGCGTCTTCCGATGGTGCCGAGGACGAGGATGCCTCCGATTCTGTGATTCTGGAAGTTCCCGGGTCCGTCGATTTCGACGACGTCACCTACATCGTCGTCGCCATCGGCCCTCGCGCCCTCGCCGGCTGCGATGCCGATGTCGTCACCATCCCCGCCGCCGTCGAGTCCGTCGACGAGCTGGCGTTCCGCGGCTCTGCCGTTGCGGCCATCGAGGTCGCTGACGGCAACCCTTCCTTCTCCTCCTACGACGGCATGCTCTTCGATGCCGACCAAACCAGCCTCTTGCTCATTCCCGAGGGCAAGCAGGGCGCTGCCCGCATCCCCAAGACAGCCTCGTCGGTCCCTCCGGACGCGCTCTCGCATTGCGCGTCCGTGACATCGGTCGAGGTGGAGGCGGGCAGCGCAGCCTACTACTCGGAGAATGGTTCTCTATATGACATGACCGACAAGACCCTGCTCTGGGCTCCATCGAACCATGATGCGGTCGTGACGCGCCTTGACGCATCAATGGCGGTTGGACTTGCTGCTCGTGATAACAATCCGCATGCCACATTTGGGATAAATGGAAATGGAGGCTACGTGCAAGGGTTTGACCGAGGGAAGCAGACCTTTAAGCCAACCACGCTTATATGGGGCGATGGCTGGTCAATAGGGCAACTTGAAGATGGGGAGTACGTAGGATGGCAGGTTCGAGGAAACTTGATTGTTTATCCTCCGCACGACCAGATCTATGGTCGTAATGCGACGCGCATCGAGGCGTTGCCTCGTGACGGGTACTCACAGGAAGGATGGCTCCGATGCACCAATCCAGGTGCCGAGAAGGAAAATTTTGAGAAACTGAGCGAAGGAGCCGGCTATACCGCTTGGGGGCAGGAGGCTTACGTCAACTGGGTGCCGAACACTTACACCGTGCAGTACTACGATAGAACAGGCACCATAGCGCTGGGGACGAACCCGAACTTCAAGTACGACGAAGAGCAGGAACTGCCCCATGCCGCAACCGCAGGGTTGACCTCCGGCTATACGGCAAAGGGATGGTCGACCGACAAGATGGACTCGGAGGTTGATTACAAGTTCGGGGAGAGCGTGAAGAACCTTGCAACATCAGGGACAGTGTCGCTCTATGTGGCCGAAGAGGCGAACATGTACGCTTTGGGATTCGCCATCTATCCCGGGACGGGGAAGCATAGTCCTGCGAAGAGCGTGACCTTCGATGGCGCGCTGCCCGACATCGAGGCTGAAGACCCTGTTTGGGCAGGCCACACCTTTGAGGGATTCTATACTACCAAACCTCACCCCTCTAAGCCTGGCGAGCTGGTTTGGGATAAGCAGTACTACGGTCGGGGAGGGAAGAAGGTTGCTGAGAAATGGGATGTTGCCGGCGATACCACGCTGCAGGCCAGGTATGAGCCCAAGACGTACAAGGTGAAGTTCCATTTGACGGGAGGCGCAGGTTTCGGCCAGCAGACACAAGTGGACGTCACTTACGGGAAGGACTTTCCCGAGAATGCTGACCGGATTCCCATCAAGAACGGCTACGAGTTCGATGGTTGGTGGGAGATCGAGCAGGAGACCTACGACCCCGCCAACACGCCTATCGTTTGGGTGACGCAGTACTATGACAGCACGGGAGCTTCCAAGGATGTCTGCCGGTGGGACCGGGAGGAGGGGAAGGAGACAACCTTCTATGCGCGTTGGAAGTATATAGTGAAGCTTGAACAGCAGTGGGATGGGGCTCGACCCCTAGAGCCTATCGATGCTTATTGCGACACCGACCTAGTTCTACCCGAGCCTGACAAGCGCCCTGGCTACATCTTCAAGGGGTGGAGCACAAAGCCGGATGGCATAGACGGCACCACCTTGGACTCCGGCAGCAACAAGGCTCCGAACCTCACAGGGGGAACCTATTGGCACGAGACGACGCTGTACGCCCAGTGGGAGCCGGTGATTAACGTGGACGTGCCCATAGACGTCTGCTTCGACTTGATGGTCGACTTCGCAACGCAAGAGGTGACGTCGATACCGGACGTCCTTACCGGTGCGAGCTACGAGGTCGGGAGGTTCTCTTCGCGTTCGGCGCAGGAGATCCGGGTGCTCAGTGCTGGGCAAGAGGCGCAGGGCGCGGCGGATTGCCGAAGGTCTGCCCTTCGGTGGTTCGCTCAGGGAGACGAGGCCAAGGCTGCGAACTTGGAGAAGGTGCGCCTTGGGCTCTCTGCGGACTCTGATGGCGCGCCCTCGGCCTCTGCCTCGCTGGCCGAGCTGTATGGCGGCCTGGGTGGGAATCCTTCTTCTGCGAACGACCTGATGAGCGGCACCCTCGACCTCTCGGCCCTGGGCCTCTCGATCCCTGCGGGCTCGAAGGAGGAGCCGGGGTCGCTCGGGGTGCGCTATGACCTGGATTGCTCGGGCCTTCCTTTGGAGGACGTCGCCATCAGCTCCGAGCAAGGTGCCCTGCTCCAGCTCGTCTACACCATCGGATTGGCGGGCGACGGGGCATCGTGAGGTGGCATCCGCTCGCGGAGCGGCCTGCAAGGAGCCCCGGTCGCTCGGTGCGGCGACGGGCGGGGCTCGCCTTGCGGGTTCGACGAGCTCCCGGGGCCGCAGCGCCTTCCCCTACAGCACGAACAGCAGGATGGAGAAGAACTGGAGGATGGAGCCGGCCAGCACGAACAGGTGGAACACCGAGTGCAGGTAGGGCACCTTCTTCAGCACGTAGAACAGCGCGCCTGCGGTGTAGCTGAGGCCGCCGGCGAGCAGCAGCCAGAAGCCCACCGGGTCCAGCAAGCTGTAGAGCTGCGGCAGGAAGGCCACGATGGACCAGCCCATCATCACGTAGAGCACGGCGGACACCCAGCGCGGCCGGAAGGTCCAGAACGCCTCGCAGGCCACCCCGGCCAGGGCCACCACCCAGATGAACAGCCCGAGCCACAGGCCCCCCACGGGCTCCAGCGTCACCAGGCAGTAGGGGGTGTAGGTGCCGGCTATGAGCAGGTAGATGCCGCTGTGGTCGAGCACCTTGAACACGCGCTTGGCCGCGGGCACCGCGATGGCGTGGTAGAGGGTGGACATCAGGTACTCGACGAGCAGCGAGATCCCGTAGACCAGCGCCGCCAGCAGCAGCATGCCGCCGTCGTCGCTCACGGAGCGCACGATGAGCAGCACCAGGGCCGCGATGGCGAGGGCTGCGCCGATGCCGTGGGTGATGGAGTTGGCGATCTCCTCGCCGAGGGTGTAGTCGCGCACGCTGCGCTGGGCCTTGGCCGAGCTATCGTGCCCGGCCTTCGGCGGGGGAGTGTCGGGCAGCTTGCCCATGGTCTCGTCCATCGCGCGCCTTTCCCTCGCGAATGCTTTGGCCCATGATAGCGCGAAGGGGCCGCCGCGGGCCCCTTGGGCACGGTAACCGTTCCGTTGCGGTCGGGAGGCCGCGCGGCCCGAGGCGGCCGGTGGGAGGTTCTTGGCGGGTGTCCCTTGCGCGGGGCAGCTGCCGGGGGCAAAAGGCGCTACAATAGCTTCCGCGTCCGAGGCCTTCGGCCGGGCGCGCCCATCCGGTACTTATATATGTAGAAGGACGGTTCCCTGTGCCCTTGGACATCGACGCCCTGAACGACCCGCAACGCGAGGCGGTGCTGACCACCGAGGGCCCCCTGCTGGTGCTCGCTGGCGCCGGCTCGGGCAAGACCCGCGTGCTCACCTACCGCATCGCCCACCTCATCCAGGACTGCGGGGTGGCCCCGTGGGAGGTGCTCGCCATCACCTTCACCAACAAGGCGGCCGCCGAGATGCGCGAGCGCCTGGCCACGCTGGTGCCGGGGCGCTCCCGCGGCATGTGGGTGTCCACCTTCCATAGCATGTGCGTGCGCATCCTGCGGGCCGATGCCGACCGCCTCGGGTTCACCAAGAGCTTCACCATCTACGACCCGGACGACCTCAAGCGTCTGTACAAGGAGGTCATGGCCGAGCTGGAGATCGACCCGAAGCGCATGCCCCTGAACGCGCTCATGAACCGCATCTCCCAGGCGAAGAACGAGCTGGTGGTGCCCTTGGACTTCGAGGCCCAGGCGGCCGACCCCATCTCAAAGACCGCGGCGCGGGTGTACGTGCGCCTGCAGGAGCGCCTGCGGGCGGCCAACGCCATGGACTTCGACGACCTGCTGCTCTACGCCTACCTGCTGCTGAAGCAGCATGCGGACGTGCTGGAGGCCTACCAGGCGCGCTTCCGCTACATCATGGTGGACGAGTACCAGGACACCAACCACGCCCAGTACGCCATCACCCAGCTGCTGGCGGCGGCGCACCAGAACATCATGGTGGTGGGCGACGACGACCAGTCCATCTACTCCTGGCGCGGCGCCGACCTGCGCAACATCCTGGAGTTCGAGCAGGACTACCCTCGGGCCCACACGGTGAAGCTGGAGCAGAACTACCGCAGCACGGGCAACATCCTGGCCGCGGCCAACGCGGTGATCGCCAACAACCGCCACCGCAAGGCCAAGGAGCTGTTCACGGCCTTGGACGCCGGCGAGAGGATCGGCGTGTACATGGCCACCGACGAACGCGACGAGGGGCGCTGGATCGCGGGCCAGATCGAGCGGCGCCACGGCGAGGGCACATCCTACGACGACATGGCGGTGTTCTACCGCACCAACGCCCAGAGCCGCATGCTGGAGGACATGCTGCTGCGCGCCGGGGTTCCCTACCGCATCGTGGGCGGCACGCGCTTCTTCGAGCGCAAGGAGATCCGCGACGTTATGGCGTACCTGTCGCTGGCGGTCAACCCGGCCGACGACATGTCGGCCCAGCGCGTGATCAACGTGCCCAAGCGCGGCATCGGCAAGACGGCGGTGGAGCGCATCAACCAGTTCGCCCGCGAGATGGGCATGACGTTCCTGGAAGGGGCGGAGCTGCTCATAGCCGACCCGGAGGCGCGCCCGGCCACGCGCAAGGCGGTGGCGGAGTTCGTCCAGATGGTCAAGGCGTCCCAGGGCTACGGCGGCGACCTGCGCAAGGTGATCGAGCGCATCGTGGACGACTCGGGGCTCATCGAGGCCCTGGAGGCCGAGGGCACCGACGAGGCCCAGGGCCGCATCGAGAACATCCAGGAGCTCATGGGCGTCGTCGACGAGTTCGTGGAGACCCATGACGACGAGGACGCCGAGTTCGCCGCCCCGACGGCGGGGCTCGGGGAGGCGGCGGCTGCGGCCGAGGGCGTCGCTGGCGCGGAAGGCGGGGAGGGGGCGGCGCCCCCGCGCGTGCTGCGGGGCGACTCGCTCGCCGACTTCATCGAGTGGGTGCGCCTCCGCACCGACCTGGACACCATGAGCGAGGACGGCCATGCCGTGACCATGATGACCGTGCACTCCTCCAAGGGCCTGGAGTTCGACTGCGTGTTCGTGGCGGGGCTGGAGGAGTCGCTGTTCCCGCACATGAACTCCATCGCCGATGCTGCGTCGGTGGAGGAGGAGCGGCGCCTGGCCTACGTGGCCATCACCCGCGCCCGCAAGCGCCTGAGCCTCACCTGCGCCCAGCAGCGCCAGCTGTTCGGCCAAACCTCCAACAACCCGGTGTCGCGCTTCCTGCGCGAGATCCCCGAGGAGCTGCGGCGCACCTCGGGCGTGGGGTCGTCGGACTTCTCCGGCACGGGCTGGGAGAAGCGCGGCAGCCGCCGGGGCATCGCCGGGTCGGGCTCGGAGGCGGGGGAGGGCCGCGTGTTCGGGCGCTCCAGCGCCAGCGGGCCCTCCGGCCGCAGCCAGCGGGAGCGCAGCGCCCTGGCGGCGGACGCCGGCAAGAAGGCGGCGGCCAAGATGGCCTTCGAGAAGGGCGACGCCGTGGACCACAAGACCTTCGGCCGCGGCCGCGTGACCAAGGTGGACGGCGACACCCTCCACGTGAAGTTCGAGAGGACCGGCCAGACCAAGAAGCTCCTCAAGGACTACGCCCCCATCGTGAAGGTATCCGCATAGCGACGCAGCTCCAGGCGCCTGCGGAGCTGCTGCGCGCGGCCCTAGCCCTCGCAGCCCAGGCAGATGGCGCAGAGGGCGTGGGCGGTGGGCGTGGCGGCCAGGCCGCCCAGGGCGCTCTCGCGCAGCTCGAAGGGCAGCGCGCGGCCCACGGTGTCCATGGCCCAGACCGTCTCGTCGAAGCCGATGAGGGTGCCCACCCCTGCCAGCGCCAGGTGGGCCGCCACCAGGGCGTTGGCCGCGCCGACGGCGTTGCGCTTCTGGCAGGGCGCCTCCACCAGGCCGCCGATGGGGTCGCACACGAGCCCCATGAGGCCCGAGAGGGCCGTGGCCGCTGCCGCCAGGCACTGGGCCGGCGTGCCGCCCATCATCTCCACCGCGGCGCTGGCCGCCATGGCGCTGGCGGTGCCCACCTCGGCCTGGCAGCCGCCCTCGGCGCCGGACACGGTGGAGGCTCGCGTCACCAGCATGCCGATGGCTGCGGCGTTGGCGAGGCCGCGGTTCAGCGCCTCGTTGCCCAGGCCGCGCTCGTCCTGCAGGGCCAGCAGCACCGCTGGCACGACGCCGGCGGACCCGGCCGTGGGGGCGGCCACGATGCGCCCCATGGAGGCGTTGGTCTCCAGCACGGCCATGCCGTAGGTGATGGCCCGGGCCGTCAGCGGGTCGCAGAGCGCGCGCCCCGTGGCCTCGTAGGCCGCGAGCTTCGCCGCCTCGCCCCCGATGAGGCCGCCCATGGAGGGCTGCGGGTCCTCCATGGCCTGCTCCACCGAGGCGCGCATGATGGCCAGCACGTCGTCGAGGTAGCGGTGGGTGTCGTCCACGGCCAGCTCGCTCATGGCCAGCAGGCAGCGCTCGCGGCGGCAGATGGCCTCGGATATGGGCAGCCCCGACGTCTCGCAGAAGGCCAGCAGGGCCGCCCCGTCGGCGAAGTCGATCCGCTCGAACAGCTCCGCCGCGCCCTCCACGGTCAGGTCGGTGCCGAAGCCCGTGGGCGCCTCGCCCTCGGCCAGCTCCTCGGCGACGGAGCGCGGCGCGAACTCGTCGCGGGAGCGGTCGCTCTTCAGCGCGCTCACCGCCTGCACGGCCGGGTTGGCGCGGATCTCGTCGAGCAGGGCGCAGGGGATGGCGTCGTCCGCCTCCATGACCGTGTAGGCCACCTCCCCGCGCTTCTCGCGGAACAGCCGCGTGGTGGCTATGTTCACGTCGAAGCGCGCCAGGCAGGAGGCGATGAAGGCCAGGGCGCCCTTCTGGTCGCGGTGCTTCACCACGATGCTGTGGTACTCGCCGGTGAGCTCCACGGCGATGCCGTTGAGCCGCGTGATGCGCGCCGCCCCGCCGCCGATGGACTCGCCGCGCACCGTGGTCTCGTGGCCCGCGGCATCGACCACCCGGATGTCCACGGTGTTGGAGTGGTCGGTGGCCTCGTCGGCCACGGGCACGAAGGAGAAGGCGAGCCCGGCCTGCTCGGCCAGGGCGAAGGAGTCGCGGATGCGCTCGTCCTCGGCGGCGAAGCCCAGCATGCCCGCCAGGAGCGCGCGGTCGGTGCCGTGGCCGTGGTAGGTGTGGGCGAAGCTGCCGTAGAGGCGGAACTCCACCTCCGCCGGCTCGGCGGACAGCAAGTGGCGCGCCATGAGCGCGATGCGCAGGGCGCCGGCGGTGTGCGAGCTGGAGGGGCCGATCATGATGGGGCCGATGATGTCGCGGATGCCGAGGGTCTTCATGGTCTGGCCTGCCTCTCTGCGAAAGCGGTTACGCCTCTATGGTACACTCGCACACGCTTCGGGCCCAAAGCGTTGGGCAAGCGTGAACAAAAGGCGGCGAAGAGGAAGGCATCCCATGGCGACCCGGATCATGGTGGTAGGGCATCGCAACCCCGACAACGACTCCATCAGCGCAGCGGTAGGCTACGCGCACCTGAAGAACGCCTTGGCGGAGCGCGACGGCTCCGCGGGCGAGGTGACCTACGTGGCCGCCCGCCAGGGCGCCCTGCCGCCGGAGAGCGCCAAGGTGCTCCAGGACTGGGGGATCGAGCCGCCGGCCATGCTGCCCCACGTCCATGTGCGCGTGGGCGACGTCATGACCGCCGACCCGGTGTCCATCAGCGCCGACGCCACGGTCATGGAGGCGGGCCACCTCCTGCGCCGACACAACATCCGCTCGCTGGTGGTGCTCGACGGCGACGGCGCCTTCCAGGGGCTCATCGCCACCCGCGCCATCGCCAACCGCTACATCGCCGCCACCGACCTCATCGACCAGGGGCAGCCCCAGGAGGCGGTGGCCGCCGACCTCATGGCGTCCCTCGGCCAGAAGGTCTCCGAGCTAACCGAGCCCAACGTGCTGGTGCTCGACAAGGAGGCCCTGCTCAAGGACGTGGTGGACGACCTGATCACCTCCGAGCTGCGCGAGGGCGTCGTGCTCGACGACGACAACCGCTGCATCGGCATCCTCACCCGCTCCGACATCGCGGCGCCCCCCAAGCGCAAGGTGGTGCTCGTCGACCACAACGAGACCCGCCAGTCGGTGCCGGGCATCCAGGAGGCCGAGGTGGTCGAGATCGTCGACCATCACCGCATCGCTGACGTCATGACCGCGAACCCCATCCAGTTCCTCAACCTGCCCTGGGGCTCCACGGCCACCATCGTGGCCTCGGAGTTCCGCAAGCACGGGGTGGAGGTGCCCAAGCCCATCGCCGCGGCGCTGCTGTCGGCCATCATGACCGACACCGTCATCCTGAAGTCGCCCACCACCACGGCCGCCGACCACGACCAGGCGGCCTTCCTGGCCGGCATCCTGGGGACGGACCTCACGGAGTTCGGGCTGGAGGTGTTCCGCTCCAAGGGCGGCGAGCGGGAGCTCACGGTGAAGGAGCTGGTGGAGGCCGACTCCAAGGAGTTCATGCTCGGCGACGCCACGGTGCTCATCGCCCAGCGCGAGACCGTGGACCTTGCCGCCGTCATGGCCCGCGAGGACGAGATCCGCGGCCACATGCGCGCGCTGCAGGAGGCCCACGGCTACGAGTTCGTGCTGCTCATGGTCACCGACATCCTGGCCGAGGGCAGCCAGTTCCTCTGCGAGGGCAACCGCCGCGTGGTCAACCGCGTCTTCGGCATCGACTGCAAGGGGGTCGGCGGCACCTGGATGCCGGGCGTCCTCTCCCGCAAGAAGCAGGTGGCGGCCAAGATCCTCGGGTAGCGCCGCCTTCCCGCCCGGTTTTTCCCGAGGGCGAGGTCTGGCAAGGACTGCCAGCGCCCTCACCAGGAAAAACGTTGGGAGCGAGGATGGGCACTCCCGGCACCGTGGCGTTTGACACGCTGCGACAATGCCATATAATCTCTACTCGCGCCTCTACCGCAGAGGCGCTTCTTTTCGCGTGAGCCCCTTCCGGCCGCGTCGGAAGGGCAACGATACGGAAGCGTAGGGAAGAAGAAAGGATCAGAGCCTTGCCTACAATCAACCAGCTGGTCCGCAAGGGCCGCAAGCGCGCGGTGGCGAAGAAGAAGACCCCGGCGCTCAAGGGCAACCCCCAGAAGCGCGGCGTGTGCACCCGCGTCTACACCACCACCCCCAAGAAGCCGAACTCGGCGCTGCGCAAGGTCTGCCGCGTGCGCCTGGTCAACGGCATGGAGGTCACGGCCTACATCCCCGGCATCGGCCACAACCTGCAGGAGCACTCCATGGTGCTCATCCGCGGCGGCCGCGTGAAGGACCTGCCCGGCGTTCGCTACAAGGTCATCCGCGGCACCCTCGACTGCGCCTCGGTGGACAACCGCCTGCAGGCCCGCAGCCGCTACGGCGCCAAGCGCCCCAAGTAACCGTGTAAGACGCGCGGGCGCCGGCCGTCTGGGCCGGAGGCCTAATGGAGGGGAAGGGCCCCTTCGGAAGCGCGCAGAACCTTAAGGAGACAACATGCCGCGTCGTGCAGCAGCAGTCCGCCGCGAAACGCAGCCGGACGCAAAGTACAACAACCGCCTCGTCACCCAGCTCATCAACAAGGTGCTGCTTGACGGCAAGAAGTCGCTGGCCGAGTCCATCGTCTATGGCGCCTTCGCCCTGGTCGAGGAGAAGACCGGCGAGGACCCGCTGTCGGTGTTCAAGAAGGCCATGGACAACGTCCGTCCCACGCTGGAGTGCAAGCCCAAGCGCGTGGGCGGCGCCACCTACCAGGTGCCCATGGAGGTGAACCCGCGTCGCTCCACCACCCTGGCCATCCGCTGGATCGTGGACTTCTCGCGCTCCCGCAAGGAGCACACCATGAAGGAGCGCCTTGCCAACGAGATCATGGACGCGTCCCAGAACACCGGCGCCGCCGTGAAGAAACGCGAGGACATGTACAAGATGGCCGAGGCCAACCGTGCGTTCTCGCACTACCGCTTCTAAGGGGGACCTATGGCAAAGATAGACCTGAAGGACACGCGCAACATCGGCATCATGGCCCACATCGACGCGGGCAAGACGACGACGACCGAGCGCATCCTCTACTACACGGGCAAGACCCACAAGATCGGCGAGGTCCATGACGGCGCCGCCACCATGGACTGGATGGAGCAGGAGCAGGAGCGCGGCGTGACCATCACTGCGGCTGCCACCACCTGCTTCTGGAAGTACCCCGGCGGCAAGGAGGACGGCAAGGAGTACCGCTTCCAGATCATCGACACGCCCGGCCACGTTGACTTCACCGCCGAGGTGGAGCGCTCCCTGCGCGTGCTCGACGGCACCGTGGCGGTGTTCGACGCCGTCGCCGGCGTGCAGCCGCAGTCCGAGACCGTGTGGCGCCAGGCCGAGCGCTACGGCGTGCCCCGCATCGCCTTCATCAACAAGTACGACCGCGTGGGCGCCGACTTCTTCCACGCCATCCAGACCATGCGCGACCGCCTGGGCGCCAACGCCGTGGCCGCCCAGATGCCCATGGGCGCCGAGGACAACTTCTGGGGCGTCATCGACCTGGTGACCATGACCGCCTGGGACTTCAAGGCCGACGACAAGGGCATGACCTATCCCGAGCCCATTGACGCCATCCCCGAGGAGTTCGC
This sequence comes from uncultured bacterium, assembly GCA_947564525.1. Classification (GTDB taxonomy): domain Bacteria; phylum Actinomycetota; class Coriobacteriia; order Coriobacteriales; family Eggerthellaceae; genus D16-63. The sequence goes on along the minus strand of CANOCK010000010.1, from coordinate 15,506 downwards.
CGCCGACGCCGAGCTGTACCACCAGGAGCTGCTGGAGGCCGCCGCCGACTGCGACGACGAGCTCATGGAGAAGGTGCTCATGGAGGAGGAGGTCTCGGTCGAGGAGCTGAAGGCCGCCTTCCGCAAGGGCGTCATCGCCTGCCAGATCAACCCCGTGTTCGTGGGCTCCGCCTACAAGAACAAGGGCGTGCAGGAGCTGCTGGACGCCGTGGTCGACTACATGCCGTCCCCGGTGGACATCCCCCCGATCAAGGGCACCAACCCCGAGACCGGCGAGGAAGAGGACCGTCCGGCCGATCCGAAGGCTCCGTTCTCCTCGCTGGCCTTCAAGATCATGACCGACCCCTACGTGGGCAAGCTCACCTACCTGCGCGTGTACTCGGGCAGCCTGGACTCGGGCAGCTACGTGCTCAACGCCGTGAAGGACAAGAAGGAGCGCATCGGGCGCCTGCTGCAGATGCACTCCAACCAGCGCATCGACATCGACAAGTGCACCGCCGGCGACATCGTGGCCGTCGTGGGCCTGAAGGACACCTCCACCGGCGACACCCTGTGCGCCGAGGACGCCCCGGTCATCCTGGAGTCCATGGAGTTCGCCGAGCCGGTTATCGACATCGCCGTGGAGCCCAAGACCAAGGCCGAGCAGGACAAGATGGGCATCGCCCTGCAGAAGCTCGCCGAGGAGGACCCGACCTTCCGCGTGTCCACCAACCATGAGACCGGCCAGACCATCATCGCCGGCATGGGCGAGCTGCACCTCGAGATCATCGTGGACCGCCTGCTGCGCGAGTTCAAGGTCGAGGCCAACGTTGGCAAGCCCCAGGTCGCCTACCGCGAGCGCCCGGGCCACGAGGTCATGAGCGCCGAGGGCAAGTTCGTGCGCCAGTCCGGCGGCCGCGGCCAGTACGGCCATGCGGTCATCAACATGTACCCGCAGGAGCCGGGCAAGGGCTACGAGTTCGAGAACAAGATCGTCGGCGGCGTGGTGCCCAAGGAGTACATCCCGTCCATCGACAAGGGCATCCAGGAGGCGCTGAACTCCGGCGTGCTGGCCGGCTACCCGGTCGAGGACGTCCGCGTCGAGCTCATCGACGGCAGCTACCACGAGGTCGACTCCTCCGAGGCGGCGTTCAAGGTGGCGGGCTCCATGGCCATCAAGGACGCGCTGAAGAAGTCCAACCCGGTCATCCTCGAGCCCGTCATGGCCGTCGAGGTGGAGACCCCCGAGGAGTACACCGGCTTCGTCATGGGCGACATCCCGAGCCGCCGCGGCCTCATCCAGGGTCAGGAGCAGCGTGGCAACGCCGTCGTCATCGAGGCGAAGGTTCCGCTGGGCAACATGTTCGGCTACGCGACCGACCTGCGCAGCGGCACCCAGGGCCGCGCGGTGTACACCATGCAGTTCGACTCCTACGAGCCCGTGCCCAAGTCCGTGCAGGACGAGATCATCAGCAAGGCCGGCGGCAACGCCTAAGCCGGGCGTCCGTGAGAAACTTCTATTTGGAGGTAATGTAAGTGGCAAGTCAGAAGATTCGCATCCGCCTGAAGGGGTACGATCATGAGATCGTGGACCAGTCCACGCGCCTCATCGTCGATACCGCTCAGAAGACGGGTGCCAAGGTTTCCGGTCCTATTCCGCTGCCCACCGAGCGCAACCTGTACTGCGTCATCCGCGGGCCCCATGTGAACAAGGACTCCCGCGAGCAGTTCGAGATGCGCACCCACAAGCGCCTCATCGACATCCTGGAGCCCACGTCCAACACCGTCGACTCGCTCATGCGCCTCGACCTGCCGGCGGGCGTCGACATCGAGATCAAGCTGTAGGAAGGGGAGTGCTGAGACAATGATCAACGCGATTTATGGCAAGAAGATCGGCATGACCCAGGTGTTCGCCGAGGACGACACCGTCGTGCCGGTGACGGTCATCCAGGCCGAGCCCAACGTGGTGTGCCAGGTGAAGACCGCCGCCACCGACGGCTACGAGGCGGTGCAGATGGGCTTCGGCTACGTGAAGCCGCGCCGCGTGAACAAGCCGATGCAGGGCCATTTCGACAAGCAGGGCACCGAGCCCAAGCGCTACCTGCGCGAGGTGCGCGTCGAGGACGCCAGCGAGCATCATGTGGGCGACGAGCAGACCGTCGCTGCCTTCAACGAGGTGAAGAAGGTCGACGTGACCGGCACCTCCAAGGGCAAGGGCTTCGCCGGCGTCATGAAGCGCTACGGCTTCCGCGGCGGCCCGGGCGGCCACGGCGCGCACTTCCATCGTGCGCCGGGTTCCGTCGGCCAGTGCGCCACGCCTTCCCGCGTGTTCAAGGGCCTGCGCCTGCCGGGCCACATGGGCTGCGACACCGTGACGGTGCGCAACCTCGAGGTGGTCCGTGTCGACGAGGAGCAGAACCTGATCCTCGTGAAGGGCGCCGTCCCCGGCGGCAAGAACGCCATCGTGCGCGTTCGCATGGCATAGGCAAAGATGAGTGCAAGGAGCTGCTAACATCATGGCAACGATTGAAATGAAGGACGTGAAGGGCAAGGCCGCCGGCACCGCCACGCTCAGCGACGCGGTCTACGGCATCGAGCCCAACATGCACGTCATGCACCGGGTGGTCAAGGCCCAGCGCGCCTCGTGGCGCCAGGGCACGGCCAACACCCGCACCCGCGGCATGGTCCGCGGCGGCGGCAAGAAGCCGTGGCGCCAGAAGGGCACCGGCCGGGCCCGCCAGGGCACCATCCGCGCGCCCCAGTGGGTCGGCGGCGGCACCGTGTTCGGCCCGCACACCCGCTCCTACGACCAGAAGGTGAACCGCAAGGAGGTCAAGCTGGCGCTGCGCAGCGCGCTGTCCGCCAAGCTGGCCGACGGCGAGCTGGTGGTGGTGAAGGGCCTCACCTTCGAGAAGCCCCACACCAAGGACGCCGTGGCGCTGATCAAGGCCCTGGAGCTCGAGGGCAAGCGCATCACCGTGGTCATCGGCAACGAGGACGTGGAGGAGTTCCTGTCCTTCCGCAACATCCCCGAGGTGAACATCCTGCCGGTGGGCGACATGAACACCTACGAGCTGATCGACAACAAGGCGCTCGTCATCTCCGAGCCCTGCCTGAGCTACATCGAGGAGGTGCTGGCATAATGGATCCCCGCGAGATCATCATCCGCCCCGTCATCTCCGAGCACAGCTACGACATGATGGAGGACAACAAGTACACCTTCGAGGTGCACAAGAAGGCCAACAAGATTGAGGTGGCCAAGGCCATCGAGGCGATCTTCGGCGTGAAGGTCACCAAGGTGAACACCCTGAACGTGAAGGCCAAGCCCAAGCGCATGCGCTACCATGAGGGCAAGACCCGCACGTGGAAGAAGGCCATCGTCACGTTGGCCGAGGGCGACACCATCGAGTTGTTCGCCGCCAACTAGGCCGCTTGGCCGAGGCAAGGCCGGAAGGGCGCTCCGAGAGGGGCGCCCTTCTTCTTTGGCTGCGGCTGCCGGGAGGCGCCGCGGCTGGGTCGGGCAGCAGGGGCGAGCCGGGCGGCGCCAATGGCGTGGCCACGGCCGGCTGGCCGAAGGGCGGGAGCCCCGCGGGCTGCTTCGTTTTGCTACCATAGGAGGGCAGAGGCAGCTTTCAGGCGTAAGGCAGGCAGCGATGGCATTCGTCGAGTTCCGCGATGTGAGCAAGGTGTACCGTATGGGCGAGGTGGAGGTGGCTGCCGTGCGCTCCATGTCGTTCTCCATCGAGCAGGGGGAGCTCGTCGTCGTAGTGGGCCCTTCGGGAGCTGGCAAGACGACGCTGCTGAACATGCTCGGGGGGATGGACACCGCCACCAGCGGCACCATCCTGCTCGACGGCCAGGACATCAGCCGCTACGACGCAAAGCAGCTCACCGCCTACCGCCGCTACGACATAGGCTTCGTCTTCCAGTTCTACAACTTGGTGCAGAACCTCACCGCCCGGGAGAACGTGGAGCTGGCGAGCCAGATCTGCAGGGATCCGCTGGATGCCGACGAGGTGCTGCGGGCCGTGGGGCTCGGGCGCAGGGCGCAGAACTTCCCCGGCCAGCTCTCCGGCGGCGAGCAGCAGCGCGTGGCCATCGCCCGGGCCTTGGCCAAGAACCCGAAGCTGCTGCTCTGCGACGAGCCCACCGGAGCCTTGGACTACGTCACCGGCAAGGCCATCCTGGGGCTGCTGCAGGAGACGTGCCGCAGCACCGGCAAGACCGTGGTCATCATCACCCACAACGCTGCGTTCACCGCCATAGCCGACCGCGTCATCCACGTGCGCGAGGGCTCGGTGTCGGCCGTGGAGGTCAACCCGTCGCCGGCTTCGGCGGACGCGGTGGAGTGGTAGCCGTGAGCGCCTGTCGGAAAGCTGCTGCGATCGCTGTCGCGGTGCGCCATGCGGGAGGCGCGCGGCAGCAAGGGGAGGGCGCCTGTGGCTAGCACTTTCGCCAAGGAGACGATGCGCTCCATAAGGGGCTCGCTCGGACGCTTCGTGGCCATCGCCGCCATCGTGGCGCTGGGCTGCGGGTTCTATGCTGGGCTGCGCATGACGGCTCCCGACATGGCCCGCTTCGCCGACGAGTACTACGATGGCACCGCGCTCATGGACATCCGCGTGGTATCCACGCTGGGGCTGACCGACGCCGACTTGGAGGCATTGCGAGGGCTCGACGAGGTCGAGGCGGTCATGGGGGCCTATGAGACCGACGTGATGGCCACCATCGACGACGAGCAGTACGCCGTGCGCGTGCATTCGCTGCCTGCGAGCGCGGCGGCCAGCGTGCAGGCCGATGCCATGAGCGTGGAGTCGGATGATGGCAGCTACCTGAACCGCCTCGTGCTCACCGAGGGCCGGTGGCCCGAGCAGCCGGGCGAGTGCGTCATATCGGCCGACCGCGTGATGGCGACCCCGACGGCAGTGGGCGACCAGGTCGAGATCGACTATGGCGCCTCCGATGTGGACGAGGTGCTCGAGACGCGCCGCTACACCATCGTGGGGTATGCGACCACGCCTTACTATGCGAGCTCCACGCAGATGGGCTCCACGAGCCTCGGGTCGGGCGTAGTGGAGCAATTCATGTACGTGCCAGAGGACGACTTCGCCGAGAGCTACCCCTACACCGAGGCGTTCGTGACCGTCTCGGGCGCGCGGGACGAGATGGCTGGCTCGTCCGATTACCAGGCGCGGGTCGATGCCGTGCTGAAGGAGATAGCGGGCTTGGCGCCCGAGCGCGAGCGAGCGCGGCTCGCCCAGCTGCGTGCTGACGCCCAGGCGGAGCTCGACCGCGAGCGGGAGCGCTACGAGGCCGAGAGGGCCGATGCCGAGGCGCAGCTGGGCGATGCGAGGGCGTCGCTCGATGCGGCCGCCGCGGCCATCCGCAGCAGCGAGGCCGAGCTGGCCCTGGGCCAGGCAGACTACGGCAGCGGCGTGGCCGAGCTGGCAGCCCAGCGGAGGGCGGCCGAGGAGGGCTTTGCAGCGGCTGAGGCCGAGCTTGCTGCGCGCCAGCAACAGCTCGATGGGGTCGAGCAGCAGATAGCCCAGGTGGAGCAGGCGCTGGCAGACCCGAGCCTGCCGGCTGACGAGCGGGCGAAGCTCGAGGCGCAGCTTGCCGAGCTCCAGAAGGGCGCTGCGGCCCTTGCGCAGGGCATCGCTGCCGGGCGCCAGCAGCTGGCGGATCGGCGGGCAGCTGCCGAAGCCGGCTTCGCCGAGGCCCAGCAGAAGCTCGACAGCGCCCAGGCGCAGCTGGCGAGTGGCCGCTCGCAGCTGGCATCGGGCCGCGCCGGATACGAGAGAGGCCTGGCCGAGTACGAGCAGGGCCGCGCCGAGGCCGACGAGCGCTTCGCCGATGCCGAGGCCCAGCTGGCCGATGCCCAGCGCCAGATAGACGCCATCGAGCTGCCCGAATGGCTGGTCATGGACCGCACGAAGAACCACGGCCTCGTGAGCTTCGAGTCGGACGCCGAGCGCGTCGACCACATAGCCCAGGTGTTCCCGTTCATCTTCTTCTTGGTGGCGGCTCTGGTGGCGCTCACCACCATGACCCGCATGGTCGAGGAGGAGCGCGGGCTCATCGGCACGTTCAAGGCGCTCGGCTACTCGCGGGCGCGCATCACGTCGAAGTACCTCGTGTACGCGGCGCTGGCCAGCGTGGCGGGCGCGGCGGTGGGCATCGTGGTCATGGCGCTCGTGCTGCCCTACGTCATCATGGAGGCCTATGCCATCATCTACTCGGTGCCCAAGTCCGTGCCGCCCATCGACGTGCCGTTGGCGCTGCTGGCGGCTGGGCTCGGCATCGGCGTGACGCTGGGAGCCACCTGGTTCGCCTGCGCGGCCACCTTGCGCGAGTCCCCAGCCGAGCTCATGCGGCCCCGGGCGCCCAAGGAGGGCAAGCGCATCCTGCTCGAGCGGGCGCGCCCGCTGTGGCGGCGGCTGTCGTTCAGCTGGAAGGTCACCTTCCGCAACCTGTTCCGCTACAAGAAGCGCCTGGTCATGACCCTTATCGGCATCGCCGGCTGCACGGCGCTGCTGCTGACGGGCTTGGGGCTGCAAGATTCCATCAACGACATCATCGACAAGCAGTACGGGCGGCTCGTCCACTACAACGTGGTGGTCACGACCGAGGACGACATGGGGCAGGAGGGCCGCGAGGCGCTGGGCGAGGTGATGGGCGGCGATGTGGTGTCGGAGTACACCGAGGCGCAGCAGGAGTCCATGATGGCCTTGGCCCCTGACGGGCGCGAGACGGCGGTCTCGCTGGTGGTGCCGCAGGACCCGACGGCGTTCCAGAGCCTGTGGACCATGCAGGAGCGCCAGACCGGGCACGAGCTGGAGCTGGGGCCCGATTCGGCCATCATCACCGAGAAGCTGGCTTCGACGCTGGATGCCCAGGTGGGCAGCACGGTGGAGCTGGCGGTGCCCGACGACATGGGCAACGCCACGGCCGAGCGCTACGAGCTGCGGGTGACGGGCATCATGGAGAACTACGTGCAGCATTACGTGTTCTTGGGGGCCGGAGCCTACGAGCGCGCCTTCGGCAAGCCGCCTGCCTACACCGCCACCTATGCGCTCATGGACGCCGACCCGGGTGCGCGAGCGGCTTTCAGCGACGAGGTGCGCGCCATCGACGGCGTGAAGACCGTTGCGTACAACGACGAGGTCATCGACTCGTACCGCACCATGCTGCGGTCGGTGAACATGATAGTGGTGGTGCTGGTGGTGGCCGCTGCGGCGCTGGCATTCATCGTGCTGTACAACCTGACGAACATCAACATAACCGAGCGCCAGCGCGAGATCGCCACCCTCAAGGTGCTCGGCTTCACCCCGCGCGAGGTGGACCTCTACATCTATCGCGAGACCATCCTGCTGTCGGTCATGGGCGCCTTGGCGGGGCTGGCGCTCGGCGTGGCGCTGGAGGGCTTCGTCATCGTGACGGCCGAGGTGGACCAGGTCATGTTCGGGCGCGACATCCACGTCTGGAGCTTCGTGGCGGCCTTCGTGCTCACCATGGCCTTCACGGTCTTCGTCATGCTGGTCATGCGCCGCAAGCTGGCCCGCATCGACATGGTGGAGAGCCTGAAGAGCAACGAGTAGGGTCGGAGCGGGACGGGCTCGCTGCTCCAGCTCGTCGTGGCGGGCTCGCTGCCTCTTCCGAGGCCGCGGCGAGCCTGCTGCTCCCTCTGGGACCATGGCGGTCCTGCCGCGGCCTTCGCCGTGCCCTTCTTATCCTGTTGCGCCCCTCGGGGCACGCCTTCCAGGACGGATCGAGGGCCCCCTTCCTCGATGCCTCCGGCTGCTGCGGGAGCGCATGCTCTTCGGCCCGTGGACCGAGGAGGAGCGGGGCCACCGCACCAACCTGGAGCGGCAGCTGGAGGCGCCGCCGGGCCGATAGGCCGCGAGCCCGGCCCGCAGGCTCACACCTCGATGAAGGAGATGGCGTCCAGCTTGCCGTCGGCGACGTCCACCAGGGCGACGTTGTGTCCGCTGCCGTTGCGGCCGCGGGTGGGGGAGCCAGGGCAGAGCAGCATGTGGGAGCCTTGCAGGGAGAGCCTCGGGACATGGGTGTGCCCATGGAGGGCCAGCTGGGGCTCTTGGTGCACCAGGGCCGGCTGCAAGGGGCCGCGGCCGTAGAGGGCGGCGTCGAGGTCTCGGGGGATGTGGGCCATGCACACCTCGACGCCCTCGGCCTGGAAGCTGCGGAAGGTCCGGACGTCGCCATCCGAGCACCAGTAGCGCTCGTAGTCGTTGTTGCCGAGCACGGCCACCGTGCGCGCGATGGCGCCGAGCTCGTCGAGGACGCTCTGGGGCCCGATGTCGCCGCAATGGGCTATGAGGCCGCATCGTCGCGACGAGAGGGGGCGGAGCGGCTCGGTGCGGCCCTCCTGTCCGATGACGGCCTCCTCGAGTGACAGGGACCCTCCGCCCTCGTGGCGGCAGAGGGCCTGCCTCCAGAGGCGGCCGTTCAGCTCGCCTTCGCTCCAGGCGCCGCTCATCAGGTCGAAGACCGATTCCGGCAAGGGGCCGTGCGTGTCGCTCAGCACGCCGATGCGCAGGGTGGGCATGATGCACCTCTCATCCTCGGTTCCGGGTCCCATTCTAGGCTATGGGGCGGTTGGCGAGGAGGGCGCGGCGAGCTGGCCGAGCCTCCGGCGCTTTTCGCCAAGGGGCTGATACAATGCTCCTAAGCGAGAGGACCGATGGCGCGTCGCCAGAAGGGAGCGGCGGCCGTCGGCTCGAAGACCCAACGCAAAGGAGCGTCACCGGATCATGAAAGTCACCAAGAAGAAGCTCGATGACGGCCGCTTCCGCCTGGAGTGCGTGGCCACTCCGGAGGAGGTGGGCAACGCCCTGCATACGGCCCAGCTCGGCTTCGCCAACTCCATGGGGCTGCGACCCGAGCAGGGCAAGACCATCGCCCAGGTGGCCCAGGAGAGGATGGGCATCAAGGACCTCGACTCCATCGTCGAGGGCAAGGCCATCGAGGCCCTGGTGCCCTATGCCCTGGACAAGAAGAACCTCATCCCCTCGTTCCCGCCCAAGGCCGCTCCCATCTCGCCGCTGCGCCGGGGCCAGGAGTTCCGCTTCGCCCTGGACGTGACCCCCAAGCCCTCCTACGAGCTGACCTCCTACGAGCCCGTCGAGATCACGGTGCCGTCCTACCAGTTCGACGAGGCGGCCGTGGACGCCCAGCTCGAGGAGATGGCGAGCCGCTACACCGTCTACGAGAAGGTGGCCGACAAGGTCATCGAGAAGGGCGACAGCTGCTTGATCAGCATGGAGGCCTTCGAGGATGGCAAGCCGCTGCCCGGGCTCACCAGCGACGGGCGCACCTACACCACCGGCGCGGGCTACATGCCTGACGGCTTCGACCAGCAGATCATCGGCATGAGCCCAGGGGAGACCAAGGAGTTCACCTTCGAGGGGCCGAGCCTGGACGAGGACCTCAACGAGACCACCCAGACGGTCACGTGCAAGGTGACCGTGAAGGAGGTGCAGCAGCCGACCACGCCACCCGTGGACGACGCGTGGGTGAAGGCCAACATGCCCATGTACGCGGGCCTGGCCGAGCTGCGCGCCGAGATCGCGAAGAGCCTCGAGCGCCGCGACCGCGAGCAGTACGAGGGCTACCGGCGCCAGCTCGTTGCCGCGGAGCTGGGTCGCCGCTTCCAGGGCGCCATCGCCGACGAGGTCTACGAGGCCATGCGGGGCAACCTCATGGAGAGCATCCGCATCGACCTGCAGCAGCAGGGCAAGACCTGGGAGGAGTTCGTCAACGAGAACGGCGGCGAGCAGCAGCTGGGCATCATGATGATGATGCAGGCGCGCGAGATGCTCGTCCAGGGCTTCGCCCTGGATGCCGTCTTCCAGCACGAGGGGCTGAGCCTCACCGAGGAGGACCTCGAGGCCGCCTGCGCCGCCATCAACCCGTCCATGAACCCCAAGCAGGTGCGCAAGCAGTTCGAGCAGACGGGCCGCGGGTTCGCCCTGCGCGAGTCCGCCGAGCGCCTGAAGGCCAACAAGTGGGCCTTGGACCGCGCCATCGTCCGCACGCCGGAGGAGGCTTCCGCTGCCGCGGGCAATGACGCCGACCAGGCCTAGCATGGCAGACCGCAGCGCCTTCCCCCCGACCACGGCCGCCGACATGGCAGCCCGCGGGTGGGAGGCGCCGGACTTCGTCTACGTCTGCGGAGACGCCTACGTGGACCATCCCTCCTTCGGGGCCGCCATCATCGTGCGGCTGCTGGAGCGCGAGGGCTACAAGGTGGCGCTCGTGGTCCAGCCGGACTGGCGCGACGACGCCTCCATCCGCGTGTTCGGCGAGCCGCGGCTGGGGTTCCTGGTGTCGGCGGGCAACATGGACTCCATGGTGAACCACTACACCGTGGCCCGCAAGCGCCGCCGCGCCGACGCCTACACCGCTGGCGGCGTGACGGGCAGGCGCCCGGACCACGCCGCCGTGGTGTACTCCAATCTCATCCGCCGCAGCTACAAGGACGCGCCCATCATCCTGGGCGGCATCGAGGCGAGCCTGCGGCGGCTGGCCCATTACGACTACTGGTCGGATGCCATGAAGCGCTCCATCCTCATGGACTCGGGCGCCGACCTCGTCTCCTACGGCATGGGGGAGCGCTCGGTCGTCGAGATCGCCGACGCCCTCGACGCGGGGCTCTCCGCGAGCGACCTGACGTTCATCGACGGCACCGTGTGCAAGGTGCGCTCCCTCGATCCCATCTGCGACTACGAGATGCTGCCCTCCTTCGATCAGGTGCGCTCCGACCCGCGCGCCTACGCCGAGAGCTTCGCCGTGCAGTACCGCGCCTCCGACCCCATCCGCGGCAAGCGCCTCGTGGAGCCCTACGGGCCGAGCCTGTTCGTGGTGCAGAACCCTCCTGCCGCTCCGCTGACCACCGCCGAGCTCGACGCCGTCTACCGCCTGCCGTTCACGCGCGCTTGGCACCCCGACCATGACGCCGAGGGCGGCGTGCCGGCGCTCTCGGAGGTGCGCTTCAGCCTGACGAGCAGCCGGGGCTGCTTCGGCGAGTGCGCCTTCTGCGCGCTGACGTTCCATCAGGGGCGCATCGTGCAGGCGCGCAGCCACGAGTCGCTGCTGGACGAGGCGCGGCAGCTCGTCGCCGACCCGGCGTTCAAGGGCTACATCCACGACGTGGGCGGTCCCACGGCCAACTTCCGCGCGCCCGCCTGCGCGGCGCAGCTGGAGCGCGGCGCCTGCCCCGCCAAGCGGTGCCTGGCCCCCGAGCCCTGCGCCCAGCTGGAGGCAGGCCATGGCGACTACGTGGGGCTGCTGCGCAAGCTCCGGGCGCTGCCGGGGGTCAAGAAGGTGTTCGTGCGCTCGGGCATCCGCTTCGACTACCTCATGGCCGACCCGGACCCGACGTTCCTGCGCGAGCTGGTGGCCCACCACGTGTCGGGCCAGCTCAAGGTGGCGCCCGAGCATGTGTCCGACCGGGTGCTGCGTATCATGGGCAAGCCGCCCCATCGGGTCTACGAGCGGTTCTCCGCCGCCTTCGCCCGGGAGAACGAGCGCGCCGGCAAGCGCCAGTTCCTCGTGCCCTACCTCATGTCCTCGCACCCGGGCTGCACCTTGGCGGATGCCGTGGAGCTGGCGGAGTTCTGTCGCGACCTGGGCCACAACCCCGAGCAGGTGCAGGACTTCTACCCGACGCCCTCGACCTTGGCCACGGTCATGTACTGCACGGGCCTCGACCCGCGCACCATGGAGCCCGTCTACGTGCCCCGCAGCCCGCACGAGAAGGCGCTGCAGCGGGCGCTGATCCAGTACCGCGACCCGAGGAACCGCGCGCTCGTGGAGGAGGCGCTGCGCAAGGCCGGGCGGGAGGATCTGATCGGCTATGGGCCGAAGTGCTTGGTGCGCCCTGGCTCCCGGAGCGGGGGCGACACGGGGAAGAAGCCGTCGGGCAAGCCCCGTCGATCGGCGGGGAAGCCCCGCAGGGCAGCAGGGAAGCGCCCGGCCGGGCAGCGCGAGCGGCCCAGCGAGGGCCCGCAGGCAGCGGCGTCCCGGGCGGCGTCGCCTGCGGCGAAGGGCGGCGCGGAAGGGGGGCGCCCGGCCGGCACGGGCCCCAAGGCGCGCCAGCCGCGAGGGCAGCGGGACGGGCGGCCCGGCCCTGGGCGTCCGCCTGGACCTGGCCGGGGCGGCTGGGCGTCGAAGCAGCGCTAGCCAGCCCTGCCGCAAGGAAAGGGCCCGCGCAGCTCCCGCAAGGGGAGGCCGCGCGGGCCCTGCGAAGCGGGAGCCGGCCGGCTCCCGCTTCGACGCTCCGTCGACGGGCTAGGCCGCCTTGTCCTTGGCGTCCTGAGCCGCATCCTTGGCTTTGTCGGCCGCGTCGTTGGCGGCCTTCTTGGCCTTCTCCGCTGCGTCGGCGGCGGCGTCCTTCACGTTCTGGGCGGCGTCCTTGGCGCCGTTCTTGATGTCATGGGCCTTGTCCTCGGCGGCGTTGCGCACGTTGTGGGCCAGGTCCTCAGCGCCGTCCTTGACGTTCTCGGCCACGTCCTTGGCGGCCTCGGCGACGTCGTGGGCGGCGTCCTGCAGCTTCTCTTTGATTCCCATGGTAGTCTCCTGTCTCGTTCGGGGCTTGGGATTGCGGGCTTCCGTCCGCCTTGCAGCGCCCAAGCTCGTTTGACCATGGCAAGACTCTACCCTGCGAAGGCCTCGCCGCCCCACGCGGCGGCCGCCTTGAAAACGCCCCGTTCGGCATCTGTCAGCGTCCCGTCGCCAAAGGGAGGGGCGGCCGCATCGCTTGGCCGTCGCTCTCGTTGGCAGGCCTGAATCGCCGAAGGCCTTTGAGGCTATGGAGCTAGGCTTACCGTATACGTGAGCTGTGCCACGGGGGCTGCGTCGCGTACTGGTGGGATGGCAAGGTCGGCATCCAATTCGAGGCCGTAGGTCACCGGCATGCGACCGGGGTCGTCGCGAGAGGTGGCTGCGGGGATGGCGAGGCCGGCAAGCGAGGATGCGCTTCCTATGGTGAGCTTCGCCGTTTGCGCTGCATCCGCGTCGCCAAGCGTCACGACGAACCTCACCTTGGAAGAGGCGCCGACTCCGAAGATGCCCTCGAGCTCGGATGCGCCTTCGGCAGGATCAGTGGGCTCAGCCGAATGGGGCCCTTCGCAAGAGAGCGTGTCGAGCATTATCGGCGCGGCTATGTAGGAGATGATGCTTCCTGTGGCGGACGTGCCGGGCTTGACCCGTACCTGGCCGGTGAGCGAGTCGGCCTCGAAGGTCACGTCGCCAGGGTCTGCTATCGGCACGGCCAGGTCGTAACGCAGGACCCATTTGGCAGTGCAGGTGAGGTCGCCATAGGTGCCGGCCTTGATGTGCGTGGTCTTGGTGCCGTCCGCTTCCGTCACGGTCTCGACCCCGGCACCCTGAGCCCCCGAGACCTCCCATCCATCGAACAGGTACCCATAGCGCGAGGGCGTGGGAAGGGCGAACCCCTCGCCAGTCTCATAGGTCCGCCGAAGCGAGTCGTCGGTCCCGATGTCGTCCGAGGTATAGGTGATGCGGTAGGTTTTGGGATCCCAATGGCAGAAGATGTCTCCGTCATCGGTGCGCGTCCATCGCTGTATCGCGCGGCCTGTCTTGTCGTGGTAAGCCTGACCGACGCCGGGCTCAGGGCTGTCAGAGGTGCCGCTGAAAGCGTACCCTGGTCGTTCGGGCAGCTTGTCCAAGTCGTTGAGATACCAATTCGGTTTGACTACGAACTTCTGGATCACGTAGTCAGAGGGTACGTTGGCGTGAAGGCTTACTGTGTAGGCGAGCCTCTCGTAGTTTGCTGTGTAATGTTCACCCGGTTGATGCTTGTGGGTGGCATATCTGCTGTTCGAGGGTTTAGTTAGGGTTTCCCCTGAGGGCGAGACTGTCCATGAGGTCACGCGTGCTAGCTTGTTCTCAGGGAATAAGAGACCTATGGTTGCGTTGTCAGCTATCTCGTGAGTAATAATTTGGGGATCGAAGCCTGGGCCGAGGTCGAACGTGGCATCACTTAGGTTGGTGTCAGGGTTTTCAGCTCGCAAGTACGTGCAGGTAGCGGCGCCTGATATTGTTGTGTCAGCCAAGGCGGGGCCGTTAGGCGATGCGCTTGCTGAGGTTATGCGGCATCTTCCAGTAATCTCGATTGTCCCAATGGTGTGAGCATAGCGAATCCAAGTTTGAGCGCTATCGGTTACCTTTGAGTAGATGTCGGGATTGGAGGGACCATTCATCAGTTTTATACCACCAGTGTGGATGTGAGCCCAGCTGCCATGCCCTCCGTGTTTCGGATACCACGCGTCGTAAAGACCTATACGGGTGTCCGGCTCAAAGGTGTGCTTGGCTGGATAGTAGACGTGCGTGTAGTGGCTGAGGTTCGGATAAGCAGGCGGGTGTTCGTCATATGGCGGTTCAGTTGAGCGGCCAGCCATTGCCTTCAAAAGACACGAGCGGTCGAGGATATGCAAGATCCGACTGCTGAGAGATTGCGCGTTTGGCTCGGCTGCCAAGCATCTGTTGTCTACGGCAGCGCTTCGATTGCCTTCCGGCGCCATCCACAGCGTCTCGCCCGACTTGTCGTAGAGGCAGCCGTCCTTGGAGGAGTAGACGGGCGAATCCTCGGATATCTCGACATAGCGCAGGGTCTCGCAGCCCTCGAGGGCGTAGTCGAGGTAGGTGGCCGAGGCTGGTATCCAGAGGCGCTCTATGCCAGAGCCTCGGAACGCCCCTTTGGCTATGCGGGTAAGCGGGTAGGACCACTGGCCGTCATCGACGTAGTCTGGGAGTATCAGCGTGGTCGGGTCCTCCACGCAATCCGCCAAGCGCTTGGGGTCCACGGCAACGAGGGCGGCCCCTCCTTCGGGGTCTATCACGTAGAGGCAGCCCTCGCAGAGGAAGGAGGCCATCGCCTGCGACTCCTCGGGGAGGTCAGCGAGCTTGGAGGCGAGGGTCACCTCGCCCTCGGCAGCATCGGCTGCAGTGCCGTCACCAGAGCCCGCATCGGAGGCGGCGGTTCCATCGGCGCCGTCCGAGCCGCCGTCGGCGGCAGGCCCGGAGCCTGCAGGAGCGGCTTCACCCTTCGCGTCTACCTCGCCCTCCATGAGCTCCTCGGCAGCGATCGGCTGGAGCTTGAGGACGGCGCCCACCTTCGGTATCGTGCGCTCGTAGGCGCCGTCGGCGCTGGAGCGCTCGTTGGCGTAGCCGTAGCCGATGGTCACCTCGTCGACGATGACCGGGCCTTCGGAGGAGGCGCCGTCGGTCTCGTTGGCATCGTGGTCATGGGCATCATCGGTGACGAGGTCGCCCAAGGGCTCGCCCTCTACGGGCTCGGCATCGTCGGCTGCATCAGCCGGAGCGGCCTCTACCTTGAAGCCGACGGCCTCCCAGGGAGCCGGGTCGGCGCCCTCGGAGATGCGCACGGTGATGGATGCGAGGTCGATATTAGGGAGGCCGTCGCCTGCAGCTGCGAGCGCGACCAGGGAGGTCAGCTGGATAGGATTCGCGTCGCCGTCATCGGC
>CANOCK010000009.1 GCA_947564525.1 uncultured bacterium | reverse complement strand
GCAGCCGCCTCGCCCGCGACCTCGGCGCTCGCGGCGGCCTCGTCCCCCGCGGCCGCTTCCGCCTCCGAAGAGGCCATCGCCGCGGGCGCTTCGCCCTCCTCGGGCGCCTTCGGCCCTTCGCCTCCAGCCAGGCCATCCTGCTCCTCGGCCATGTCCTGGAACAGCAGGTCGTCCAGCGACACGCCGTAGAGCTGCGCCAGCGCGATGAGGTTGTCCGTGTCCGGCGACGACTCCGATCGCTCCCACTTGGATACCGCCTGGCGGCTCACCCCGAGCTCCGTCGCCAACCCTTCCTGGGACAGCCCCGCCGCCCGTCGCCGGTCGACCAAACGCTTGGCCATTTCGATGTTCATGGGCGCACCTTCCGCCTCGTCGCCTTGCCCGTGCAAGCATAGCCTAAGCAACAGGGCCCGGTTGCGCGACCAACTCCGGTTTGCAATGGGGCAATTATTGGTTGCGGGACTTCCGACCAGGCAACTTAACGACCTTTTCCCTTCTTGGGCTCATCCCCTCTTCCCTCCGCCACGAAGCAAGCAGATGGATGCGGGACGCTGGCGGGAAGCACCGGCTCGCCGCCGAGCATCGGCTGTCACCCTGTGAGCGGAGCGATGGCGAACCGATTGCGTGCGACCCCGCGATGACGTTATCCCCGTCCTGCGTCATCCTATTCGATCCCGATGGCACGCGCCTGACCGAGCAAGAGGCTGCCACGGAGGTGTTCTTGGAGATGAAGTGCAAGCTCAAGGGCGTGGTGTCCAAGCGGCGTGCGAGCATGTCCCTGGGCGCAGCCCGGCTGTTCCTGGCCGGCATCCCCTTCGAGGATGCCACAGCCGCCTGGCCCGTCACCCCCGTCGCCTCCGCCGAGGCCCAGCCCGCAAGCGCCTCGGCCCCGCTGGCCCTGAGCGCAGCGCCAGAGGCGAGCAGCGTCCCCTCTCCCAGCCGCCAGCGCCAGATCGCCCGCGAGCTGGCCGCCTTCCTCGACCGCTACGACAGCCTGGAGCCCTACCTGGCCATCGCCTGCGAGCGCGTGGCCTGGGTCCCCTGCCCAGCTCCTGAGCCCGGCCTGGCGCCTACGGCCAGCGCCCTTCCCGGGCTTGGCCCCGCCAACACGCCGAAGCCAGCTCCTGGGCCAGCCCCAGCGTCCCTGTGCGGCGATGGCCTGCGCGCCACCTTCGATGACCACCTGGCCTACTGCGACCTGAGCCCCGCTGCGCCAACGCTGCCCTGCAGCCCGCCCTCGCACAGCAGCCTGCAGGGCAGCCCGCCCCGGGCCGACCCGCAGCCCTGGCGTCCGCTGCTCGACGCCCGCGACAGCATCATGGAGGTGAAGTGCGCCGGCGCGTGCCCGCTCTGGCTCGCCCAGGCGCTCAGCCGCCTTCGCCTCTTCCCCCAGTCGTTCTCGAAGTGCGGCACCGCAGCCCTCGTCGCCCACGGCCCTGCAACCCCGACCATCCCTGCCCAGAAAGGACTCGCCCATGCTTGACGCCACCTTCACCTCCGTCTTCGGAAGCGCGGAATCCCTGGTGGGCTCCGTGTCGTCCGGGGCATTCCTGCTCTGCTGCCTCACCTCCATCGCCCTCGGCGTGGCCGTGGCCGGCATCTACATGTTCCGCCATCGCTACTCCAAGGGCTTCGTGGTCACCCTGGCGCTCTGGGCGCCCCCGCCGGCGCAATGGCCGGGGCCAACGAGGACTGCCTCATCGAGGTGAGCGGCGGCCGCATCGTGCTCGATGCCGGCGGCGATGCCGTGGACTCCAACGGCAGCATCCGCATCACCGGCGGCGAGCTGTACGCCATCGGGCCGGCCAGCGGCGCCGACGCCGCGCTGGACTACGAGTTCGAGGCCACGGTGGAGGGCGGCATCGTCCTCATGGTCGGCCCGGCGGGCATGGCCGAGACCTTCACCGGCGGCACCCAGCCCTTCGCCCTGGTGCAGGCCTCAGGCGCCGCAGGGGACCTGGTGGAGGTGTTGGCCGCCGACGGCACGGTGGCCGCCTCCTTCACGGCCGAGCGCGCCTTCCAGGCGGTCAACGCGTCGGCGCCCGGGCTCGCCGATGGCAGCGCCTGCCAGCTCGTCGTCGCCGGCACCGCCACCAGCTTCACCGCCTCCACCACGCCAAGCGCCAGCCGCTCCGCACCCGGGCCCGCAGGTCCTTCCCCGCGGACGGCTCAGAACAGCGCGTCCTGATAGATGCGATAGACCCGTGGCTTCGCGTCGGTCACCTGGTCCCCGTCGGTCAGGCCACCGATCAGCATGGGAGAGGTTGGGTCGTGCTTGCGCCGGTTGCGGCCCACCTGGTCGCGCCGGCGCGTAGCGTAGCAGTAGCGGCAGCCGCCGGGGCAGGTGTTGTAGTCGCCGAGGCCGCGCGAGCACACGCAGCGGCACTCCGGGCTCAGCCGGTCGCGGGCGATGGGCTTGAGCATGATGCCGTTCGCGCGCTCGATCAGCTCCCTCGTGATGCAGCCGCTCTCCACGATGCCCAGGTCGGACCAGTCGTCCTCGCTCGCGCAGGACTGCAGCACCAGCCCCTGCCTCCGCGCGATGGCCGCCATGCCCTCGACCAGCTCCCGCCGCTGTGCCGGCGCCACCTCCTGCAGCTCCGGCATGTTCTGGCGCACCAGCTCGTCCACCTCGACGAAGCTGAAGATGCAGCGGTCCACATGGCCGGCCAGCCGCTTCGCCATGGACTCGAAGGTGCGCAGGTGCCGCTCCACGGTGTAGCGCCTCGTCAGCAGCACCGGGTCGTAGCGCCAGGCGATGCGCTCGGCCCCCACCTGCTCCTCCAGCCGCAGCAGCGTGGCGATGGCCTCGTCGATGGTCGGCGAGCGCGGCTCCACGTCGCGGCCGTAGGCGGTGATGGTGTAGTAGAAGAAGGTGCTGAACCGCTCGGTGATGCGATGGAGGTCCGCCAGGATGGGCTCGTAGTCCTTCGAGCAGAACAGCACGCAGTCCACCACCTCTGGATCGAGCCGCATGCGGCTGACATGGGTGGGGAACATCGGGTTGCGGGAGAGCACGTAGCCCTCGTCGAACCGCCGCAGCAGCCATTCGGTGTAGAACCGCACGGTGTCGGTCCGTGCGCCGGTGTGGATGATCATGGGTGCGCGCCCCCATCTTGCCGTCCGCCTGACTATGCCGTTCCCGAATGCCTCGCCGCATCGCCTCCCATGATGCCATGAATCCCGCGGATCGCCGCGTCGTCGGGGCGATCACGCCCCTTTTGCCCCTCGTCGGCAAGGAAGGCCCGGCCGTCAGCCACGCCCTAGATCAAGCTCACCCGACCCGTCGGCAAGTCAGCCACCAAGGAGAGGTGGCCGCCCACGGCCTCGATGTAGCGGCGAATGGAGTCAAGGCTCATGGAGCCCAGGTCCCCGCTCTCCATGCGAGAGACGCGATTCTGGGACACCCCCATCACCTGCGCGAGCTGCACCTGGGTCATCCTGCTGGCCTTGCGCGCTTCGCGAAGGTTGTAGGCGTCGATGGCGGCCTGGGTGCGCTGGCGCGCATGCTCCATCTGCTCCTCGGTTATCCCTCGCTTCTCAAGATAGGCCCCGAGCTCGCCCATGATGCCCTCCTAGCTGGTCGAGATGCCATTCGTACCTTCGCTCTGCCAAGGGTATGGCCCTGCGGTACCATCCGGCCCACTTCGACCGGCAGCTCCTTCCCTTGGACTTGTCGCCACCCAAGAGCATGACGGCCTTCCTCTCCGGGTCGAAGGCGAAGAGGATCCGAACCTCGGATCGACCGACGGAAGCGGGCCTGAGCTCCTTCGTGTTCCTGAGCGACGAGCCCTTGACGGCATCCACGAGAGGCCGCCCTAGAGCCGGCCCCCTCGACTGCAGCAGCTCGAGGGCCGCGAAGATGCCAGCGACGGTCTCTTCGTCCTGCTCATCGAGCCATGCCTCGATGAGGCTGTAGTCAACGCTCCACATCGATGCCCTCTCCTTCGATAATATAGCCTCTAAGATATACCGTCAACCTTCCGCCCGAGGTCGCACCACCACCCCAAAGGCCATGGTAGGGGCGCCATGTCCCCGAAAGACCATATGGCTCCAGCAAATCGCTCCAGGGCCTCCTCCCCTCCTTGCAGCAGGGGCACAGCCGCCGTCTCCCCCGCATCCATCGCATCGGCGGCAGCGAGTGCCCCCTTTTCCAGCAGAGTCGACCGCCCGATTCGCCAAAGGCAGCTGCCCTGGCACCCGCCATCGTCATCGCGAGCAGCCGGCAAGCCCACGGCACCTGCAGCGGGCGGGCGACCTCGCGCGCCTTGGTGGGCCACAGCGGGTATAATCCAGGGAAAGCGCGCGGGCCGCTTGCGCCCGCCTCCCCGCGGCCGCCGCGCCGCCAATCGAAACGAGCGCCCATGAGCAACTTCCTCGACAAACTGAACGGCCGCCTGGCCACCGCGCTGCAAGGCAGCAACGGCCCCGACACCCTCGGCCGCTGGACCATGACCCTGGGGCTGCTGTTCGCCCTGCTGAACATCTTCTTCTACAACATGGTGTTCACCGCGCTGTCCTTCATGCTCATGTCCTACGCGGTCTACCGGCTGTTCTCCCGCAACGTCCCCGCGCGCCAGGCCGAGGACGAGCGCTTCCGCGCCTTCGTCAAGCGGCCGACCGATGCGCTGCGGCGTCTGCGGAGGCAAGCCGCCAACCGCAAGACCACCGTGTACCTCACCTGCAAGGAGTGCGGCCAGCGCCTCTCGGTGCCCAAGGGCAAGGGCATGATGCGCGTGGTGTGCCCGAAGTGCAAGCACGAGACCACCATCCGCACCTAGGGGCTGCGCGGCCATGTTCGGCATAGTGACCGCGGCCCTCTCCAGCGTCTCCGAAGCCGAGAAGGAGCGCTACCAGGCGACCTACTGCGGCCTGTGCCGCACACTGAAGGAGCGCTACGGCCAGGCGGCGCGCGCCGTGCTGTCCTACGACCTCACCTTCTACATCCTGCTGTGCGACGCGCTGCACGAGCCTGCCGAGCAGACGGGGAGCGCCCCATGCCCCGCCCATCCGCTGAAGGCCCGGCCCTACGCCACCTCCCCGTGGACCGACCACGGAGCCGACCTGGCCGTGGCCCTGGCCTATCACAAGTGCCTGGACGACATCCACGACGACGGCACCCTGCGCGCCAAGGCGTCCGAGCGGCTGCTGCGGAGCGCCTACGCCACGGCGCGCGAGCGCATCCCGGAGGCCTGCGGCGCCATCGAGGAGGCCATGGCCGACATCCGCGCCATCGAGGAGGAGGGCACCGCCGACCCGGACGCTGCCGCCAAGCGCTTCGGCCAGCTGCTCGGGCTGCTGTTCGCCGAGGGCCAGGGCGCTTGGGCTGGCCCCATGCTGGCCTTCGGCGCGCAGCTCGGGCGCCTCATATATATGATGGACGCCGCCGTGGACTACGCCGACGACGCCGCCTCGGGCAGCTACAACCCCTTCGTGGCCCTGGGCAGCACACCCGCTGCCATGCAGACGGCCCTGGCCGTCATGGCCGACGGCACCGCCGCCGCTTTCGAGCAGTTGCCCCTCGAGCAGGACCTGCACCTGCTGCGCAGCATCGTCTACGCCGGCCTGTGGCAGAGGTTCAACCAGACCTACCAAGGGACCGACCTGCCCCTCGCGCCCGTCGGGCCATGAGAGCTCAGCGGCGACCGCGCCTGCGGGCCACGGTTGGCCCGCGCCGAGGCACCATGCCGGCCGAGCGGCGAAGCGAGCGGCAGCCTGGGCCGCCCCAGCCCGCGCTGGGCCGGTCAGCCGGCAGCGCAACGGCCGGCCCGAGCCGCCCCTTCCGGCGCCGTTCGTAGCGAGATTGTGTAATCCCCCAGCGCCGTGGGGCCGACGCGGGCAACTTGGCGGACAATAGGTGCCCATGAGCGAGAATCCCTACGACATACTCGGCGTCAGCCGCGATGCCAGCCTCGACGAGGTGAAGAGCGCCTATCGCAAGAAGGCGCGCGAGAACCACCCCGACCTCAACCCCAACGACCCCAGCGCCGTCGAGCGCATGAACAAGGTCAACGAGGCCTACGACCGCATCATGAACCCGGAGAAGTACGCCAAGTCCGACGCCCGGCGAGCCGCCAGCCAAGGCTACTCCCCCTACGGAGGCGCAGGCAGCGCCGGCCCGGCCGGGAGCGCCCCCTACGGCGGCAGCCCCTTCGGCGGCGCCGGGACCGGCCAGGGCTCAGCCGGCCCGAGCTCGAACCAGGGGCCCTACGACTGGGTGGAGATCAACTGGGAGGACATCTTCGGCGGCGCCAGCTGGGCCGGCAGCGCAGCCAGCGCCCCCATCCACCCGGAAGCCTCCGCCACCGACGACGCCGAGGTGCGCCAGGCGGTGTTCCACATCAACTCCTCCAACTACGCCGCCGCCACGGCCATCCTCAACAACATACCCTCGACCGGCCGCAACGCCCGCTGGCACTACCTCAGCGCCCTGGCCAGCAACGGCGCCGGCAACACCACGGCGGCCTTGGAGCAGATCCGCCGCGCCCGCGCCCTGGACCCCGCCAACGCCGACTACCAGCGCGCCGAGCAGACCATCACCGCCCGCGCCACCAACTACCAGCAGCAAGGCCAGGCCCGCGGCTTCCGCATGGGGTTCCTCGACCCCACCACGCTGTGCTGCTGCCTGTGCCTGGGCCCGCAGCTCTGCTACGGCCTGCCCATGCTCTGCCTGCGATAGCCCGCAGCGCAGAGCGCGAAGGCGCCATCCCGCCGGGCCGGCGCCGCGTCCTCGACAGCGAAAGGAACCATCATGACCGTCCTCGGCATAGACCTCGGAACCACCAACAGCTGCATGGCAGCGGTCCAGGGCGACCAGCCCGAGATCGTCCCCAACGCCGAAGGCGAGCGCACCACCCCCTCGGTCGAGGCGTTCACGAAGGATGGCGAGCGCCTGGTGGGCACCATCGCCCTGCGCCAGGCCGCTATGAACCCGGGGCGCACCATCACCTCGGTCAAGCGCCACATGGGCAGCGCCTGGAGCACCACCGTGGACGGCCAGGAGTTCTCGGCCCCGCAGCTGTCGGCCATGCTGCTGCGCAAGCTGCGCACCGACGCCGAGCGCTTCCTCGGCCAGCCCATAACCGACGCGGTCATCACCGTGCCCGCCTACTTCACCGACGCCCAGCGTCAAGCCACCAAGGATGCCGGCGCCATCGCCGGGCTGAACGTGCTGCGCATCATCAACGAGCCAACGGCGGCCGCCCTGGCCTATGGCCTGGACCATGGGCAGGCCCAGAAGGTCATGGTCTACGACCTGGGCGGCGGCACCTTCGACGTGTCCGTCATCGAAATCGGCGAGGACGTCATCGAGGTGCTGGCCACCGCCGGCGACAACCACCTGGGCGGCGACGACTTCGACGAGCGCCTGGCCCAGCACCTGATCGACGAGTTCAAGGGCCAGACGGGCATCGACGTGGCCCGGGACGACGCGGCGCTCCAGCGCGTGCGCGAGGCGGCGCGCCAGGCCAAGTGCGAGCTGTCCTCCATGGGGTCCACCACGGTGAGCCTGCCGTTCCTGGCCGCGAGCCCCGACGGCCCGGCCCACCTGGAGGCCACGGTGACCCGCGCCGAGTTCGACCACCTCACCCGCGACCTGGTGGAGCGCACCACCGGCCCCGTGCAGCAGGCCCTCGGCGACGCCGGCATAGCCGCCAGCGAGCTGGGCAGCGTGCTGCTGGTGGGCGGCTCGACGCGCATCCCCGCCGTGGCCGACCACGTGCGCTCCCTCACCGGCAAGGAGCCCTCCAGCTCCATCAACCCCGACGAGTGCGTGGCCCAGGGCGCGGCCATCCAAGGCGCTACCCTCGCAGGAGCCCAGGCCGGCCTCGTGCCGCGCGGCGGCGGCCTGCTGCTGCTCGACGTGGTGCCCATGAGCTTCGCCATCGAGACCGTGGGCGGCATAGCCACCCGCATGATCGAGCGCAACACCACGCTGCCCATCCACTACGAGCAGGTGTTCACCACCGCCGCCCCCTTCCAGACCAAGGTGGAGGTGCACGTGCTCCAAGGCGAGCGCCCCCTGGCCGCCGACAACAAGACCATCGGCAAGTTCCAGCTCAAGGGCATCAAGCGGGCCCCGGCCGGCGTGCCCCAGATCCTCGTGAACTTCGACGTGGATGCCAACGGCATCCTCAACGTCAGCGCAAAGGACCTGGGCACCGGCAACGAGCAGTCCATCACCATCACGGACTCCGAGCGCATGTCCGACGCCGAGATAGCCGCCGCCAAGGCCGATGCCGAGCGCTACGCCGCCGAGGACGCGGCCCGGCGCGACGCCATCGAGAAGGCCAACGAGGCCCAGGCCGTGGCCAACGAGGCCAGCGAGCTGCTGCGCCAGCGCGGCAAGGAGCTGGACAAGCCGCTGCGCCACGACCTCAAGGCCGCCCTCTCCGAGGCGAATCGCTATCTCGCGAAGAAGCCGACCAAGGTCACCGACGCGGACCGTGCCAAGCTGACCGAGGCCACGGCGCGGCTGCGGGAGCTGATGGCCCGCGCCTGACGCCCAGAAGCGCCCCTGGGCGCGCCCGTTGGCTCGACCCGCGCCTCGCACCGGCCGGGTTGACGACCGCCCCGCGCCTCGACCCGCCTCCGGCGCCAAGGGCCGCGCCTCAACCCTCTCATCCCCGGCGTCCCCTGCCCTGGAGGGGACCAGGACGCCGCGGAAGCAGCCTTCGGACGGGACGTCCCGCCTCAGGGAGCTTTACCGTTAAAAATCATACTTTCAAGCCGATAGGCGGCCAATTATTGCCATTTACCCCTTTCTATTACATAGAAATTCCTCTAATCTTATCCCCATCATTTCTTTTCCCTGGGGCGGATTCCCTAAGCTTCGCATCAGGGCAAAAGGATGAGGGCTTTACGTCAGAGAATTACTGGAAGGAGGAGCTGCGCGGTCGTTTCTCCATGGGCGCTGCACTTATATATAGGCGTTGCGACCATGGTCTTGCTATCGCGTTAAGGGGGATAGGGGCGACCTGAGGGATCGCCTCTAGGTAATCCAGGTTTTCTGATGGCGTTTTCCCAAAACGCATCACACCCATCTTTCGAATTAGGAGGGATTGATGGACAAAAAAGAGTTTACCGTCTCTGAGGTCATCGACTCCATCGGCATCTCCGGCCACACCTGGCTGGTCTTCGTGCTGCTGATCTTCGCGATGATCTTCGACGGCTATGACTTCATGATCGTCAACACCACGAACCTGTTCGTGGCCCATACCTTCTGGCCCAACGAGGCCAACCCGGGCGCCCTCATGGGCTCCCTCACCACGTGGGGCCTGCTCGGCATGGTCATCGGCGGTGCCATCGGTGGCATCCTGTCCGACAAGTACGGCCGCAAGACCATGCTTACCATCGCCGTCATCTTCTACGGCCTGTTCACGCTGCCTCAGGCGTTCGCGAATGACCTGGTGTTCTTCGCCGTCTTCCGCATGATCGCCGGTCTGGGCGTCGGCTGCTGCATCCCGATCGTCACCACGATCTTCTCGGAGTCGATCCCGTCCAAGAACCGCGGCGTGTTCATCACCTTCGGCATGGCTGGCATGGTGGCTGGCTGGGTGCTCGCCGGTCTCATCGGCAACCCCATCTCCAACGCCACCGAGCCCATCATCCCGGGCCTGTGCGAGCTGGTCGAGTACGTGGAGACCACCCCCACCGGTGAGGTGGTCAGCAACACCATGTACGCCAACTGGCGCCTTTGCTACCTGATCGGCGCCCTGCCGGTCATCTACGGAATCGTGCTGTTCTTCTGCCTGCATGAGACCCCGCACTGGTACGCCAACAGCGGTCAGCTGGAGAAGGCCTGCGAGCGCCTGACCCAGATCGAGATGGCCACCCGTCACACCGAGCATGCGTACGACCCGAAGTACCTGGTCGTTCCGCCGAAGCCGGCCAAGACCAGCGTGACCGTGCTGTTCTCCTCCAAGTACATCATCGCCACCTGCGCCATCTGGTCCGCTTACTTCGTGGGTCAGTTCTGCGTGTACGGCATGAACGCTTGGCTGCCTGCCTGGTTCAAGGGCATCGGCTACTCCGCTACCGAGGCTGTGGCCCTGCAGACGTGGAACAACGTCGCTGCTATCGCCTCGAACGTCGCCGTGGGCTTCGTTTCCGACCGCATCGGCCGTAAGCGCAACCTGGCGTTCTCCTGGCTGTTCTGCATCGTGGCGATCATCCTGTGCTCGCTGTTCGTCGTGCCGAACAACTTCGTGCTCTGCATCGCTCTGATGCTGCTCTTCGGCTTCGCCCTGAACTACGCCATCACGGCCGTTCAGCCGCTGATGCCCGAGAGCTACCCGACGGCCATCCGCAACACCGGCACTTCCTGGTGCCAGGCATTCGCCCGCTTCGGCGGTTCTGCCTCCTCTATCGTTCTCGGTGGCATTGCCTCCATGGCTATGTTCCAGACCGCTGAGGGCCTGACCAACTGGTCGATGGTGGTGCTGGTGCTCATCGTGCCGTTCGCCCTTGGCTTCCTTTGCACCGTGCTGTTCGTGAAGGAGACCGCTGGCAAGACCATGGATCAGCTCGCCGCCGAGGAAGAGGCAAGCGCCACTTCCGAGACCGACGGCGCTGCCCGCTTCGCGATCATGCTGGTGGTCATCGCCATTCTCTTCGTGCTCTGCATCGTCTGCCCGCTGGCCGTGGCCGGCTGGTCCAAGCTGCCGGCGGCTCTGCCGCTCATGGTGACCGGCATCGTTCTGCCCTTCGCCTACTTCTTCATCTTCGGCGGCCTTCAGATCGCGAAGAACAAGGCGAACCTCGCCAAGTAGCATCGGCTCTGCTTGCTTGAGGGCTTTACCCCTTTAGGGCCTGAGAGCAAAGAAGCCCCCTCTTCGGAGGGGGCTTCTTTTTTGCCTTGATGACCGACCAGGCGCTAGCAGATGCGCGGGAGCTGCTCGCCCACCAGCATGTCCAGGATGCGCGTGGAGCCGAAGGCGGTCCGGAGCAGCACCTTGGGTCCTCGGGCAAGGTCAGCCTCGGCCACGTGGCCGATGAGGGCCGCGTCCTGCCCGTAGGGGCTCTCCCTCATGGCCGCCAGGGCCGCATCCGCCTGGTCGGCCGCCACCACGCAGACCATCTTTCCCTCGTTGGCCACCTGCAGGACGTCGTAGCCCAGCATGTCGCAGGCGCCGCGCACGGCATCGCGCACGGGCACCGCCTCCTCCTCCACCACGATGTCGACCTCGGCTTGGGCCGCCAGCTCGTTCAAGGTGGAGGCCAAGCCGCCACGGGTGGGGTCGCGAAAACAGCGGGTGGCGGGAGCGGCGGCCAGCACAGCGGCGATGAGGTGGTTGAGCGGGGCCGCGTCGCTCTCCAGCGGCGCCGCGAAGCTCAGGCCCTCCCGGCAGCTCATGATGGTGATGCCGTGGTCGCCCAAGGGGCCAGTGACCAGCACCGCATCCCCGGGACGGCACCGGGCGCCCCCGAGCTTCACCCCGGGCGGTACCACGCCAATGCCGCTGGTGTTGATGTAGATGCCGTCGCCATGGCCGCGGTTGACCACCTTGGTGTCGCCGGTGACCAGCCTCACCCCCGCTTCAGCGGCGCATTCGGCCATGGAGGCGCAGATGCGACGCAAATCATCGAGGGGGAACCCCTCCTCCAGCACGAAGCTGCAGCTCAGGTAAAGCGGACGCGCGCCCGATGTGGCCACGTCGTTCACCGTGCCGCAGATGGCCAGGCGCCCGATGTCCCCCCCGGGGAAGAAGTGCGGCGTCACCACGAAGCTGTCGGTGGAGAACGCCAAGCGCTCCCCCGCGGCGGGCGCCGGCAGCACCGCTGCGTCGTCACCCTGCCGCAGCTCCTCAGAGCCGTAGGCCGCCAGGAACACCTCGTCAATGATGCGCTTCATCATGGAGCCACCGCTGCCGTGGCCGAGCATGACGGTGTCGCTGTGGAGCATTGCCCTCGCCTTCCGCTAGATGGTCGTGCCGGTGGTGGTCAGCACCAGGTGCCCGTTCTGCACGCCCTTCGTGCCCAGGATCAGGTTGGACACGTCCTGCACCAACCCCGTCTCCCCTTGCAGCACGATCACCTCGAGGCACACATGGGTATCCACGTGCACGTGCATGGTGGACACGATGCTCTGGAAGTAGTCGTGCTGGATGGTGTGGAGCTTGTCCTGCAGGTCGCTGGCGTGATGATCGTAGACGATGGTGAGCGTGCCCATGACCAAGGTGCCTGGCGTGGAGCACTCGTCCTCTATCAGGGCGTCGCGCACCAGGTCTCTCACCACCTCGCTGCGGTTCTTGGCCAGGCCGCGACGCGCCACCAGGCGGTCGAAGCGCATGAGCAGGTCCTCGGGCATGGCTACCGAGAACCGCATGAGGTCGTTCGCCATTGGGCCCGCGCTCGCTACACCAGGCTGACGGTGACGCCCGGAGCCGCCGATGAATCGTCCTCTATGGCATCCTTGGCCTCGCCCAGCAGCGCCCGCACGTCATCGAGGAGCGTCTGGGCCGCATGGAGCTTGGCACCCACCGTGGCGAAGCCAGCGTCCTCGGCGTTGTGGGCCAGGTTGTGAGCCCAGCGGCGCTCGAGCTTGATGTGGTCGTCGATCTGCTCGATCATGAGCTCGAGCTGGCCGGTGTTGACTCCGTTGGTGCACATATCGTCCCCTTCCGCGTGCGGGCGCGCCTCAGGGCGGGGCTCGCCATGGCCGCGCCGCACTCGCGCCCTGCGAGCTTCTTGGATCAAACTGCTATCATCTTTTTAATGGTCAAGCGAGGAAAGCGCAAGGTCGAGTGTGAATTCTTCCGCGAAGAGTAACATGTACGAGGTGAACGCCGAGAGCGTGCTGGGAGCCTACGGCGCCTTCGTCGAGGGGACGCCAGCGGCCACGGCGATGGTCGCAGCAGCCGATCCCTTGGGAGGCCTGGCGCGCACCGCCTTGGAGCGCTCCTTCGCCCAGCTCGGCTATGGGGAAGGCACCGTGGCCTGGCTGCGGCTGACCGCCGACGGCATGACCTTGGGGCCCCAGGAGCTCGCCACCATCGCCGAGGGCATCGACCCTGCGGCCATCGTCCTCGCCGACGAGGCAGCCACCGCCCTGTTCGCCCGCGCTTACCGCTGCGAGCTGGACCTGGAAGCGGCCGCCCGCGTGCTCGGACGGCGGGTGGTCACGTTCTCCGACTTCAGCGCCCTGCTTGACGACAGCGAGGCCAAGCAGCGGGCCTGGGCCCTGCTGAAGCGCCTGCGGGTGCGCTAGTCACCCGTCACCACGGCTTCGGCCCAGTCCAGCAGCGCCTCCACCTCGTCGGCGGTCGCCGCCTCGGCGTATACGCGCACCAGCGGCTCAGTGCCCGAAGGGCGCATCATCACCCACGCATCGCCTTCGAGCAGGAACTTCACCCCATCGCGACGGTCGACGCCCACCACGCCCTTGCCGCAGACCTCATCGGTTGTGAAGCTGGGCATCGTAGTAGCGCGGAACGTGGCCATCTGCTCGTCGGTGACCGAGAGCCCCCGGCGCGCGAACTCCAGCGACCCCAGGTCCTCCAGCATCTCCCCCACCAAGGCGCCCAGGTCCTTGCCGCGCTGGGCCATCATCTCGGTGAGCAGCAGCGCCATGAGCAGGCCGTCGCGCTCCATCACGTGGCCGGGTAGGCCGATGCCGCCGGATTCCTCGCCGCCGATCATCACGCCGCCGCGCTCCATCTCGCCGTAGATCCACTTGAACCCCACCGGGGTGGACACCAGCTCCAGGCCCAGCTTG
Source organism: uncultured bacterium (assembly GCA_947564525.1). Classification (GTDB taxonomy): domain Bacteria; phylum Actinomycetota; class Coriobacteriia; order Coriobacteriales; family Eggerthellaceae; genus D16-63. The sequence goes on along the minus strand of CANOCK010000009.1, from coordinate 15,520 downwards.
CGGCACATGCGGTCGAGCAGCGCCGATGCCGTGATGGTGGACACCACGCGGCCGCTCTCGCCGCGGTCGGACACCATATGATCGGTCAGCAGCGTGATGATGCGATGCGGGTTGACGAAGCTGCCATGGGAGTCGCCGGCACCGATGCGATCGGCGTCGCCGTCGTTGATGAACAGCGCGTCGTAGCCGAGCTCCCTCACGCGGGCCAGGCCACGGTCGACCCAGGGCGGGATGGGCTCGGGGTGCAGCCCGTCGAAGGTGGGGTCGCAGGCGTTGTTGATCTCGTCCACCTCCACGCCCATGGAGCGCAAGAGGTCGGCCAGGTAGCCGCGGCCCGCGCCGTAGAGCGGGTCCACCACCACGCGCAGCCCCGCCGCGCGGATGGCTTCCTCGTCCACCAGCTCCCGCAAGGCAGTCAGGTAGGGAGCCATGAGGTCCACTTCCTCGTAGCTGCCGCGCGCCTCGGAGGGCTCGGGCGCCAGCTTGGCCTCCACCCGGTCGGTGAACTCGGCCGGGCTCGCCCCGCCATCGGCCATGCGCAGCTTGATGCCCAGGTACTCGGCCGGGTTGTGGGAGCTCGTCAGCATGATGCCACCCACGGCCTCGGGGTCGCGCGCCACCGACCAGCACAGGGTCGGGGTGGGGCAGTAGTCGCGGGTCAGCTTGACGTCGAAGCCGTGAGCCGCTGCCACCTCGGCCGCCAGCGCGGCGTAGGCGTGGGCGTCCTGACGGCAGTCGTGGCCGATGATGAGGGTGCCCGGCACATCAGCCGAGTGGCCCGCCGCCACCGCCTCCTCCTTGAACACAGCCGCCGCCGCATCCACGGCGCGCACGACGTTGCGCTCGGTGAAGTCCTCGCCGATGATGGCGCGCCAGCCATCGGTGCCGAAGTGAATCTCTGCCATGTCCTGAACCTTTCCGTGGGTGCTCAAAAGTCTCAACGGGTCGAAGCCGCGGGAATCCCTAGCCGCGGTAACCATTCGGGTTGCCCGACTGCCAGCGCCAGGAGTCCTCGCACATGCGGTCGAGGTCGTATTCCGCCACCCAGCCCAGCTCGTCACGAGCCTTGTCGCAGGCAGCGTAGTTCTCGGCCACGTCGCCGGCGCGGCGCGGCAGCACCTCGTAGGGCAGCTCGTGGCCGCACGCGCGCTCGAAGGCATGGATGACGTCCAGCACGCTGGAGCCCTTCCCCGTGCCGAGGTTGAAGATGCCCACGCCACGACGCGTGCCATCCTCGGCCGGGCGCCCAGCCATCGACCCGAGCCCGCGCGGCTCGCCGGTGCCCACGCGCCCGGCCATCCAGTCCAGGGCCGCCACGTGGCCGCGGGCCAGGTCCACCACGTGGATATAGTCGCGCACGCCGGTGCCGTCGGGCGTGGGGTAGTCGTCGCCGAACACGCCGACGCGCTCCAGCTTCCCCACTGCCACCTGGGCCACGTAGGGCAGCAGGTTGTTGGGGATGCCCTCCGGGTCCTCGCCGATCATGCCGCTCTCATGGGCGCCGATGGGGTTGAAGTAGCGCAGCAGCACAACGTTCCACTCGTCGTCGCCCACGTACAGGTCGGACAGGACCTGCTCCAGCATGGACTTGGTCTGGCCATAGGGGTTCGTTGGCGTGGCCTTGGGGCAGTCTTCGGTGATGGGCATGAACTCCGGCTCGCCGTAGACCGTGGCGCTCGACGAGAACACCAGGTTCTTGCAGTCGTGACGGCGCGCCACGTCGCACAGCACCAGAGTGCCGGCCACGTTGTTCCAGTAGTACTCCAGGGGCTTGCGCACGCTCTCGCCCACGGCCTTGAAGCCGGCGAAGTGGATGATGACATCTACCTCGTGGCGTTCGAACACCTGCTCCAGCGCCTGGGCGTCCAGGATGCTCTCCTTGTAGAAGGTCAGGCGGCCCCGCTGGCCGTCCCCCTCGGTGCCCGTGAGGGCCCGCACGCGCTCGAGGGCCTCCTGGCTCGAGTTGCTCAGGTCGTCGACCACCACCACATCGTAGCCGCGGCCCAGCAGCTCCACCACGGTGTGGCTGCCGATGAACCCGGCGCCCCCGGTGACGAGGACCGTGGTCTCCTCGGCTGGCTTGTTCAATGCGCGATTGCCCATGGGCACACCTTTCGCGAAGGCCGCTCGCGACGCTGACGACGTGCCGCGCCCCAAGCTGCCTGCCTACAGCTCCTTGGTGGCATTGTAGCAGGACTGCAAGGCGTGACCTGGGAACCTGTCCAGACGAGCGACCATCCGCACAGCACCGACACGAATCCGAGGCCAGTCCCAGGGACCGGCCGCCGAGCCGGAGGCGCATCGGAGGTGGCGGCTTCGTGACGAAACCGTTGCAAACAGGCCCTACACGGGCGATTCTCGTTGCGAGACACCGAGGATTTCGCTAGTATCGAAGGCACCGACATCGCCCATCGCCGCAACGAAGGAAAAACGCACCCGTGGCCCACGACGACCCCAGAGACGCCGCTGCCGCTCCCCGCGGAGGAGCCAGCGCCTCGACGGGCGCCGGGCCCTCAGGCGCCACCGGGTCCGGCCAGCCGCGGCGCGACCGGGTCTCCACCACCTTCCCCGCCACGCCGCCCGAGATAGCCTCCACGGTTCAGGCGTCGGACTTCGTGGCCATGCCCCAACTGGCCCCCACCCCTCCCCCTACCGGCCGCCCTCACTTCCGTCACCGCAGCGGCCGCGTCGCCACCCTGGCCCTATGCATCGCCGCCTGCCTGCTCGTGGGTGGCATGGTCACCTACGCGCTGTTCCCGTGGCCCTGCACCATCACCGTCAACGGCGCGACGGTGGAGGCCACGGTGCGCACCACCTTGGATGACCTGGTAGAGAACGGCACCGTCAACCCTACTCCAGGCGACTTCCTGGCCATCGACGGCTCGCTGCTCGGCGAGGATGCAGGCTTCCCCTTCGAGGCGCAGGTAAACGGCGCGCCCGAGAAGGACCTCAAGCGCACCGTGGCCGACGGGGACGACATCCAGATAACCGACGGCACCAACCGCGTGGAGGACTACGTCGAGGAGCGCTACGTGATCTACCCGCCGGTGCGGATCGAGGGGGTGGGCGCCGTGCACCGCTTCGCCAGCACCGGCACCCGCGGCGAGGGGCTGCGCCGCACGGGCGTCACCTCGGGCATCGTGGTGGACGAGGTGATCGACGAGGGCACCCCCGAGACCCTGGAGCGGGCCAACGTGGACACCGACGAGAAGGTGATCGCCCTGACCTTCGACGACGGCCCCTGGAAGGACCAGACCGCCCAGATCCTGGACGTGCTGGAGGAGAACGGCGCCAAGGCCACCTTCTTCACCGTAGGCGAGCGCATCGCAGGGCTGGAGGACGTCGTGCGCCGCGCCTACGAGGGCGGCCATCAGATATGCACCCATTCTTGGGATCACGCATCCGGCAGCGGCCAGGGGGTCAACCTCGACTTCATGTCCGACGAGGAGCAGCGCGCCGAGATCGAGCAGGGCCTGGCCGCCATCGCCGAGGCCACCGGCGCCGAGGCGAGCCGGGTGGTGCGCGTGCCCGGCGGCAACCTGAGCGAGAACACCGCCCGCATCCTGAGCGAGTTCGCCACGGCCGAGATCGGCTGGAACGTGGATACCCACGACTGGAAGAAGCCCGGCGCCAACGTGATCATGGAGCGCATGCTGAAGGCGGAGCCTGGGGACATCCTGCTCATGCACGATGGCGGCGGCGACCGCAGCCAGACCATCGAGGCCCTGCGCGCGGCGCTGCCGATGCTGCGGGAGGCGGGCTATCGCTTCGTCACCATCGACGAGCTGATGAGCTACGCGAGCTAGGCGGCAGGGAGGAGCGCATCCGGTGCCGCCCATCCCTTGCGCCCATCCCTGCCGCCGACGCCGGATGCTCTCCGTTGTCGCCTTCTGGCACGTCGGCGGCGCTCGGCGTGGCTCCCGGGAATGCCGTCGGCTACCCCGCCTTCGCTGTGGCGAGGGCCAACAGGTCGGCCGGCTGGGCCACCATGAGGTCAGGCTGCGCCTCGGCGAAGTCCTCGACCGGGTGGTAGCCCCACTCCACCGCCGCCGTCACCACGCCAGCGTTCTTGCCTGCGCTGATGTCGCTCGGGGAGTCACCCACGAATATCGCGCCCTCCGGCGTGCCGCCCAGCTCGGCGATGGTGCGCAGGATGCCTGTGGGATCGGGCTTGCGCGGAATGTCCGGCGCCTCGCCATGGGCCACGTCGACGAGCCCCGGCAGGCACTTCCCTACGATCTGATGCACGCCAGCCTCGAACTTGTTGGACACCACGCCCACCTTGCAGCCGCGCCGGCGCAGATCCTCCAACAGCTCGACGACGCCCGGGTAAGGATGCGTGAGGTCGTTCGGGTAGGTGGGGAACAGCGCCGACCAACGCTCCATGGCGCGCTCGGCGTCCTCAGGCGTGGTTCCCTCGGGCACTGCCTGGTACATGAGGGCGCGCACGCCGTTGCCGACGTAGCTGAGGATCTCGGGCACGCTCCGCTCGGGCCAGCCCATCTCGCGCAGCACCTGGTTGGTGAGCACGGCCAGGTCGTCCAAGGTGTCGAGCAGCGTGCCATCCAAATCGAAGACGAAGGTATCGAAGCGCTTGTCCATAGATGCTCCTTCGGTCGGAACGGGAGAGCGCCATCCTGACGAGCGGCGCTCCGGCTTCTCTGGGGCGTGCGACAGGAATCAGACCGGCGTCAGGACTCACCCCACCGTCGCTCCAGACGATGCCCGTATCAGTACGAAACGACAGTACCAGGTGAAGCGGCCATCCAAGCGAAACGGACGAAACGCACACACTCTCGAGCGGAGAACGGGAGATCGCGCCAGATGGTGGCTGCCAGCATCGATGGCGCTCGATTCCAACGCTGTTGGCGCCTCCGGCTGCACCGGGGCGCGAGCGCCTCCCCGCCGTCATGCGGTCGGAGTCAGAGCAGCGCCTTCCCAACGTCCCAGGCGCCTCCGACGACGTCGCCCACCACGCGGTAGATCCGGCGCGTGGAATCGTACACGATGGGCTTCATCTTGCCGAAGTCGACGCGCCCTTCGTCGTCGAGGATGGCCTCATCGACGCGCGTGTTCATGATCTCGCCTATGAAGCGCTTCTCGCCGCCCCAGTCCCGCACATCCTTCACCTTGCATTCCATGGTCAGCGGGAGCTCATCGATGACGGGCGCGTTCACGTGATCGGACCGCACGAACGTGAGCCGCGAGCCCTTGGCTTTGTCGACCTTTCGCCCCGTGGCCATGCCGAAGTAGTCCGCCTCGACCACATGCGCGACGTCGGCAGGTGCCACGGTGAACGCCCCCGTCGCCAGGATGTTGTCGGTGGTCTTGTGGTCGCCGATGTTGATGGCCACCTCGTTACGGGTGCATTCCCCGCCCCATGCGACGTTCATCGCGTTGGGCGTCCCATCCTCGTCGTAGCTCGCGACGATGAACACCGACTGCGGGAACAGCTCCCCTGCGCTCCCCAGATCCTTCTTCATGGGCCCCTCCTTGCCTCTGCCCGCTTTGCCCGCAGGCCGTCCTCTGCGCTTGCTGATGCGCGCATCGCTTGTTATAGTCTTTCTCATCATCAGGAACAAGTACCATCCTTTATGACAGATACTATCCCAAGGTATAGCTATGGTGAGCAGCAGCATAGAGAACGCTGACTTCGACGAGACGGGCTACTCCTATGCCCTTTCGCTCATAGCGGGCAAGCACAAGCCGGTCATCTTGTACTGCCTGATGGAATACGAGCCCGTGCGGTTCAACGAGATGCAGCGCTACATGAAGAGGGTCACCGACCGCACCCTGAGCCGCAACCTGAAGGAGCTCGAAGCAGACGGCCTGATCGTGCGCACGATGTACCCCGAGGTGCCTCCGAAGGTGGAATATACGCTCACCGAACGCGGCCGCAGCCTCGTCGCCGTGCTCGACAAGCTCTGCGACTGGGGCGAGGCGAACCGCCCGTAGCAGTCCGGCCGAGCACCGCAGCGTTGAGCCAAGGGGGCGGCCGGTGCGACCCTTTGGCGCTTTTGATGGCGCCCTAGCAACGCGCGAGCTGTAGAATGAAGCTGAGATGAGCTTTCGCATAGACATCGCTTCCTCGCAGTCGGCGCCGACCGGCGCATTCCAGACAGGTGCCTCGGACGCGAATGGCCCCTGCGCATGCAAGGCGAGTGGCGCTTGGGAGCGCTTCTTCTCGAAAGCTGCACCCAATCTGGGCCTGCGCCTTGCGGTGATGCTCTTCGGCCTCGCGTGCATAGCTTTGGGCATTGCGATGGCGAAGCATGCTGGCATAGGCACGTCGCCCATATCTAGCCTGCCGGCGGTGCTGACGGAAGCGAGCGCGCTTTATGGCATTCCCCTGACGATGGGCGCGTGGACGTTCGTTTTCAACTTGGCATACTTTCTGCTGGAGATCGCGCTGCTCCGAAGCGAATTCGCCCCTATCCAGCTCTTGCAGATCCCATTGTTTCTCCTGCTATCGGTTTCGGTCGATGCGTGGCTCATGCTGCTGCAGGGGTTCCCGGCTGCAGGTTATGCTCAGCAGATGCTGTTCTTGCTGGCCTCCATAGCCATCTTAGGGTTTGGCATCCGCGTGCAGCTGGCAGCCAACCTGCTGATGACGCCGGGTGATGCCGCTGTGCAGGTGATCTCGCATGTCTCACGCCGAAGGTTCAGCAGCTGCAAAGTCGCCTGGGACGTCGTGCTCATGTGCCTTGCAGCCGTAGCGTCGCTGACGTTGCTGGGAGGACTGTGCCAGGTAAGAGAGGGAACGATCTTATCCGCTATCTTCGTGGGTGTCGCCGTTCGGATATGCGCCAGCGCGCTTCGGCCACTGGCATGGCTCGTTCCTGCGTCGAAAAAGGCGTTGATGCCTCCGCTTTGCCCGCAGATGCCACGTAGCCTTAAGGGTCATGGGAGCTAAGGAGACGGCTCTCCTGGCTCACAGCGACTCAATCGACCCTTCCGCCCATCTTCTCCAAGGACATGGCACATGCCATGGATACCAAGATGCCGGAGCGAGCTCGACATCTGCTCCTACTGCGATGCGACAGCCCAGCCAGGCTCAACCCCTCCCTGAGTCATGAGAACCTGCTCCCGTGGCCCTTCCCTTTGGCCCTTCCCCTTGGCTCTTCGACCCCCTTGCCTCATGGCTCACTGCCGTGACCTCGCTGTCCCCTTTGACATATTACTATGCATTATATAGTATTGTGCGTCAGGAGGTATGATGGATGCGCAATTGAAACGTGGCTTTCTGGATGCGTGCGTGCTGGCGACGATGGCGCAAGGCGAGTCGTACGGCTATCAGATCATCAAGGATATGCCCCCGTCGCTTGGCATGAGCGAATCGACGCTCTATCCGCTGCTCAAGCGCCTCGAGTCGAAAGGGCTCATAGAGGCGCGCAAGGCAGAGCACAACGGACGCCTGAGGAAATACTATTCGCTCACGGAAAAGGGCCGCGTCACTCTGGATGACTTCCTGCAGAGCAAGCAGGAAATCACCGACGTGCTCGTATACGTGGAGCACGCCGCCGGCGCGGGCGCGTCCTCCCGTCCCCCGGCACGCCGCGCAGAGCAAGCATGACGAGAGAACGATAGTAAGGACCGTTTCATGAACACCGAGGAATACAGATCGCAACTGACCGCATTGCTCCGCTCGCTTCCGCGGGAGGAGCGCGAAGAGGTCGTTTCCTTCTACATGGAATCCATCGCGGATCGCATCGACGAGGGCATGTCCGAAGAGGAAGCGGTCGCATCTATGGTTTCTCCCGGCCAAGCGGCGGAGGCCATCATCGCCGAGGCAGGCGAAAAGAGAAAGGCGCTCGTCCCGTGCGAGGCGAGCGTCGACAGGAATGACGAACCTGATCTCCCTGAGGGGGTCGTGGACATTGAAGGGGCCGAGGACGCCAACGTCGAAAGCGGCGAAGATGATCCGGCATCCCCGGATGGCTTCTTCGCTCGAGCGAAGACGCGCAGATTCACGCCGCTTGAATGGGTCGCCCTCATCGTGACGTCGCCGCTGTGGCTCACGCTTCTCATCGCAGCGGTCGCTTGCGCTTTGGTCCTTGTCATAGGCATAGCCGCGATCGCGCTTGCACTATATATATGCGCATGGACGCTGATCGCATGCCTGTGGCTCATCGGAGGCGCCTTCGTCGTTTCCGTGCCGGTTGTCCTGGTCTTTGCCGTATGGGGCCTGCAGATAGGAAACGCACCCTTCTCCTTGGTGAATATCGGTTACAGCTTGATGCTGTTCGGCGGCGGCATGTGGGTCCTGAAGGCAGCGCTTGCGGTCACCCGCGCCTTCCTGCGCTGGCAGAAAGAGAGCGTGGCCGTGCGGTTCTCAAGACGAGGCCGCGACTTCGCCGAAGAAGCCGACCTCGCCGATGCGCCGAACACCACGAACCTGGCGCATGACGCAGCTGGGGTCTCCGCAGGGAGCGACGGCGTGCTCGAAGATGGGGCAGCCGTGGAGGCCTTCGGTGCCGGCACCGCCGGAGCCTCGAGCATCGCCGCACGCACCAAGCCCTATGCGCTGTTCTTTCGCATTTGCTGGATGCTAGCTCTCGGCGGCATCGCGTGCGCCCTTGTCGGCTTTTTGGCATCGGGGCTCGATTGGCGCGTCTTTCTGACCTCGAACTTCTCTCTCGGCAAGATGTACCTCGGCGGAATGGAGGTTGCCCACCCGGAACAGCTCTTCCTCTCGCCCCATTTCTTGATCGAGCTGGCTTCGTCGTAAGCGAGCCTAGGAAACGGCTCCCTGCGCCGTCCGGTAAAATGCCCCTGCGGCGTCCTTCGGACAGGGCGCAGTCGCAGCATATTGGAAGCCGCTCCCACCGCGGGGAGCTTCAGGAGCGAACGCGAGGAGGTCGAGGCGATGAAGCGGCTGGCAAGGTCCTTGCAGCTCGCAGGCGCGTGGGCTTCGTTCGTGGCGGGCTGCATAGGGGTCTTCGTCCCGGTGCTCCCCACCACTCCGTTCCTGCTGCTTGCCGCATTCCTCTTAGCGAGATCCTCCCCTCGCACGCACGCATGGCTGTGCTCCACGAAGGAGAGCATGACGCAGGACGGGGATAATGTCATCAAGACCGAGATGGCATTATCCCCGTCCTGCGTCATGCTCCTGCATCATGCTCTGCCTGATTCTCGCAGGCAGGCAACGCTGCCGGCTGCCTGACCGTGGCGGCGCTGTGGCATGTTCCCGCGCGAGGCGTTGGCAGCCGAGAGCCCGGCGTTCGAATGCACCTCGCTCACCCAGCTGGCCGACCTGCTGGGGGGGGGCGTAATCGAGCCGATGGGCAACTGCGTGTCGTCTCGGATGCTTCAATTTTTCGTTCTTGACGGTATTCGCTCTAGTGCGCTAGAGTGCATCCTAATCAAATAGCTCGAAACCGTTGAGGCGAAGGTAAAGCCTACCGGGCACTTACAGAGAGCGGGCGATGCTGAGAATCCCGCAGAACGCCAGTAGGCAAATGGGTCGCCGAGGGAAAAGGGAAAGGGCCTGTGTTCTGGGCCCGAGTATCTGGACCGTGAGCCCGCGTTAGAGGCAGGATGGGTGATAGCCCATCCATGAGTGGGGCGGAAGCGCAAGCTTCTGGCCAATCAAAGGTGGCACCGCAGGTTACGAGAAGCCTGTCCTTTGAAGTCTTGAGAGATCAAGGCTCCAAGGACGGGCTTTTTTGATTTGCTGCAAGTCGATGCGACTTCGAGCGTGTTTGAGAAGGCAGGTGGTCGGATGCCATCCGGCCCACGAGAAAGGGAACCGCCATGGAAGAGGCAACGAAGGATCGCACGCCGCGCACGGTCGCCAGCCAAGGTGCCGCAACCCGAGCCGCCAGCTCGACGGAGGCCGCGAAGAAGAGAGCCGTCGTTGGAACCGAGCAGGGGAAAGGCTTGACCACTCAGGACCTCATCTTGATTGCCGTGCTGTTGGCGGCAGGTGCTGTGCTGAAGCTCACGGTAGCCAGCTTCCTGTCCTTCGCGGGCATGAAGCCGAACTTCGTGATCGCCATGTACTGCCTTGCCATCATCCTCACGCGTCCGAACGTGGGCCAGTCGCTGGTCATCGGCCTGTTGGCGGGCATCATGTGCCAGATTCCCATGCTGAACGCCACGCCGTTGGTGAACATTCCTTCCGAGATGCTGGGTGCGCTGGCGTGCGGCCTGCTCGTCCACGTGCCTATGAAGATCGCAGGCAAGGCCGACATCAACCCCTTCGTGAACACCTTCCTCTCGACGGTGGTTTCGGGCTACACCTTCGCCATCATAGTCGGCCTCATGAACGGGCTTGCCCTGCCGGTCGTCTTCGTCACCTACGCCGTCATGGTGTTCGGGACCGCCCTGTTCAATTCGGTGCTCGTTCAGATCCTCACGCCGCTGCTGCGCAAGGTGCTGAAGCGCTAGCGGCGAGGCTGGCTTTGACGAGAACAGGAGCGACGCCATGATCGAGATAGAAGACCTGACCTTCCAGTACCGGGAATCCGACGCGCCGGTCATCGAGGATATGAGCCTCTCCATTCCTTCGGGGGCCTTCGCCGGCATCATCGGGGCTGCCGGTTCGGGGAAGTCGACGCTCACCTACGCGCTGAACGGCATCGTGCCCCATTGCTATCCGGGCGATTTCTACGGCTCGGTGCGCATCGACGGCAACGACACCTGCGACACCACCCTCACGGACCTCTCCCAGATGGTGGGCAGCGTCTGCCAGGACATCGATTCGCAGTTCGTCTCGGCTGTCGTGGAAGACGAGATGCTGTACGGGCTGGAGAACTACGGAGTGCCCCATGATCAGATCGAGGGGCGGGTGCAGGAGGCGCTGGAGGCCATGGGCATCGCCGATCTGCGCCAACGGCTGATCGCCAGCTTGTCGGGCGGCCAGAAGCAGAAGGTGGCCATCGCCTCCATCCTGGCGATGCGGCCTTCGGTGCTAGTGCTGGACGAGCCTACCGCCGAGCTCGACCCTGCCAGCTCGCGCAACGTGTTCGCCTTGCTCTCCCATTACGCCGAGGCCCACGGCACCACCGTCGTGGTGGTCGAGCAGAAGATCGCACTGCTCTCGGAATTCACCGACCTGCTGGTAGTCGTGGAGGCCGGCCGCATCCGGTTCGCTGGTGCGCCGGAAGAGGTGCTGGCCCATTCCGAGGAGCTGCTGGAGATCGGCGTGAACTGCCCCCGCTGCACCACGCTGATGAACCGGCTCGCAGCAGGCGGCCTCTACGCAGGGCCGGTATGCACCGACGTCCCTTCTGCCTGCCGTGCCCTTTGCGAGGTGGCAGCATGATAGAGTTTCTTGACGTGCACGCATCCTACGATGGGACGACTCCCATCCTCAAGGGCATCGACCTGACCATCGAAGATGGCGAGTTCGTTGCCTTCGTGGGCACGAACGGCGCAGGGAAGTCGACGGCCATGCGCCTGGTCAATGGGCTGCTGAAGCCAGACCGTGGCGCCGTGCTGATCGACGGCGTGCCCACCACGCAGCTGAAGACCAGCGAGCTTGCGCGCCGGGTGGGTTTCCTCTTCCAGAACCCCGACAGGCAGATATGCTCGAGCACCGTGCGCGACGAGCTGCTGTTCGGCTTCCAGGCGGTGGGACGCCTTGACGACGAGGCTCGGCGTCGGGTAGACCAGATCATCGAGGAGTTCCGCTTCGACGGGGATGCCGACCCGTTCCTGCTGAACCGGGGCACGCGGCAGCTGCTGGCCTTGGCATCCATCGTGGTGCTGGCTCCCCCTGTCGTCGTGCTTGACGAGCCCACCACGGGGCTCGACTTCTGCGAATGCGTGAAGGTGATGGGCATCATCTCGCAGCTGCACCGTGCAGGCACCACCGTAATCATGGTGTGCCACGACATGGAGGTGGTGGCCGACTTCGCCGAGCGCGTGGTGGTCATGACCGACGGGCGCGTGGTGGATCAAGGCCCTACCTTCGACGTGCTGCGCAACCGGAAGACCTTGGATGAGGCTGATCTGGTGCCGCCGCAGATGGTGGATGTGTCTCTGCTGCTTCCTGTCATGGAACCGCGCTTTGCCGGCACATCGGTGGCCACGGCGAACACGCTCGCCGAGATGCAGGCTGCCATCGAGGATGTCGCAGCCGGCGGCGCTGCCGCCATGGCCGCTAGCGAGAAGGATGCCCTTGACGATGTGCCCTTCCAGGGCAGCGAGCGAAAGGAGCGCTAGATGGACGGATTCCTGGAATACGTGCCGGGGAACTCCTTCCTGCACAGGTTGAACCCCGTCACGAAGATCGCGTTTGCGATCATGTTCGCCATCGCCTGCTTCTGTACGGGCAACCTGGTGTTCCTGTGCCTGATGCTGGCCTTGGGGCTGGCGTTGGCGGCATCATGCTCGATGATGCGCCAGACCTTGGGGCTGATGAGGGCGGTGCTTGCTTTTTCGCTGGTGTTGGCCGTGCTGCTGTTGCTGACGACGCCGAAGGGCGATTTGCTGGTGGAGTTGCCGTGGGGGTACATCGGCAGCGATTCGATCCTGGCGGCTGTCGTCACGGTGATAAGGCTCGAGGCTGCGGCCATTCCCCTGTTCCTGACGTTCTATGTGACGAAGATGACCGACCTGTCGAACTCCTTCGTGAAGGTGCTGCACGTGCCTTACCGCTATGCGTTCACATTCGCGTCCACCGTGCATTTCATCCCGGTGTTCATGAACGACATGAGGGGGATCATGGAGGCGCAGACGGCTCGCGGCGTTGAGTTCGACCAGGGCGGCATGGTGCGCAAGATTCGTTTGATGGTGCCGCTGTGCGTGCCGCTGCTGATAAGCTCGGTGCGCAAGACGAACAGCTCGGCCATCGCCGCCGAGGTACGCGGCTTCAACCTGCGCACGCGCGAGAGCGGCTACAAGCGCTACCCCATGACCGGCGCCGACTGGGCCGTGATCGCCCTGGGCGTGGTCGTGCTCGCGGCGGCGATAGCCCTTAGCCTCCTGTGAGCCAGAGCCAAGGGAGGGCCGAAGCGAGCCAAGGGGCGCCTCAAGGAAGCGAGTCAAGGGGACGGTTCCTTGGCCCGCTTCCCTGAGGCTGCCACGCCCAAGGCCCGTGGGGCGAGCCGGAATAGCCGGCCGCATCCGCCGGCTCGGTCGCCGTCCGGTAAAATGCCCTGCGGCGCTGTTTGGGCTGAGCATGGTCGCACCATGCCGAAAGCCGCGCCGCGATGAAGGATTTCAGGAACGGGCAAAGGGAGGCCACATGAGAAGGTTGGCAAGGTCCTTGCAGCTCGCAGGCGCATGGGCTTCGTTCGTGGCGGGCTGCATAGGGGTCTTCGTCCCGGTGCTCCCCACCACTCCGTTCCTGCTGCTTGCCGCGTTCCTCTTCGCGAGATCCTCCCCTCGCACGCACGCATGGCTGTGCTCCACGAAGGTGTACCAGCGCTACGTCGCCGCGTTCAAGCAAGCCGGGGGCATTCCGCTTCCCACGAAGATCCGGATAGTCGGCGTCTCGTACGCCATGATGGGCATCAGCGCACTGGTCGTCCAGAAGCCGCTGGTGTGGGCGATCCTGGGGTGCGTGGCCGTCTTCCTCCTGTATCTGATGACCGTCCGCATTCCGACCATCGAGCAGAAGCGTGTCGATCGAGCCCGGGCAGAAGACGTGGCCTGAGTCACGGCGAGTCATGGGTGAGTCATGGGGATGAGTCATGGGGACTGAGTCATGGGGACGGTTCTCTTGACCCAATCATCGCTTCGTGAGTCAAGGGGACGGTTCTCTTGACTCATTTGGGCGAGGCATGGGGACTGAGTCGCGGGGACTGCTCTGTGAGTCATGGGGACGGCTCTCTTGACTCAAGCGTCACTTCGAATTAAGCCAAGAGAACCGCCTCCCGCGCTGACTGATGCGCTGACCCATTCCCGTGCCGACCTTCGCAGTACGCGCCACCCTCAGTGGACCAGCGCCGTGATGAACGCGGCTGCGCCGAGAAAGATGCCCGGCACATTCGCGATGATGATCGGCCAGTCCTTCTTGGGCTTCAGGAACCCGTAGAGGGTCCACATGACGCAGTTGAAGAAGGCCGCTAGCGGTTGCCACGGGCTGCCCGGATGACCATCGAGGTTGTTCGCGATCTGGGTCACATAGGAGACGTACATGATGATGGAGAGCACCGAGGCCACTCTGCCGATGATGTCAACCGGCGTAAGCTTGGCGCAGCCTGCCTGGGCTGCCGACGATCCGCCGCCTAAGGCTGAATCCGTCGACGGGTTGCCTAAGGTTCCGTGACCAAAGCTTGACATGGGGTGCCCCTTTCGCCGTACGAAGGGTTTGGCTCGAGGGTTGCTCGATCGACCCGATCGCCTTCCCGCCTTCGTTCGCTCGTTCCCTGTGAGCATATTGCCGGCTAACCTGATGCACGGGCCTGAGAGCTTCAAGGTCAGGAAACGGTCATCGCCTCGTCAGGTAGCTGATGGTCGGGTTAGCGAGTCATGTGAGTCATGGGACGATTCTCTTGACTCGCACGCCGCTTCGGAGAGTCAGGAGAACCGTCCCCATGACTCAGTCTGACTCACACAAGAACGCACGCTACTCCAAAGAAGGCGCCCTCACTTCCGCCCTCGTGCGCTCCATCATGGAGGAGGAGAAGCCCAACCAAATCGAGCAGTTCAAGATTCCGAAGAGGAGCATCGCCCGCTTCTTCAAGCCGAGCGCCACCAGAGACGCGAGGGCCGCATCGTGCGCGCCCTTGAGCTGCTTGAGCAAGCCGAGGCGCGCCGCGACAGACGGGGCGGTGCGTGATGGGCAACGTCATCCACAGGGGCAAGGGCTCCTTCACCTTCGTCGAGAACACCATATTCTTCGACCACGGCCTCTCGGCGAAGGCCAAGGGGATCTGCTGCCAGATACGCTCCCTTGAGAACAACCCGAGTGGGTGTTCGCCGTCAAGGGCTTCGCCTCGCTTGTGAGGGACGGCGCGGACGCCGTGTCCGCCGGGATAAAGGAGCTGGAATCCTCGGGCTACATCATCCGCACCCGCAAGCGCAGCGAGAACGGCCGCTTCCTCAAGGCGGAGGAGGCCACCTGGATCACCCTCGACGACCCCGCCATGCACGCCCAGGTGGCCACAGAGCTCAAAACGGAGGGCTTCGCAATCCTCTCGGAGTTCACGCGCGAGCCTCCCGCCAACGTGGAGGCCGAGCCGCAGGAGAAACCCATCGACCCTGAAAGCTCCCAGGTCTGTGCCAGAACGGGAAAACCCGTATCTGGAAAAGCCACATCTGGAGAACTCGCCCCTATAAATCACTCATCCGATAAAGAACCCCCTCTTGTCCCCCCGACGGAAGTGCGGAGGCGAAGAGTGGGGACGATGGCTTCGCAGCGTATCGGAAAGGCGAGTTCACGGAGGCCTTCGAGCGGCTGTGCGCCATGTCCATCAAACCGGTCAAGTCGCTCGCCTTCAAGCGGGACTGCCTCGCCGCTTGGGAGCGCAAGGTAGCCGAGGGCTTCGGTCCGGAGCAGATCATCGACGCCTACGCCGCCTGCGAGGAGCGCCACGGGCGCTACCTCAAGGTGTTCGAGCTGTTCCGC
>CANOCK010000008.1 GCA_947564525.1 uncultured bacterium | reverse complement strand
CCCCGCGCCCGGCCAGCAGCTAGTCGCGGGTGACGCGCGGGAAGGGGGCGCCGCAGCTCATCTTGCCCTCGGGGCACGCGCCGCGCACGCAGCCGGCGCCCGCATCGGCGAAGACGAAGGGAGCCGTGGGCCTCACCAGCTCCAGCATGCGATGGGCCAGCTCGCGGATCTCCCACTGGGCACGGTTGCAGCAGCGCACCTCGAAGAAGTGCAGCAGCTCGCGCACGTTCATGGTGACGACGATCTTGGTCTCGGCGGCGTTGGGCAGCACATAGCGGGCGTCCTCAGCCGGGATGCCCAGGTCCAGCAGCTCGGCATAGGCTGCCTTGGTCGCCTCGACGACGCCGTCGAACACCGCGTTGGCCTCGTCGCTCTCCAGGATGGTCTCGGGCTTGACCACCTCCAGGTCGGCCCCGAACCTCACGTAGCGCTGGGACTGCTGGTTGAAGCTGGCCAGGCGATGGCGCACCAGCTGGTGGGTGAGCGCGCGGCTCACGCCGTCCACGGCGAAGGTGTAGCTGGCATGCTCCAGGGTTGAGAAGTGGCCGCTCCTCATGATGGTGGTCAGCACGCTGGCCACCCGCTCGGGCGGCATGGTCTCCATGAGCTCTTTGGCGCCCACCGGCGCGTAGCACAGCCGCGCCGCGGTGGCGATGGCGCGCTCGGGGTCGGGGGTGTGGTAGAGCAGCTCGACTTGCATGGGCTTCCTCGCTTCTGCCGTTGCGGGGAGGGCAACGGACCGTCAACAATGGGTTCTGGGACAGTATAGATGGTGGCACAATGGGTCCTGGGCGCGCCCGCGCGCCTCAACGCAACGAACACGACGAAAGGCGGGCCCATGGAAGCCGACAGCCCCTTCATCCCCAAGCTGACCACCACCGACTGGAACGCGGAGTGGGTCGAGCTGCAAAGGGCCCGGCGCGCAGCCGACAGCGCCGAGCACTGGGACGAGCGCTCGAAGACCTACAAGCAGGCCGACTCCCCCACTCCCTACGTCGAGGCGTTCCTGGAGTACGCCGGCGTGCGGCCAGGCGAGAGCGTGCTCGACATGGGCTGCGGCACCGGGGCGCTGGCCATCCCCCTTGGCAGCATGGGCCACCGCGTCATAGCGGCGGACTTCTCGCGCGGCATGCTCGACCGCGTGCAGGAGGACTGCGAGCGCCTGGGCCTCGCCGACGTGAGCTGCGAGCTCATGAGCTGGTCCGACGACTGGGATGCCCATGGCGTGGGGCCGGATTCCGTCGACGTGGCCCTGGCGTCGCGCTCCATTGCCACCGCGGACCTGGGCGAATCCCTGGAGCGCCTGGCCACGGCGGCGAGGCGTCGGTGCTGCCTCACGCTGCCCACGGGCTCCTCGCCCCGCACCGACGCGCGCATCCTTTCGGCCATCGGGCTCCAGCCGTTCCTCGGGCGAGACCACCTCTACGCCTTCATGATCCTGAGCAACCGCGGCTACGAGCCCGAAGTGCGCTACATAGCCAGCGAGCGGCTGGACACGTTCGCCTCGGAGGAAGCCGCCTGGGACAAGCTGGAGCGGATGGTGGTGGACACCTGCGGCACCATGGTGGGCGCCGCCGAGATGGCCCGGGCCCTGGGCAACCTGCGCGCCTGGCTGCCCGACAACCTGGTGGCCAACCCCGAGGCCGGCCGGCCCGACGGGCGCGGCGGCTCCCAAGGGCCCCTGCGGCTGCGCGAGCCGCGGGTGACCACCTGGGCCTTCATCGCCTGGGACGTGCAGAGGGCGGGCTAGCCCGGGCGATCGGGCAGCCGCGCCCTCCAGGAAGGGGCCAGCCGCGTCGCTTCCGCCAGGGCCGGAGGGAGAAAGCGGCCCCAGGCCGGGCAGCGCGTCCCGCCGTCCCCAGTCCCGCTGCGGCCAGGCGCACTCGGCCGCAGCCGCAAGAAGGCTCCCTGGAACGTCCTCAGGCGCTCCAGGGAGCCTTCTCCCCAACTCAAGGCTGCCGACGGGCAGCCGTTGCGCCGACCCTAGGCCCCGCGCAGGACCTCCAGGCCCTCGAGCACCTTCTCATGGGCCGCCTCGAGCGCGCCCATGCGCTCGGCCGCCGCCTCGGGCTCGCCAGCCTTCAGCGCGTCGCTGACGACGGCGGCGACCTCGTAGAGCTTGGCGAAGGAGAGGTTGCCCGCCACGCCCTTCAGCGCATGGGCCTGCTTGTAGGCCTCGTCGTAGTCCTTCACGTCCATGGCCGCCACGAGCGACACCAGATGCTCGTCGCCTTCGTACTTCAGCGCCATGCGCTTGTAGAGGTCCGTGTTGCCGTCGAAGCGGTCCACCGCGTCGGCCCAGTCTATGCCGTAGGGCGCCAGCTTCCCGGCGATGCTCTCGGTCATGGTCTTCCCCTTCCCTCCAGGTGGCCCGCTACGCTCCCGGCGCGCCCTCTGGCTGCGCCGCCTCGGCCACCGCAGTTCCGATGAGCCCAGTCTATCCGCTTCTCCGGCCGCCGCCGCCCGCGAGGCCGCGCCCGTTACCGAACTGACAGCCCAGGGGCCTTCCGCAGGCGCCGCCGAGGAGGGATCGCCGCGAGCAGCCGGGGCCCTCGACGGCTCGGACGGCCATCAGGCCAGGTCAGCCCTTCGAGCCCTTCTCGCGGTAGGCCCAGAACTTGTTGAGCAGGAAGTTGATGGGCAGGTTGACGACCATGACGGCCAGCGGCGCCAGGTACTCGGCCATCTCCCGCGGGCTGCCGAAGACGAAGAAGCTGCCCATGGCGAACAGCGGCTCCAGCACCACCTCCACGTGGGCGACGTCGAGCATCAGCACCAGCAGCAGGTTGGCCAGGACGAAGCCGGTGAAGCCGTAGGACAGGTAGGTCTTGACGAGGGCCTGCCACCAGGGCTGGGGGCTGTCGGCGCCGCCCTCGCGGAACACGAAGAAGTACTGGAGCAGCCACGCCGAGAAGACGCTGACCACCCAGCCGGTGACGCTGGCCGCCAGGTAGTGGCCGCCCAGCGCGATGACCGCGCAGTAGACGGCGTAGTTGAGCACGGTGTTGAACAGGCCCACGGCCAGGAAGCCGGCGACCTGCCTCAGGTTCTTGCGCTTGGCCAGGCCCTCGCCGCCAGGCGAGGCCTCCGGTGCCACGGGCGCCTCTTGGCTCATGCTGCTCCTCCGCCGTCGCCCTCCAGCGGCCCTCCCGGGCCGCCCTGCGGAAACATCCACGCCCACTTTAGCGCTTTTCCGGCGCCTTCGCACCATCCGTGCGGCCCCGGCCGAACAGCTCGCCCCAGTCAGCGGCAGCCAGCACCGTGCCCCCGAGGATGACCAGGCAGCACACGGCCTCGGGCACGGTGGGGACGGCGCCCAGGAGCAGCGCGCCGAACAGCACCGCCCACACCGAGTAGCTTATGTTCAGCGCCATGCCGCGCGCCGCGCCGATGGTCGCTATGGCCTTGTAGTAGAACAGGTACGACACCGCCCCCGCCAGGCCAGCCATGCCCACCACGCCGGTGGCCAGGCTCGGGATGGCCTCCGCGGTGAACGCCCACGCGCCGAAGGCGGGCAGGACCGCGACCGCGTACGCCAGGGCCGAGGTGGTCTCGCGTATCTGCAGCGCCGTCTCGTTGTCCACCGCGTCGTCGCGCATGCCCCAGCCGCACAGCACCGCCTCGGAGCCCCAACCGACCACGCAGACGGCGGCGCCCGCCAGGCCCAGCGCCGCGTTGCCGCCGGCCTCGCCATCGGCCGACATCCACCCCATGGCCATGACGCCCAGCAGCGCCACGACCAGCGCCGCGAAGTGCTTGGCGTCCATGCGCTCCTTCAGCACCACGAAGGCCAGGAACGCCCCGAAGGCCGGGTAGAACGCCGATATGATGGCCGTGTAGGCCGCGCCGATGTTGTTGATGGCCACCACGTAGCCCGTCATGCCGATGGGGCCGCCCAGCAGTGCGCCCAGCACCACCACCTTGCCGCTGCGCGTCTTGAGGGCCGCCAGCGTGTCGCCCAGGCGCCCGCGCACCGCCATGTAGAGGAACAGCCACGCAGCGCAGAACGCGTCATGCAAAAACGAGCTCGCGATGGCCGCGAAGGCCACCGCCTCTGCCGTGCCGATGAAGGGCACCATGGAGAGGGCGATTCCCAGTATGACGGTGTCCAGCCCCCAGAGTATGCCGCTCGTCAGCCCGTACCTCATCGGCTCTTCCCCTTCCATCCCCCGTCCAACGCCTCGGCGCCCCCCTCGTAGAGCGCCAGGGCCTTGGCCAGGTAGTCCTTCGCGTAGCGGTAGTAGACGTGCAGCCACTCGCCCACCGACTCGCCGCAGCTCTCCTTGTAGAGCGACCACAGGTACCAGCACCATCCGGCGAGGGCCACGAAGGCGAGGTGGTGCCGCAGCTCCTCGGGAGACGGGTCCTGGCCCAGGTACATGCGAAGCGCGTCGAGGGCGCGCCCTTCCGCGAGCTGGGCGCACACCACGAAGGTGCCGAAGTCGCTCGCCGGGTCGGACATGCCGGCGTACTCCCAGTCGATGAGGTGCATGCTGTCCTGGGGGTCGATGAGGAGGTTCAGCGGGAAGAAGTCGTTGTGCGATAGGCACGGCGCGCCGCCGTCCGCCTCGACGTGGCGGTGCAGCCGGTCCACGCCCTCGGCCATGGCGTGGTAGCCGGGGATGTCGATGGAGCTACGGCCACCGAGCAGGCCCTCGTAGCGCCGGCTCTCCTCGTAGAAGTCGAAGGCGTTGCCCACCTCGACGCCGGCCCCGTGCAGCTTCCGCGCCATGGCCATGGCGCGCCCCAGCTGCTCGTCGTCGTCGGCGTCGAGCGTCCTGCAGCCGCGGATGAAGCGCGACAGCTTCCAGCCGCTCCCCTCGTCCTCGAAGATGAAGGTGCGGTCGAGCCCCAGCTCCTTGGCGACCGCCTGGGCCGCCGCCTCGCTGCCCCGGTCGATGAGCTCCTCGGTTCCCACGCCGGGGTGCCGGTACACGTACTCCCCCTCGCCCACGGCGAAGTGGCATGAGAGGTTGGTGAGCCCCTGCTTGAGCGGGTAGACGTCACGTATCTCGTCCCTGCGGCACCCGAGGACCGAGGCTATGTTGTCGAAGATGTCCGAGTCGACGTTCTCCAGGAAGTCGTCGTCGAACTCCCGCAGCTCGTCGAGGGTGTCGAACTCCCTGATCGCACCCTCCTCGTAGGGCCTCATCACCATGTCCAGCTCGCCTATGTGGTCGACGTAGAGGCTCTCCCAGAGCTTCCCCTTGGTCTCGGGGCGGTCGTACTCCTCCCGCAGCACCTCGGAGAACCGCCGGGAGAACGCCTGGTCGAAGTACGCATGGCCGAGCATGTACCAGCTGTCGGCGCCGCCCACCGTCACGCTGGTGATGCGGCGGCCCGGGCCGGTGCCCATGCACCACTCCTCCGTCTCGCCCGCCGCGTACTGGGCGGCGTAGAACGCCTTCCACTCGTAGGCGCTGAAGGGGTTGATGGCGAAGTAGTCGTCCGAGGAGCAGACGTAGGTGTTGCCAAGGCGCTCGACGACGGCCATGAGGGAGGAGTGGTTGTTGCGCTCCGCATAGACCTCGTTCACCACGATGCGGACGCCGTAGAGGTCCTCCAGGTAGAAGAACTGCTCCTTCTTGTACCCCACCACCAGGGTCACGTCGTCGACGCCCGCCTCCTTGAGCTGGCGTATCTGCCGCTCGATGAGCACCTCCCCCCGCACCTTCAGCAGCCCCTTGGGCTTCTCATAGGAAATGGGGGCCAGCCGCGAGGAGAGCCCCGCCGCGAGGATGACGGCGTTGCGGACCCGATAGGGCTCGAGGGCGCGAAGGCCCGTGACGCTGATGCGGCCATCCTCCACCCAGCCCTGCTCCCGCAGCCGCCTCAAGGCACCGTTGACAGCACCAAGGGAGCGGCCCGCGGCCTCGGCCAGGGCTCGCTGGGAAGCCGATGGGGCCGCCTGCACCGCCACCAGCACGTCGAAGTCCGACTCCCTCACCGCGCATTCCTCCCCTCAAGTGTTCATTTTTCAATGCTATACCAAAGAATTTGAACAATGCAAGCCCGAAGGCAGGCGGAGGAAGCGCCAGGGCGGGAGGGCGCCGCAGGTCAGAGCCTTCGAAGGGCCATCGGGCAGCCAAGGCCCGAAGGGGGCTCAGGATGGCCGCTCGACCTCGGAATCGGCCAGAGCCACCTCCTGGGTGAGCTGGGAGAGGCGCTCCTTGAGGCGCGCGATCTCCACGGATTGGAGCAGCACCTTCGCGAACAGGATGGCCACCACGCACAGGAAGATGAAGTTCGCCGGCGATTCGATGCCAAGGGCACCAGCGCACCAGAAGGCGATGGAGGGAAAGACGGCCAGCACCACCAGCGCCGCCGCGAAGAGGAACCAGAACACGGCGTCGGCCGTCTGCACTTGGCCCTTGCGGATCTTCGCCAGCACGAAGGCCAGCGCCAGCACGGCCCCGGCCATCAGGAACACCGAGAGCGTGGAGGACATCAGCGCACCTTCTTCCGGAACCACTGCACGAACAGCATGGAGATGCACACCCGCAGCATGTAGGCCACCGAGCGGCTGAAGCTCAGGTAGCTCTCCCCTGCCGTCCGGTCGCGCATCTCCACCTGGATCTCGGACACCTTCGCGCCGCTGCGCAGGGCAAGGGCGATGGTGTCGGGCTCGGGGCTGAAGTCGGGCTGGGAGGCGAAGTGCGGGATCATGGTGCGGTCGAACAGGCGCATGCCCGAGGTCGGATCCTGGATACGCTGGCCCGTGGTGAGCCGCGTCATGGCGGAGATGAGCATGGAGCCGGCCATGCGAGCCGACACCGGCTTCTTCTGGGCGCAGAACCGCGACCCGATGACGATGTTGGAGCCAGTGGCGAGGGCGTGCTCCACCATGGGCACCACGTAGGCGGCCGAGTGCTGGCCGTCGGCGTCGAACTGGATGGCGAAGTCGTAGCCATGGCGCATCGCGTACTTCATGCCCGTCTGGAAGCCGCCGGCCAGCCCCAGGTTCACGGGCAGCGAGATGAGGCGGTAGCCCCGCTCGCGGCAGATGGCCGCCGTGCGGTCGCGAGAGCCGTCGTTGATCACCACGTAGTCCACCTCGGGAGCGTGGGCGCGCAGGTCCTCCACCGTCGAGACGATGTTCTCCTCCTCGTTGTAGGCGGGGATTATGGCGAGAACCCTGTATTCCATAGACCTTCGATGCGGCAGCTTGCTAGACTGTTCGGGAACCGAACCGCCCTATAGTACAACAGAAGCGCCCCTTCCATGGACCAGAAGCCCCTCATAAGCGTCATCGTGCCCGTCTACAACGCCGAGGCCAGCCTCGAGCGCACCCTCCAGGCGCTCTGCGGCCAGACGCTGGGTGCCATCGAGGTCGTCGCCGTGGACGACGGCTCCACCGACGGCAGCCGCGCGATGCTCGAGGAGTGGGCCGCCCGCGACGACCGCGTGCGCGTGGTGGCCACCGGCAACCGTGGCGCCTTCCTCGCCCGCGAGGCGGGGCTGCGCGAGGCTCGCGGCCGCTACGTGGGCTTCTGCGATGCCGGCGACGTGCCGGCCTCCTCCATGGGGGCGCGACTGCTCGCCCGAGCCGAGGAGACGGGGGCCGACATCGTGGCGGGCGCCTACGAGCGCGTGATGCCCGACGGCAGCGCCACGACGGAGATGGCCTCCTTCGGCAACGGCGTGCGCCCCCTCGGGCCCGAGTGCGGCTGGCTCGCCTCGGTGAACACGGCGCTGTGGAACAAGCTCTACCGCGCCGAGCTGCTGGAGCACCGGCTCGTCCTGGACGCGCCGCCGCGCATAATGGAAGACGCGCTGTTCCTGCTGGCCCTGTACCCCCACACGCGCTCCATGGCCTTCGTCGCCGAGCCGCTCTACCGCTACCAGGTGGAGGACGGCTCGGCCATGGGGCACCTCGATGCCGAGGAGCTGGACGGCCTCTTCGCAGCTTGGGGCCTCTTGCGGGAGAGGGTCGCGAAGGCGGCGCCGGGCTACCTGGCCCTGCTCGACACGGCGGCCTTCGTCCACCTGGGCGTGTCGGCGCCCCTCATGTTGCTGGACCTGCCGCGTAGCGAGGCGGCTGCGGCCTTGGCCCGCATCGGTCGTGAATTGGACGAGCGATTCCCGCTCCATCGGAGCAGCCCGTTCCTCGGCCTGGCCTATGCCCGGGAGCATCCGACCATGGGGCCTGCTTGCATGGCCCACCTCCTGGCCCGCGCCCACCTGCTCGGCCCTGCCCTGCGTGCCTACCGGGCCCTCTCGAAGGCGACAGGCGGGGCCCGCTGGTAGCTCCAGAGCGGCTGCGCGCTGCTGCGCCTGCGGCGCGCGAGCATGCCCGCTGCGCAGGACCGCCCGTGCGCAGGCCCTGCGCGGCACGGCCCATCATGTCGGCTCGCCCTGCGAGCCCCCGTCGCCCCCGCCAGCTCCGAGGAGCAGGCCGAACTCCCTCGACAGCACCTCTTCCCAGGCGCGCTTGTGGCGCTCGGCGGTGAAGCGCCCCTCGAAGCGCTCCCGGGCCCGGCGCGAGAAGGCCGCCAGGGCCTTGGGGTCTCCCAGCAGCTCGGCCGTGCGCTCCACCAGCTCCTCGTCGGTGCGCACCACATGCCCCGTCTGCCCGTCGGCGATGACCTCATGCACCGCTGGGCCCCATTCGGTGGACACCGTGGGCACGCCGTTGGCCGCCGCTTCGATGATCACCAGGCCGAACCCCTCGTTGGTGGAGGTGAGCCACAGCACCGCGTAGTCGCGGTAGACCGCCTTGTCCGCCGTGAACCCCTTGAGGCTCACCACGTCCTGAAGCCCCATATGGACGATCTGCCGCTCCAACGCGCCGCGCAGCGGGCCGTCCCCGTAGACGTCCAGCGCGAAGCCCGGCACGCGCTCAGCCGCGAGCGCCGCGCAGCGCAGCAGCATGGCCGGGTCCTTCGACTCCACGAGCCGCCCCACGAACAGGGCCCGCGGCGGCTTCGGCGCCGGCTCGGCCGGCAGCGGGGGCAGCCCGCGGTCGTCGAAGCCGTTGTAGAGGTAGCCGGCTCGGAAGCGCCCCTCGGCCCGGCGCGCGTCCGAGGCGTTGCGGAACAGCGTGAGCTGCGGCGGCGCCATGAGCGCCGTCTGCAGGCGCCCGGTGGGGTTGTCGCCCCAGAAGAACTCGTAGCTCGAGTGCACCTCCAGCACGAAGCGCACCCGCGCGTCCAGGAACATCGCCGCCGCCGGCGACGAGGCGATGACCGGCTTCCCCGCGAGCAGCCGGCGGCTGCGCCGCCGCAAGAGCGGGCGCAGCAGGAAGAAGAGCAGCCCGCTGCGCAGGGCGTAGGCAAACCGCCCCAGGCGCCCGGCCCGCAGGTGCCCCAGGGCCTCGGGGAAGCGGTTATCGATGCGCACCGAGGTGAGCTCTATGACCTCCAGGCCCTCGAAGGCGTCGATGTCGGTGGGCTCGCAGCCGAAGGCGCTCACCAGCTTCACCTCCAGCTCGCCGGCGAACTCTCGGACGAAGCTCGCGTAGGTGGCCACCAGCCCTCCGTCGCGGCTGGTGGGCAGCTGGTCGAAGACGACGTAGACGACATCCATGACGCGCCCCTAGCCTTCGGCCAGGAGGTCCGCGAACAGCCGCGCCGCCTGGGCGCGCACCCGGCCCAGGTCGTAACGGGCTGCCTCGGGCCTCAGGTCGAGGCGAGGCCCGCGCTCGGCAGCACCCAAGGCCCGCGCCCACCCCCGCTGGTCGGCCAAGGGCACCTGCGAACAGCTCGACGCTACGAGAGACTCGGCGCCCACCCCCTCGGAGACCACGCAGGGCAGCCCGTTGAACTGTGCCTCCAACAGCGCCAGGCTCAGCCCCTCGAAGCGCGAGGGAAAGGCGAACGCGTCCATGGCCGACAGGCAGCCAGCCACGTCGTCCTGGCTCCCGGCGAAGACGACGGCCTCCTCCACCCCCAGGGCCCGAGCCTGCTCGGCCAGCTCGCCAGCCAGCGGCCCCTCCCCCACCAGCAGAAGCCGCGTCTCCGGCCGCGCTTGCAGCAACTCGGGCAGCAAGGCCACCAGATGCGCCTGGTTCTTCTCCGGCGAGAGGCGCCCCACATGCCCTATCACGCGGGCATTCGCCAGCCCATGGCGCTCCCTCGCCCGCTGGCGCCCCTCTTCCGAGAACGCCACCGCCGCGGCGTCCACCGCGTTCGGGATCACCTGGAAGGGCGCGTCGCCGTAGAAGAAACGCCCTGCCGCCTCGGAGCAGGCCCAGCGCTCGGTCACCAGGCGCTGGAACCTTCCCCAGTTCAAGCGCGAGAACACCTGGGTCACCGCCACGGGCGGCATGGAGGCGCTGTGCATGTGGGCGATCCGGCAGGGGATGCCGCAGCGCTCAGCCCAGACGAGGGGGTCTATGTTCGACACGTCCCCGGCGTTGAACCACAGGGCGTCGTAGCCGCTCCCATGCTCGGCCATGAAGCGCCGCAGGGCCCGAGCGTAGGCGACGGGCTGGCGTATCTTCACCGGTATGGTGAAGGCGCGGTTGCCCGTGCCCTCGGCGAAGAGGTCGGCGAAGCTCGTCGGCTCCTCGTAGCACAGGAAGTCGAAGGCCACCCCCTCGGCGGCCCGCGCATAGTTGCTGATGACCATCTCGGTGCCGGCCCGGCGGCTCGACAGGCCCCATACCAGCACGCGCTTCGTCGTCATTGCCAGCTCCTTCCAACCCGCCTGCTCAACGGCCCTGGCGTCCTCGGGCGCGCCGCACGGCCCGGTACAGCCCGTCGATGACCGCCGCGCAAGCCAGCGCCGCCCGGAAGCGCCCCGCCATCAGCAGCCGCAGGGGCACCGCCGCATCGGGGCGCAAGCTGCCCAGGACCTCGTCGACGGCGCCCCCGTGGCGCGCCACCAAGCCGCGCACGCGCTCCAGCGACTCGGCCTTCTCCGCGAAGGATGCGGGGGCCGCCGCCACGCCCGCCAGCAGCCAGCGCCCATGGCGGCAGGCCATCGCCCGAGCCTCGGCCGGGCAGCGACCACCCCAGCGCCGCGCGTGCTCGTCGAGCCGTGCGCACACCACCTCCAGGTCGTCCACTTGAGAGGGGCGGAAGGCCGCCGTGGAGCTGGCTGGGTTCTCCCGGTAGAAGTAGAGCGCCTCGTCCAGGGCGAAGAATGACCGGGCAGCGTCCACGAAGGGGATGAGCTGGAACAGGTCCTCGCCATGGCGAAGCCCCGTCCAGCGGGCGTAGTCGCCCGGGTCGGCCAGGGCGCGGCGCACCGCCTTGGTGGCCAGGCTGTTGAACAGCCCCGAGGCCACGGCCTCGCGCACCGCCCCGAAGGCCCCGCCCTCGTAGAGCACGCCCGGCTCGATGCCTGGCCCCAGGGACTCGCTTCGCCCATAGGCCGGCTCGGGGCCTCGACAATGCCCGAACGCCACGATGTCGGCGCCAGTGCCCTCGATGGCCGCCGCGATGCGCTCCAGGGCGTCGGGGCGCAGGGCGTCGTCGGCGTCGAGGAACACCAGGTAGTCCCCGCGGGCCCGAGCGATGCCCGCGCGACGCGCCAGTAGCTGCCCCTGGTTGGCCTGGTGGAGCACCACGGCCTCCGCCCGGTCGGCAGCCCAAGCGTCGCAAGCCGCGCCCGAGCCGTCGGTGGAGCCGTCGTCGACGAGGATGGCCTCGAAGTCCCGACAACCCTGGGCGTCGAGGGAGGCCAGGCACGGCCCCAGGAACGCCGCGGCGTCGTAGACGGGCACGACCACCGAGAAGCGCGGCGGCTGCATGGCGCCGCTCGCCCCCCGAGGCCCGCAGGCTCCAGGCCCGCCCTTCGGGCCTTGGGCCCCCTGGGCGCCTTCGAGCGCCAGCCGCCCCGCTCCCGCTCGCTCGGCGCCTGGGGCGCCGCTGCCTTCGGCCTGCCATCCCATTTCGCTGATTTTTCGTCCGCCTCGTCCGTCCACAGATACAATAGGGTGATCCGCTCATTGCATTATAGAGGACGCGCCCCTTGCCCGCGCGACCGCCCAAGGGAACCGAGGCCCATGACCGACCAGGAACAAGCCCAAGGCGCCGACGACCGCCAGCTCGGCCGGCGTCGGTTCGCCAAGAACATGGCGCACCAGTACCTGCTCCAGATAGCGCAGTACCTGTTCCCCTTCATCACGGTGCCCTACCTCACCCGCGTGCTCGGCCCCGACGTCTACGCGGTGCGCGCCTACGTCATCGCCGCCATGACGTTCATGCAGGCGTTCCTCAACTACGGCTTCGAGTCCTACGGCATCAAGGCCATCGCCGAGAGCGTCCATGACGCCGTCCGCACCAACCGCGTGACCAGCTGCATCGTCTACCTGCGCCTGGCTTTGTGCGCTGGCGGCGCCGCAGTGATGGCCGTCGTGACGCCCCTCGTCCCGATCCTGGCCGCCAATCCCGCCTACGTGGCCATCGCCTACGCAGGCGCCTGCCTCACCTCCCTCTTGCCCGACTACGTCTTCCAGGGGCAAGAGGACATGAAGGTGATCACCCAGCGCTACGTGGGCTCGCAAGCGGTGGCCGTGGCCTGCATCTTCCTGTTCGTCCACGGACCGGAGCAGCTGCTGCTCGTGCCAGCCTTCGAGGGGCTGGCCACCCTCATCGCCGTCGTCTGGTCGTGGCACGACGTGCTCTTCGTCCGCAAGGTGCGCCTCGTAGCCGTGCCGCTGGGGCAGCTGGCCCAGAGCTTCCGGGACTCCACGGTCTTCTTCGTCTCCTCGGCCTCCACCACCCTGTTCTCCTCGCTCACCACGCTCCTGATCGGCATCTACGTGGCCGACGAGGCCCAGGTGTCCTACTGGTCCATCGCCATGATGGCCGTCTCGGCCATCCAGGCCCTCTACAGCCCCATTGCCAACAGCCTCTACCCCCACATGGTCAAGCGCCGCGACTTCGCCCTGGCCTGGCGGCTGCTGCTGCTCGGCAGCGCCGTGGCCCTGGTCGGCTCCATCGCCTACGCGGCCCTCAGCCCGATGGTGATGGGCATCATCGGCGGGGAGGCCTACCTGCCGGGCTCCTACGTCATCGCCTACACCGCCCCGGTGCTGTTCTTCTCCTACGTCGCCATCCTGCTGGGCTACCCGGTGCTGGCCGCCGTGGGACGCGTGCGGCTGCTCACCACCTCGTCGGTGATCGCCGCCGCCTTCCACGTGGCAGGCCTCTTCGGGCTGCTGGCCTTCGGCAGCTTCACCATCGCGTGCATCGCCGTGCTGCGCGACCTCACCGAAGCGGTGCTCGCGGCCCTGCGGACGGCCTTCGCCCTGCCCTACCTCAGAAGCAACCCACCGAAGGGAGCCAGCCATGGAGCCCACCATTCGTGACATCCAGCGCGTGGAGCTGCACATCCTCCAAGAGGTGCGCCGGGTATGCGAGGAGCATGGCATCGGCTACTTCCTCGATGCGGGCACCCTCCTCGGCGCCGCCCGCCACCAAGGGTTCATCCCCTGGGACGATGACGTGGACCTCGGCATGCTGCGAGCCGACTACGACCGCTTCTGCGCCATCGCCCCCTCGGCGCTCTCCCCTCGGTTCTTCCTGCAAACCCCCGCCACCGACCCCGCTTCCCTGGTCCCCTTCGCCAAGGTGCGCATGAACGGCACGCGCTATGTGGGGGAAGGGCTCGAGGGACGGCCCATGCACCAGGGGTTCTCCATCGACATCTTCCCCTACGACACCGTGGCCGACGGCGCTACGTTCCAGCGGGCCTGCCGCGCCTGCCGTTGGCGCTCTCGGCTGTACCTGCTGCGGTTCGCTCCACTGGAGCATCCCCGCACCGCTCGACAGCGCATCGGCTGCCTGGCCGCCCAGGCCCTACGCCGGCTGCCCGAGCGCTGGTTCACCGCCCCGCTCTCAGCCCTGGCCGCCCGGTTCGCCGACGACGAGGGGGAGGTGGTCACCTGCCTGCAGTACCTCGCCGAGCCGCCCCGCTACGCCATCGACGACGTGCTCCCCTTCGGCGAGCTGCCCTTCGAAGGGCAGCCCTACCCGGTCATGGCCCAGTGGGAGCGCTGCCTGGAAGCCCTTTACGGCGACTGGCGCCAGCTGCCTCCCGAAGACGAGCGCACCTGGCATCGAGCCGTGGAGGTGCAGCTGCCCGCCGACCTCGAGGGCGACGGCGCCCCGCAAGCAGCGTGATCGGGCAAGGGACTGGCCTTACCCCTCCTCGTCCAAAGCTGTGACGCGGTACAGGCGCATGTCGCCGCGGGAGAGCACCTTCTCGAAGCCCGGCGTGCCGTCGCCGATGCCGTTGAGGCCCGGCCACTGCTCGGGCCGGTAGGTCCACAGATGGGGCTGGCTCGCCTGGTCGGGGCCCTGGTCGAGCAGCAGCACGTAGCGCACCCCGGTCTGGCGCAGGGCTTCGCGCACCTCCTCGTCGGTGCCCACGTCGTCCAGCCGCTCGCGGATGGCCCGGCTCGCCGACGACTCCCCGGAGCCCCCATAGCCGCTCAGGTAGCGGTACATGACGTTGAGGCCGTCGAGGCCGTAGGCGAAGGCCGACCCATCGTTGGGGTCGTTCGCGACCACGGCCCCCTCGGGCAGAAGGGCCATGGCCTCCTCGACGAAGGCTTGCTCTCCCTCGTCGTAGGACTGCGACGTCGGCTCGACGTAGGCGCGGCGCAGAAGGCCCGTCACCTCCCCCGTAGCCGTGGTGACCTGCCCGTAGCCCGTGACGTTGAAGCTCGGGAAGCAGGCGAGGGCCAGGAACGCCGCTCCGGCCACGAGGGGGGCCCAGCGCCCCGAGGGGCCGCTCCCGCCCGTCAGCCGCGACGCGGCCTCCATGAGCCGTCCGAGCCCCCGAGCGGCGCTATAGAGGCCCAGGGCCAGCAGCGGCACCGCGAAGACCGCCGCCATGGCCGTGATGCGGTAGACATCGGTGTACCAGAACCCCGTGAGGAAGAAGCGCAGCGGGCCGTCCACCCGGGCGCACACGACATACATCAGGCAGACGACGAGGTAAGAGGCGCTCAGCCAGAGGTAGCGCCGATGCCAGAGGGTCCAAGCCGCCCCCAAGGCCACCAAGGCTGCCGACAAGGGAAGGGCGGGAGAGCGGGGGAACGCCAGGAGCGCCACGTTGGCGAGGGCCTGGAACAGCCCGGTGAACGACCCCCAGGCATGGGTGACGACCCCCTGCATGAAGGGAGCCATGTACAGCGCCGTCCAAAGCCCCAAGGCCACTGCCGCGAAGGCGACGCCGAGCGCCACCCGAGCCCAGGGGCGCCACCGATCCGGAACCCTGAGGAAGCGCTCGGCCTGAGCCGAGCGCATGATGCAGAACGGCAAGAGCAGCACCCCTACGCTGAACACGGCATTGGGCTGCAGCAACGCCAAGGAAGCCAGTCCCAAGGCGAACAGGGCGGCCCAGGCGATCCGGCCAAGGCGGGGCACGTCGGGGGCGAAGGCGCCCAGGAAGCACGCCGCTACCGCCGGCATCGCCGCATACGAGGCGAGGTTGGGATAGAGCGGGCCGAAGGTCAGGAAGGCCCAGGGGAAGGAGGGCAGCACCAAGACGCAGCAGCTGCCGAGCAAGGCCACGAGGGGCCGGCTCGGGAACAGCATCCGCAAGAGCATCAGCATCGACAGGGGGAAGACGACGAAGGAGAGCAGGAACAGCGATGCGTTGAGGGCCACGGCCACTTCCGCCTTGGCCGCCTCGGCCATCATGGCTGCCAGGCAATGCCAAGCCGAAGGGTAGAAGCTCGCGCTCGGCCAGGGGGCGAAGGCGCCATCGGCCTCGGTGGGATAGAGCGACACCGACAGCGACGACCAGCGGCCCGTCTCCAGGAAGCCCCGGATCGAGCCGAGATGATGGACGTTGTCGTACTCCTGGACGCTGGCGTCGGGGCTTCCAAGGGAGCCAAGGAACACCGCGCACCCCAAGGCCATCCCCACGACCAGGTAGAGCGCCACAGCGGCCCAGTCGACCTTGGGTTGCGGATGGCCCAGGGCCACGCCGGCTCCCGCCCTGCCCCTATGGCCGCACCGGCGCCGCCACAGCCACGCGCCACCCGTTATGGCAACGGACAGCCCGACCACCGGAGCGAACAAGGAGCCCCAGCTCGCAGGAATCCCGACCAGCTCAAGGCCCATGGCCAACGCGCCGTAAGCCAAGAGCGCGAGGAACGGAGCGCACCCGACGGACGCCACCAACGGCATCCCCAGCCCTCGCAGAGCCATGCATCCTGGCAAGTACAAGAACAGCGCCCCCAGCGCCACGCCAAGCGCGAATGTCGACCACATGGGCATGCCCTCTCTTTAGGCCCGGATTCCGCTAGACATTCTAGCGCAACGAAAGGGCGGCCATGGGCCCTCGCACCGGGCCCCTCCCAAACAACCCCTCCGGTTGGCTATAATCGGCAGCAGCCAGCCCGCCCCGACCGAAACGGCACCCACCATGACCACAGGCGACCTCGTATCCGTCATCATCCCCATCTACAACGCGGAGCCCTACCTCGACCAGGCGCTCCGCAGCGTCCGCGAGCAGACCCACGGCGACCTGGAGGTCATCTGCCTCAACGACGGGTCCACCGACGGCTCCCTCGCCATCGTCGAGCGCCACGCGAGCGAGGACGGCCGGCTGGTGGTCGTCGACAAGCAGAACCAGGGCTACGGCGCCACCTGCAACCGCGGCCTGGCCGAGGCCCACGGGGAGTGGGTCGCCATCCTGGAGCCCGACGACTGGCTGGAGCCCCGCATGTTCGAGGACCTGCTGGCCTTCGCCGCCTCCCTCGGCCAGCCCGTCGACGTCGTGAAGTCCGCCTACTGGCGCATCCTGGACCCCGACACCCCTCGTCAGCGCAAGGTCAACTGCAGCTACCGGCGCCGCGTGCGCCCCGGCCGCCAGCCCTTCGCCATCGCCGAGGCGGCGCACTTGCTCAGCCATCACCCCTCCATATGGTCAGCGCTCTACCGCAAGGCCTTCCTCGATGAGCGCGGCATCCGCTTCCGGGAGTTCCCGGGCGCGGGCTGGGCGGACAACCCCTTCCTCATCGAGACGCTCTGCCAGACGGACCGCATCGCCTACCTGGACGAGGCCTACTACTGCTATCGCGAGGAGACGGCGCAGAAGGCAGCGGACTTCGCCCGCCGCAACCCGCTGCTGCCCTTCGAGCGCTGGAACGACATGGCCGACGAGCTAGAGCGCCTCTCCGTCGACGACGAGGGCATCTGGCGCGCCCACAACAGCCGCGGGTTCACCTACCTGAGCGGCGTCATCGAGGAGGTGGGCATCGACCAGCCGGAGGTGCAGGCCGCCGCCACGGCCATGTTCGAGCGCATGGACGCGGACCTGGTCTTCGCCGACCCGGAGGTGTCCCCCGGCTGCAAGCGGATGTTCGCGGAGCTGCGGGGCCTGCCCTGCCCGCCGATCAGCAGCGCCTCGTACCTGCGGAGCCTCGTGGCCGAGGGCCTGTACTCCCTGCGCAACGCCGGGCCCGCCTACACGGCGCGGTTCCTCCTGAGGTTCCTGAGGAGCTACGGTCGGCGCACCGGCGCCGCATGACCCGGGGAAGCGCGCCGCTCGCCCCGCCCCTGTTCGGCAATGATAGAATGGGCATCGTGGCCCCAGCGCCCAACCCTGTCCTAACTGGCCCAGGAGAACCGATGCCGCAAGAAGCGAAAGCCGCACGGAGCAGCCGCACCGGCGGCAACAAGAACAGCTTGTACCTCCTGTACAACCTCGTCTCCAAAGAGTTCAAGCTGCGCTACCGGCGCTCGGTGCTCGGCGTCGTCTGGAGCATGCTGAATCCGCTGCTCATGATGGTCGTCATGGTCCTGATCTTCAGCAACATCTTCCGCTTCCAGTTCGACATGTACCCCTTCGCCATCTACCTGATCCTCGGCCAGACCATATTCGCCATCTTCCAGGACGGCACCAACGGCGCCCTCGCCTCCATCATCGAGGCGGCTCCCCTCATCAAGAAGATCCACGTGAGCAAGATCGTCTTCCCCACCGAGAAGGTCATCTTCGCCATCGTGAACTTCGGCTTCTCGCTCATCGCCGTGGTCATCGTGCTCGTGTTCTTCGGCATGCTGCCCAGCTGGAAGGTGGTGCTGGTGCCGGTGCTCATCGCCCTCTTGGCGGTGTTCACCCTCGGCGTCGCCTACCTCGTTTCGGCCCTGTCGGTGTTCTTCCGCGACGTCATCCACCTCTGGGGCGTGCTCATGACCGTCTGGTTCTACTTCACCCCCATCTTCTGGCCCTACGATGCCCTTGCCAACAACGGCATCGCCTGGGTGTACACGCTCATCCAGTTCAATCCCATGTACCACTTCGTCTCCGCCTTCCGGCAGATGGTCACAGGCATACCGCTGCCCACCGACGCGGGCCTCCTCGTCGAGCTGGGGCTGTGCACCGTCTTCGCCGTCATCACCTTCGCCGTCGGGCTCTTCACGTTCAAGAAGCTCGAGAAGAAGTTCATCCTCTACATCTAGGGAGATGCGTCCATGACCAACGAACCCCAAGCCATGGCTGGGCATCCCGCCAGCGAGCCCATCGTCATCGTCAACGACGTGTCGGTCATCTTCAACATCGCCAACGAGAAGGTGCAAAGCCTCAAGGAGTACTTCATCAAGATCGCCCGGCGCGAGCTCATGTTCAAGGAGTTCGTCGCCGTGGACGACGTGAGCTTCACCGTGGACAGAGGCGACGTGTTCGGGCTCGTCGGCACGAACGGGTCGGGCAAGTCGACCCTGCTCAAGGTCATCGCCGGCGTGCTGGAGCCCTCTAAGGGCACCTGCACGGTCCATGGCACCATCTCGCCCCTCATCGAGCTGGGAGCCGGCTTCGACATGGAGCTCACCGCCCGGGAGAACATCTACCTCAACGGGGCGCTTCTCGGCTTCTCGCGCCGGTTCCTCGACGAGCACATCGACGAGATCATCGACTTCGCCGAGCTGCACGACTTCATGGAGATGCCGCTCAAGAACTACTCGTCGGGCATGGTGGCCCGCATCGCCTTCGCCATCGCCACGGTGACCGATCCCGACCTGCTCATCGTCGACGAGGTGCTCTCGGTCGGCGACTTCCTCTTCCAGCAGAAGTGCGAAAGGCGCATCCAGACCATGATCGCCAGCGGCACGACGGTGCTCATCGTGTCCCATGACATCTCCCAGATCAAGCGCCTGTGCAACCGCGCCCTGTGGATCGAGAAGAGCCGCTTCAAGATGATCGGCGACGCCCAGGAGGTCTGCGAGGCCTACGAGAACCAATGACCCTGCCCACCAACGACGGAAGGCTCCCCATGACCACCTACAAGCTAGCCAACATCATCGTCGACGACAGCGAGCGCGCGGCGAAGGCGCCTCTGCTCTACTGCCGCGCGAGCGGCCCGTTCTCCCCTGACGGGGAGGGGGCCATCAGGCTCTACGGCGCTGGCACCTACGACTTCGCCACCTACTTCAACGCGTTCTCGAACAAGAAGTGGCGCACCTACGCGAGCGTCGACAACGTCTGGCTCCATCTAGAGGTGAAGGGGGCGGCCGCCACGCTGCAGCTCACCCGCGCCGACGCCTTCGCCCTCGAGCCCATCCCGATCGAGGGCACGGTCCGGCAGCTGCCCGCCAGCGACGAATGGGTCGCGATCGACGTCGCCTACCCGGACTGCCCCGACGAGCTGCTCGCCTTCACCCTGACCACCGAGGGCGAGCTGCACCTGCGCCGCTCCTGCTACCGCACCGAGGTGGCCGAGGAGCGCATCCGCCCGGTGGAGCTCGCGTTGGCCACCACCACCTTCAAGAAGGAGGAGTTCGTCATCCCCAACATCGCCCTGGTGAAGGAGGCCATCCTGGGCTCGGAGGACCCCATCGGCAGCCACTTCACCATGCACGTCGTGGACAACGGCCGGACCCTCGACGTCGAGGAGCTGCAGTCCGACCGGGTGCGCATCCACCCCAACGACAACGTGGGCGGCTCGGGCGGCTTCGCACGTGGGATGATCGAGGCCATGCGCCAAGAGCCCGTCGCCACCCACGTGCTGCTGATGGACGACGACGTCTCCGTCTCCCCTGAGAGCATCAAGCGCACCTACACCCTCCTGACCCTCCTCAACGACGAGTACGCGGAGGCCTTCGTCAGCGGGGCCATGCTCGACTACGACATCCCCGACAACCAGTGGGAGGACATCGGGTTCATCGACGACATGGGGCACTTCATGCCCCTCAAGCCCCCGCTGCGCATGAGCCTGCTGAAGGACGTCGTCATCAACGAGGACTACGAGTGCCGCAAACCCGACGCCTACGCCGCCTGGTGGTACTGCTGCATCCCCGTGGAGACCATCCGGCGCGAAGGGCTGCCGCTGCCCCTGTTCGTGCGCAGTGACGACACCGAGTACGGCTGCCGGTGCCATCCCAAGATCATGACCATGAACGGCATCTGCGTGTGGCACGTGAGCTTCCACATCCGCTACAACGCCGCCGTCGAGCGCTACCAGACCACGCGCAACACCCTCATCGCCAACGCCGTGACCGGCATGAGCTCGAGCGAGCACCTCCTCCGCCAGCTCAAGGAGGGCGTGCAGATCGAGCTGAAGAAGTTCAACTACGACAACGCGCTCCTGGCCGTCGAGGGCCTGGAGGACTTCCTGAAGGGGCCGGCGTTCATCATGGAGCGCGGGCGCGCCGAGGCCAAGTTCATGGAGAAGAACCGCCAGGCCGAGAAGCTCAAGGGCTTCGAGGAGCTGGAAGGCGAGGTGGGGCCCCTCGACCTGGATCGCGTGACCATCTACGAGGACTCGCCGCGCTCCCTGAGCGATCGCCTGGTCGACTTCGCCTCGTTCAACGGCCAGAGGGGGCCGCTCGCGCCGAAGCCCCATGGCGGCGGGATGCCCACCATCCCGAACGAGGGGTGGCTCTACCCGGCCGGGACCATCCGCGGCGCCGAGCAGCTGCTCTCCATCGACGCCTTCAACCGCAAGGGCGTCGTGCGCACGCGCGACCGCGCCCGCTTCAAGGAGGTTTGGAAGCGCTACAAGCGCGCCCTGAAGGACTACAAGCGGCGCAAGGACGAGGTGGAGCAGGCCTATCGCGACGTGCGCGACGAGATCACCTCCACTGACTACTGGATGAACTACCTGGGAATCGAGTGACCATGGCCGAGCAGCCCTCCACCCCTCCTGTCCACGCCGGCGACCTGCCCCTCGCGAGCGTCATCGTGCCGTTGCACAACTGCGAGCGCTACGTCGGCCGCTGCATCGACAGCATCGTCGCCCAGACCTATCCGGAATGGGAGCTCATCTGCATCGACGACGGGTCGTCCGATCAGTCCCTCGCCGTGGCCCGCGAGCATGCCGCAGGCCATGAGCGCTGCCGCTTCGAGCGCCAGGACAACCAGGGGCCCGGCCGCGCGCGCAACCGCGGGCTCGACCTCGCCCAAGGCAAGTACGTGCTCTTCGTGGACGCCGACGACTTCATCGAGCCGGACCTGCTGGAGCTCGCCTGCGCCCAGGCGGAGGCCACGGCGTCGGACATCGTGGTCTGGGACGTATGGTACTTCGACAACAACCACGAGCGGCTCGTCCATCCCCCCGTCGGCGCGCTGCAGCTCTACCGCTTCCAGACCCAGGGAGGCGACGAGACGTTCACCTGGAGGGACAACCCAGACTACGTGTTCCAGAGCTTCCACAACTGGCCCTGGAACAAGCTCTTCCGGCGCGACTTCCTGCTGGAGAACGGCCTGCGCCTCCAAGAGGACATCCTCCGCACCGAGGACCTGATGCTGTCCTGCCCGGCCTTCATCCGGGCAAAGCGCATGAGCGCCATAGACCGGCGCCTCTCGAACTACCGCGTGTCGCGCCAGGACTCGGCCATGGCGACCAAGGACCCGCACGCCCTCGACTTCCTCGCCGCCTTCAAGGCCCTGCGCGCCTTCCTCCTGCAGGAGGGCGTCTACGACGCCGTGCGGCGCAGCTTCGTCAACTGGGCGGGGCTGGGCTGCCTCGCCAACCTCGAGACCCTCAACGGCTGCAAGCCCTTTGACGAGGTGTTCGCCGTGCTGAAGGAACGGGGGCTGGCCGAGCTCGACCTGGTCGGCCATGAGCGGGAGTACTTCTATGACGCCAACCTCTTCGACAACCTCAACGCCGTGCTCGACGGCTCCCCCGAGGAGTACCTGTTCCGGCGCTACAAGGCTGCGGCGGCCGAGCGGGAAGAGGAGCGGACCTTGCGCGACTTCGCCGAGATGGACGGGGCGGCGGCCCTGGCCCAGGCCCGCGAGGAGGCCCGTCGCGCCCAGGAGGACGCTCGGTTCTGGCGCGAGTGCCACGACGCCTTGGAAGGCGCCTGGGAGCATCGGATCGGCAAGGCCCTCTGCTGGGTGCCGCGCCTCGTGCAGCGCAAGGTCCTCGAAGGCCGTCAGGCCTCCGCAGGCAAGGGCGGCTCCGCATCCTCAGGCGACGGGCGCCCCGCCGCCTGACACCCCGAGCCCGCGCCCTCGGCGCCATCCCCCTCGCCTGCTGGGCGCAGCCAAAGGTAGGACAGCGCTAGCAGCAAAGGGGCGAGGAAGACGAGGTTGAGGACGTAGCGGGCCTGGAAGGCCGGGGCCACGAAGGCGACGGCCATGGAGAGGAGCAGCGGCACGGCCACCGGCCAGTTGCGCCGACCCCTCAGCAGCAGCAGGGCCAGGGAGAAGGCCGGCACCCACAGCACGTAAGTGGCCGTGTCCAAGAGCAGCCGCATCGGCAGCGGCCCGTGGCCCCAAAGCCCCTCTATCACCCCGTCGACGAGCTGCTGCTGGCCTTCCGTGCGGTACCCGCTCCCATAGGCCGGGAAGAGGTCGGAGCCGCCGCGATCCTCCCAGCCCCACACCACCACCGGCGGCCCGACGACGCAGGCCCCCGTCAGCCAGAAGTTGTTCAGGTACGCCACCGACTGCAAGTAGTCGCCCGGGTAGCGCAGGCCGAGCCGCAGCCACTCCATCAGGAAGGCAGCGCGGTCCGCGCCGTTGGAATCCCGCTTCCAGAGGTCCTTCACCGGGTCGGCGAGGCTCGGGGAGTAGGCGCCGGCGAGCTCGTCGTAGGGGAGCACGCGGCCGATGATCGCCCGGTCCTCCTCGGAGAGCTCCTCGCCGTGCTCCGCCACCACCGCCGACACCTGCTGAATCGGCACCGCGAGCATCTCCTGCGGGCCGCCCGGGGCGACCGAGGCGAGAGGGAACACCACCTTGGGCAGGACGACCAGCATGATGACGGCAGGGACCGCCGCGATGGCCAGCAGGCGCCTCGCTGCCGACGCGTCCCTCGCCGCGGCGCCCTTCCGCCTCTCCTTCCACCACGCCCAGGCGGCAAGGGCCGCGAGGGCCAGGAGCGAGGGCACGGTTATGTAGAGCAGTGTCTTGCGCGTCAGCGCACCGAGGAGAGTGAGGGCCGCCAGGTACGCCGAGAAGCCCCGCGAGAGCGGCGCCCGCTCCCTGACCTTCCAGAAGCAGTCGGCGAAGGCCATGGCCCAGAGCACGAAGACGGGCATGGACAGCATGTCCTTGACCACCTCCTGCATCATCATGGGGAAGATCGGCAGGCAGGCCCAGAACAGGAAGGCGCCCAGGCAGAGCATGGGAG
Source organism: uncultured bacterium (assembly GCA_947564525.1). Classification (GTDB taxonomy): domain Bacteria; phylum Actinomycetota; class Coriobacteriia; order Coriobacteriales; family Eggerthellaceae; genus D16-63. Next base: position 6,788 of record CANOCK010000008.1, on the reverse strand, counting down.
GAGCACCCCGCTCCCGCAACCAGCAGCAGGCGTAGGAGAACGTGGCCGCCATAGCGGCGGACTGGAGGGCGCAGAAGGCGCGGAAGGCGCGCTCGGGAGTGCCGAGCAACAGGGTGCCGAGGTCGTAGCACAGGCCGTAGACCACCGTGACGAGCACCGGATGATGGTCGCTCATGGCAGCGTCAGGCAGGAAGGCGCGCGAGGAGGGGTCGAAGACGGGATAGCCCTCCCACCACAGGAGCTGGGCGATGGTGTCCGGGCCGATGTGGAAGGGCGCCATGAGCAGCATCACCGGGGCCCAGAGCAGCAGCATGGCTGCCGTGAGCGCCACGACGTTGCGGGCCCGCAGGGCAAAGGAGAAGTCGGCGAGGGCCGCTCCCCAGCGGAGGAAGCCCCTGGACAGGAAGAGCGCGAGCAGGGCGGCGCAGCAAAGGGCGATGACCAGCGCCGTGCCCAAGAAGCCCAGCGCCGTCACCTCGCCAGGGCGCTCGATCGCCGCACGGCCCAGGTACGACGCTGCGAGCACGAGCCCCAGGGCCACCGAGCACATCCCTAGGGGCAACGCCCTGGAACGCAGGGCGCCTCCGTCCTTCGCCTTGGCCGTCACCTCTCACCCCTTCCCCGACTCGCGCACTTTACCATAACACGCCCACCGACGATAGAAGGGGCCCTCCCCCGAGCAGCGGGAAGCTGCCCGAGCGGAGGGCCCCTTGGGCCACGAGCCCCGAAGGCGCGCTGGGCGGCCTAGCGGTGCAGCGTGCCCTTCTGGATGGAGTTCATCATGACCGCGGCCATCTGGCACCGCGGCACCTGGTCGTTCGGGGCGATCATGCGCGCGCCGTTGACGTTCACCCCGCTGATGACACCCTTGTTGATGGCCCATGCCACCGAGTCGGTCGCCCAGCCGGCGACGCTGCCCGCGTCCGGCATGCGGTTCATCGCCGAGGGGTCGGCGCCCACCACGCTGTCGTTGCACAGGATCTTGGCCGCGTTGCCGATCATGGTGCACAGCATCTGGCGATCGATGCCGACGTAGGGGGCGAAGTCGACGCCGCCCACGCCGTTGATGACGCCCGTGCGGACGGCCCAGTTGGCCGCCCCGGTGTACCACATGCGATCCTCGACGCCATGGAGGCCGGTGCGGTTCACCGCGGTGGACGCATCGTAGCTCGCCGCTTCCTCAGGGGCGAAGTAGCGCCAGAGGATGACCGCCGCCTGCGCTCGGTTGAGCGTGTCGTGGGGGCCGAAGGTGCTGCTGTCGTAGCCGGTGATCAGGCCGTTGCTGGAAGCGTAGGACACCGACTCGTTGAACCAGTCGCCCGCGCTCACATCCCAGAAGGAAGGCGCGTCGCCCTTCCAGCCCGCCTTGGCGCGCTGATTCCAGATGACCGCCTTGGCCGCCGGGTCGGTCACGGTGATGACCGTGCCATGGCGCGGGCCGTCGCCCAGGTCGTTGTACGGATTGCTGACCGTCATGTTCTGCCCGGAGGCGGTGTAGGCCTGAACCAGGTTGGCCCCGGTCCAACCGCCGGAGAGCGAGCTGGACCTCTGCACGTTGGTGCCCGTGCGGTAGTAGGCCGGGCGCTCGTTGATGTTCGGCGTCCAGGTGGCCAGCTCGTCGGTGTACATGAAGTACTGGCCCTTGAACTTGGTCAGGGAGGGAGCCTCGTAGCCCGTGATCACATCGGAGCACACCTTGTGCCAGGCGGTGGCGTTGCCGACGCTGCCGAGGTCGCCGATGGACCAGATCTCGTTCGTTACGCCATGCTTCTTGATGGAGAGGTAGGCGCGGCCATCCTCGAAGTACCACGAACCGTCGATGCGGTTGTCGTCCGCCTCGGGCAGGTTGATCCGCACGGCAGGCTCGGTCTTCACGGTGATGAAGCTGTCGTCGTTGCCGATGGGGTTGTTCTCAGGATCGTTCTTGCCGGCGAGCTTCGTGACCTTCACCATGTAGGGGGCCATGCGGTCGTTCTCCGCATCGCCATGGAACGCGCCGTAGCGCCCCAGGCTCACGGCCACGTAGATGTTGCCGTCGGGCCCGACGGCCCAGTCGGCCGCCACGGCGTCGAAGCGGCTGCCCGTGCCGTTGCTCGGATAGCCGGCAGGCACCGGCACCTTCACCTGTCGCTGGTCGCACCAGTGCACGAGGTCCTTGGAGTTGGAGATGACCAGCCGCAGCGTGCCGTCGTCGCCGCCGTTGGACTCGTTGGCGAGCATCCAGAAGTACCCGTCATGGTAGATGATGCTCGGGCAGCTGAACGAGTAGAGGGGCCAGGTGCGCTCCCAGCCGTTGGGGGTCTTCACCGGGTTCGCCGGCGTGCCCGACCCCACGGCCGTGCCGTCGTTGGGGTTGTTGGGGTAGCGGTTGACGAACGCCTCGCTGATCTTCTCGAAGTGGAGGCCGTCCATGGACATGTAGAACGTGTCCGTCGAGTCGTTCTGGCTGTTGGTGAACACGCCCAGCATGACGTCGGGCAGCTCGCTTGCCTGGGCGGCCTCGACCTTCCCATAGCTAGCCCCCGCCCACAGCGTCGTGGCCATCAAGCCGGCGACGAGCACCGAGGCCCCTTTGCGCAGCACGCCTTGCATTGCGTCACCCTTCCCTTCGCGTTCGTTTCCCATTCGTTACCTACCTGGGAATATAGCATGTAGGGCCGCTCGCAGCAAGGAAGCGGCCGTCATCTGCCATCACCGGGCCTGATGGCGAAGCCGCCGACGAGCGGGGCTGAGCAGGGGCTAGGGACGATCGGGCCGCAGGGCCCGCAGGGCCGCGCGCGGGAGGCGCAGCAGGGCATCCCCCAAGCGGAAGGTGCGCGAGGCGAGCAGCTCGTCCCGCTCGCGCTCGGCTCGCTCGGCCCGGCGCCGCTGCTCGTCGCGCTGCCGCTCCAGGGAGGAGCGCTCGGCCTGGTCCTCCCCTTCGGCGACCGAGCAGGCGCGCAGGAAGAGGGCCTGGGGCACCAGGCCCTCCTTCCCAGGGCCGCGGCGGTCGATGCGCTCGCGCAAGAGGCGCTCCGCCTCCAGGCTGAGCTCGCGCAGGGCCGCCGCGCGCTCCGCGACCACCTGGCGCCACGCCTCCCGGTCGTCGAGCACGCTGCGCAGCGCGCCCTCCATGGCCTCGGGGCCCGCATCCATGGGCAGCAGGAGCCCCTCGCAACCCATGTCCTCGAAGAGGGACTCCACCTTCGGCAGGTAGCCGAGCCCGACGCAGGGGACGTCGCAGCTGTTGAGGATGAGCGCGCAATGGTAGCGCATGGAGAGCCCCAGGCTGGCCTGGGACAGCAGGACGCGCAGCCGGTCGAGCCGATCCCCCGGGTCAAAGAGGCGGGCCGCATCGCGCGCTGCCATGCTGGCCATGATGCGTTCCGCGAGCGCCCTGTCGGACGGGTCGAGCACGCAGAAGGCGAAGCGCGCCTCCGGATGGGAGCCGGCCACGGCATCGAGGGCCTGGGCGACCCGCTGCTCGAAGCGCGGCGGAAGGTTCTCGTACTCCCGCAAGGACACGGCGACGAGCCGCTGGGAGCTGGGGTCGAGGCCGGCGTCGGCAAGCCAGCGGCCCACCGCCCCGTCGTCATGGGGCGCGCCGCCGAGGAACGCCGTGTCGGCCTTGGCGAGCGCCCGGTCCTCCGCGATGCCGCACTGCCTCAGGAGCTGGGCGGTGGCGCCATCGCGCGCCAGGAAGAGGGCATCGGTCCGCCCGATGAGGCGCACCAGCGCCTGGCTGTCGGGCACCTCCAGGGGGCCCGCCCCTATGCCGTAGAAGACGACGTCGGCGTCGTTCATGGATGCGAGCAGGCAGAAGGCCGCTATGCCGGGGATGTCGGAGTACCGCAGGGGCGAGGCGATCTCCGCCTTGCCCATGGTCCAGCGGATCCCCTGGTCGAACAGCAGGCCGGCCACCACCAGCGCCACCGCCGAGAAGGCGAGCGACCGGTCGAGGGCCGCCTTGTCCCGCAGGCCGATGGCGTAGATGCCCCGTCGGCCCAGGGTATGGGCCGGGTCCTCGCTCACCGCGACCACCAGCGAGCCCTCATGCCAGGCGCGCAGGCGCTCGTCCAGGGTCTGGAGTATGTACTCGTCGCCGAAGTTGCCCTTGCCGAAGTAGCCGAGCACCGTCGCCACGCGCCGCCGCGACGGGCTGCCGAGGCGATGGCCCTCGGCCTCCAGGGCCGCCACCAGGCGCGCCAGCCCGCGTTGCAGCTCCCCGTCGAGGGCCGCGCCCGCGACGGGCGCCTCGCATCCCTCTCCCAAGGGCAGGCCCGGCGCGCAAGCGGCCTCGTCCGCCATGAGAACGGGGCAGCCGTCCGCCGCCATCAGCCCGCGGGCGAAGTCCGTCATCAGGCCGTCGGCCACCGGGGCGCCGTCGTCGAAGGCGAGGCAGGCCACGCTCGACCGGAAGGCGTAGATGGCCTGCGCCGACGAGGGCGACGCCACGTCGAGCGCCCATTCCTGGGGCCAGTCCTCCCCCGCGCAGCGCAGCGCGAGGCCCTCGAAGGGGGGCCGCGCCATGAGCTCCCGCAGCTTCGCCACGCGCTCCTCCGTGGCATCCTGGAGGCACAGCACGCCTGGGGCGAAGGCGATGTCGTTGGCCAGGGGCGTCTCGCCATAGGCCCGGTCGGGCACGGCGGCGCACTCGACCACCCTCTGAGCCACGGCCTCGCCCTCGAGGAAGGCCGCCGCCCTCGGCCCCGCGGCCAGGGCGAAGGCGAAGCCCGCCTGGCGCAGCTGGCCCTCGCAGCCGGCCAAGGGCCCAGGGGCCTCCCACGCGATCCCCAGGGGCAGGCCCCACCGCTCGGCCGGCTCGTCGGGGAGCAGGCCATCGCCGAACAGCATCAGGTCGGGCCCCTGGACCTCCAGGAAGCGCCTCAGCCCCTCGCGGCGCACCTGCTGGCCCTCGAACAGCCACGGCTGCAGCGAGGGGCAGAACAGGAACACCCCGTGGCCCTGGGCCTCCAGGGCCTCCTTCAGGCGCCAAGAGAAAGAGCCTGCCCCCAACCGGGGGCAGGCTGCCAAGACGATCTTGAGGAAGCGACCTTCCACTGCCGCGCACCGCCCGCGTGCCGGCTACAGGTCGCGATGCAGCACGGTGGCCATGGCGGCCACGGAGGCGCGCCAGGCGCCGTCCTGGGGCCGCAGGTAGGCCACGCCGCCCTCGTCGATGCCCGAGATGATGCCCTTGTCGAGGCACCAGCCCACCGAGCCCCGCGCCCAGGAGGACACCGCGTGTCCGTCCGCCTTGGAGTCCACCTTCGCCCCGCTCGTGAAGGTGCTCAGACCCTTGATGCGGCCCGCGTAGTTGGCCAGCATCGCGCACAGCTCCTCGCGCGTCACCAACGCGTCCGGCACGAAGGTGTTGTTGCCGTAGCCGTTCACCACGCCATAGGCCCGAGCCCAGCGGATGGCGTCGCCGTAGTAGGCGGAGTAGTCCACGTCGGAGAAGCTGCTCGAGTACACGCTCGGCTTGCCCGCCATGTTGTGGAGCACGGTGGCCACCTGGCCGCGGGTGATCGAGTCGTAGGGGCCGAAGTTGCCGTCGGCGTAGCCGCTCATGAGCTTGTTCTCGTAGACGTAGTCGAAGGCCCCGCAGGTCACGTACCAGTCGGTGTGGTTGACGTCCCAGGGGTAGCAGTTGAACTCGTAGTTGATGTCCACCCGGCCCTCGATGCCGTCCACGGACCCGCTGGAGGTCGCCTGCCACAAGCGGTACTCGCCCTTGTAGTGGCACGTGGTGTTGTACTGGGCCACCCAGCGCTCCCACTGGTCGAACACCGGATCGGTCAGATGGTTGTTCCACCAGTTCAGGTTGGCGTACACCCCCACCTTGTAGCCCGCGTCGGCCAAGGTGCCGCAGAAGATGCTCGCCAGCTCGGCAAAGTCAGCGTCCTCCTCGAGGGCCGAGTTGTCCTCCAGGTCGTAGTACACCGGGTAGGTGGGGTCGTGGCCCTCCAGCAGCCGCAGGGCGTGGTCGGCCTCGCTGCGAGCCATCTCGGCGTTGTAGGCATAGGAGTACAGGTACACGCCGTAGGGAATCCCCAGGCGCTCGCACTCCGCCACGTTGCGCTTCCACTGCCTGTCGTCCTGGTAGGACACGTCGTCGCCGTAGCCGCAGCGGATGATGGCGAAGTCGACGCCAGCGGCCTTCACGCGATCCCAGTCGATGCGCTTCTGGTGCTCGCTCACGTCGATGCCCCAGCGCTGGGCGCCCTCGGGCAGGTTGCTGCCGCCGTAGCGCAGGGCCAGCATGCCGCCGTCGCCCCAGTCGCGCTCCGTGAACGTCAGCTCGCCCTCGGAATAGCGCCAGCTGTTCTCGATGGAGGCCAGGGGCATGTCCGCGTTGACGAACCCGCTGCCGTCGTCAGAGGCCTCGCCGCTGTCGTCGGGGGCGTCCTCCCCTTCGGCGAACAGGTCGCCCGCCACGATCGGGGGCATGGAGCCGTCGGGCTCGGGGTCGGCGACCGGGGCACCCTCGGCCCGCTCGACAGCCTCGCCGTCGGCGTAGGCGGCCAGGGGCGTCGCCAGCCCGACGGGCAGGCAGAGCGCAAGGCACAGGAAGACGGTGAACGCGCGCTTGATAGCCATGGACAAGAGGACCTCCCGGTATCGTTTCGCCTCAGACGTTGCCGCATCGGCCGCCGGGCGCAGCCACGGCAGCCGCTCCCGCACGGCCCCCTCGCACGCGGGCCGCAGCCCTGCTCGATACCGCCGGGAGAAGGATAGTGTTACATTTTAGCAACGGTTTCGAGGACGCGCTCCTGCTGCGCCTCATTCAACACATATTCCCCAAGGGG
>CANOCK010000007.1 GCA_947564525.1 uncultured bacterium | reverse complement strand
GGCGGCCGGCCCCGAGGCCTGGCGCCCCTGCCCGCGCTGCCGCCTCACCTTCGACGCCGGCACCACCGCCGAGCACGGCCACCGCTGCCCGGAGTGCGGCGCCCTGCTGCGCATGACCTCCGACGAGCGCGTGGCCACGGTGCTGGACGAGGGCTCCTTCGAGGAGTGGGACCCCGTCATGCCCGACGGCGACCCGCTCGGCTTCGAGGGCTACCGGGAGAAGCTGGCCAGCGTGCGCGAGCGCTCCGGCCTGCAGGAGGCGGTGCGCGTCGGCCGGGGCGCCATCGGCGGCCTGCCCTGCGCCTGCGGCTTCATGGACTCCGCCTTCCTCATGGGCTCCATGGGGGCTGTGGTGGGCGAGAAGGTGTCGCGGCTGTTCGACCGGGCCACGGCCGAGCGGCTGCCCGTGGTGCTGTTCTGCGCCTCGGGCGGGGCGCGCATGCAGGAGGGCCTGGTCTCGCTCATGCAGATGGCGAAGACCACTTGCGCCGTGGAGCGCCACGACGCCGCGGGCCTGCTCTACGTGGCCGTGCTGACCGACCCCACCACCGGCGGCGTGACCGCCTCCTTCGCCACCGAGGCGGACATCATCCTGAGCGAGCCGGGCACGATGATCGGCTTCGCCGGCCAGCGGGTCATCCGCGACACCATCAAGCAGGAGCTGCCCGAGGGCTTCCAGACCGCCGAGTTCGCCCTGGAGCACGGCCTCATCGACGCCATCGTGGAGCGCCCGCGGATGCGGGAGGCCCTGGGGCGCCTGCTCGCGCTCCACGGGCGCGACCCCCTCACCGGCCAGCTCGCCCCCGCGGCCTGCGCCGGGCCCTTCGGAGCCCAAGCCGTGGCCTCGGGGCCGGTGAACTCCGTCACCGTGAGCGGCACGGCGGCGGCCCGGGCGCGGCGGCTCGACCTCGCCGCCAGGATCCCGCTGGTGAGCCGCCTCGTGAAGCCGAACGACCCCGTGCGCGACCTGGAGCGCCACGCCCAGCGGCAGCTCAAGCGCTCCGGCGTGGCCGCCACCGGGGCACCGGGCAGCGCCTGGGAGAGCGTGCAGCGGGCCCGCAACGTGCATCGGCCCACAGCCCAACGCTACCTGGACGACTTCGCCCAAGGCTTCTTCGAGCTCCACGGCGACCGGGCCTTCGCCGACGACGGCGCCATCGTGGCTGGCGTGGCCTGGGTCGACGGCGCTCCCTGCACCGTCATCGCCCAGGAGAAGGGGGCGGACCTGACCGAACGCATCCGCCGCAACTTCGGCTGCCCCCAGCCCGAAGGCTACCGCAAGGCCGTGCGCCTGATGGCCCAGGCCGAGAAGTTCAAGCGGCCTGTGGTGTGCATCGTGGACACCCAGGGGGCCTTCTGCGGCACCGAGGCCGAGGAGCGCGGCCAGGGCAACGCCATCGCCGAGAGCCTGATGGCCATGGCGTCGCTGCACGTGCCGGCCGTGAGCGTGCTCATCGGCGAGGGCGGCAGCGGCGGGGCCCTGGCCCTGGCCCTGGCCAACCGCGTGGCCATGCAGGAGAACGCCGTGTACTCGGTGCTCTCCCCCGAGGGCTTCGCCTCCATCCTGTGGAAGGACGGCAAGCGCGCCCCCGAGGCGGCCGAGGCCATGCGCATGAACGCCGCTGACGTGCTGGCCATGGGCATCGTGGACGCGGTGCTGCCCGAGGGCGAGGGCCCAGCCCACGAGAACCCCGAGGCGGCCATCCGCCACGTGAGCGCCTACGTCGCCGAGGCTCTGGCCGAGCTGAGGTCCCTGAGCGGCGCAGAGCTCTACGAGCAGCGCCAGGCCCGCTTCGCCCGGTTCTAGGGGCCCGCAGATCGACCGTGGCCGCGCAGACGACCTGCGGGCGCGGGCGCAAGCGCGGTCGGCCGGTCCCGCAAGCGGCGAAACGCCGAGCACCAGCAGCGGAGAAGGGGCCCACGCGGCCCCTTCTCCGTCCCTGTGGCACCTGACCGGCACTGACCTTGCGACCCCTGACGGCGCCACCCCTGCAGCCCCTGGGGACGCCGCGGACGAGGCCCGAGGGCCCAGCCCCAGAGCCGCCCCGCCCTCAGGCGATATCCCTCAGCGCCTCCACCACGTTGTTGGCCTTGCAGCGGTGCAGCCCGTAGGCCACGCTCAGCAGCAGCGCCACCGCCACCAGGGCCACCGAGAGCCCCATGTAGCCCCAGGGTATCGTGAAGGCAAAGCCCTTCACCGAGACCGCCATCGCCTGATACAGCGCGAAGGACACCAGCAGCGAAACCAGCAGCCCTGGTATGAGCCCGCGCAGCGAGTACCGGGCGCACTCGGCAGCTATCATCGCGCGGAACGTGCGGTTGCCCATGCCCGCCGACTTCATGACGGCGAACTCGCGACGCCGCAGTATGAGGCCGTTGGTGATGGTATTGAACACGTTGGCCAGCGCGATGAGCGTGAGTATGACCGTGAACAGCAGGCAGAACACGTTGACGACCATGACCAGGGCGTTCATGTTGTCGATGGCCGCGCGGCGGTCCTGCACGTTGAGGTAGCTCTCGCCGACGCTGCCCAGGGAGTCTTCCATCTCGCCAGCCACATCCTGAAGCGCCTCGGTGGCCGCTTCGTGGTCCTCGGCATCGAAGGCAGCGCGGAAGCTTATCTGGTCGTAGGAGAACGACCCCATGAGGCCCCACGGTTCCATCATGGATGCCGGCACCACCAGCGTAGGCGAATAGGCATTCGGGTACAGCGCCGGGCATTCCTCGGTCACCGCCGCCACCTCGACGGGCACCATGGTCAATGCCAGCTCGTCGAAGGGCACGCCCTCGCCCGTCGGGTCGTTGGACGCGATGCCCTGCAGGCGGAAATCACGGTTGCCGTCAGGCTGCATGACGCTGTATGAGCCCATGCCGAGCAACGGTGCGCCCTCGTAGGTGCCGCCGGTGACGGCCTCGACCGTGCCAGGGCGCGTGAAGGTATCGAAGCACAGGTAGCTCTCGCCGTTGTTGGCGGACATGGAGCCCACGGCGATGGCCCGCGGGGCCTGCGGGTCGGCGAAGAGGCCCGCATCGGCACCAGCAGCGGCGGCATAGGCGGCGAAGTCGTCGTCGTCCAAGCCGACCACCAGGCCGCTGGCGCCGTAGGAGCCCGATGCCACTTTGCCGGCAGAGTGCGAATCATCGCTGGTGAAGGCGCTGCCCGCCATGGCTTCCGGCACAATGAGGGGCATGCCCTCGCTCACGGAGAACCCCCGGGGCTCGACGCCATCCACCGTTGCCATGCGCTCATAGATGGCGCGAGAGGCATCCAGCGCGGCAGCACCGTCGCTGAGGCTGGAAAAGCCGTTCACCTCTATGTCGTGGTCAATCGATTGCACGCCCGTGACGTTCACCAGCACCGAGAGATGCGTGGTCAGCGAGCCAGCGGTCATGAGCAGCACCACCGCCAACGCGAGCGACGTCGAGGCCGTGCGCCCACGGGCCGATCCTCGCTTGGCATTGATGGTGGCCATCTGGCCGCCCAAGCCGAACACGCGGCCGCTCAGGCTGCGGCGCTTCCATGGGTGGCGCACCGCCGACGACTTGGCGGCCGCCCGCCGGGCACGGCGTGGCATGCGCACGTCAGCTGCGCGGCGCAGGGCATCCACCGCGCTGGCCCGCGAGGCGCGGCGCGCCGGTATCCACGCGCTCACCAGCACCGTCACCAAAGACAGACCTGCAGCGAAGGCCACAGCCGACGGCTTCACGCACAGCATGAAGTCGGGGCTGCCCACCAGCATCTGGGAGATCGAGGGGCCCAGCATCGCGAACACCAACGCCGCACCGCCCAGCCCCAGCCCGATGCCCACCGGCACGCCGATGGCGGCCACCACCAGCGCTTCGAGCAGCACCGCGCGCCGTATCTGACGCTGCGACGCGCCGATGGAGGCCAGCAGCCCGAACTGCCGGGTGCGCTCAGCCACCGAGATGGCGAAGGCGTTGTAGATGAGCGATATGCATGCCACCACGATGACCACCGCCAGCACGCACACCATGGCATAGAACGTATCCCAGATGCCCGTCTCGCTGCGCATGCCCATGGCTCGCAGCAGGTCGCCATGCAGATAGCTCGGAACGCCGGGGAACAGGGCCTCGACGCGCTCTTCCATCTGGTCGGCAGACCCCACGCCGTCCACCACCATGTACAAGGCGGTGGTCCCGGCAGCCTGCGGGTCGGGACCCGTGAGCGCCACCGTGCCGAAGCTGGTCACCGTGGCATTGTTCGCATGGTCGTAGAAGCCCACCACGGTGAGGCTGCGCTGCTGCACGTCCACCAGATGCTCGGCCGCGCTGCCATCGACGCTCGAATCGGCCGTGACCAAGGCGGTATCGGAGTCGAGCCGCATGCCATCCTGCAGGGTGGGCGCGCCCATGGAGAAGGCATTGGCCGCTGCGCTGGGCGCAGCCGAGCCTCCACCCGCCACGGACACTTCGCGCTGCCCCAGGTCGAGCGTCACCGCATCGCCCAAAGCCAAGGGCCTGGCCGCCGCGCCTTCCCCTGCCGCAGGTGCTTCCGCGGCCGCAGGGTCGCCGCCTTCGGCCACGCTGCCCGCATCGGCAGCCAACAGATGGCGATACCCTTCGGGCAGCATGACCTCGTCATCCGCCGCGGGCATCCGGCCCTCGCTCGGCCGGATGGCGCACAGCGCCTCCACATCGCCATCCAGGGCGATGACCGGCAGATAGCGCCCATAGCGCTTCTGGGCTCTCTCGTCGTTGGCCACGAAGCCCACGTCGGTGAGCAGGGCCGTGGCGGTCACGTCCTCGGCCTCGGCCGCCGCCAGGGCATCGTTGGCGTCGGGCACGCGCACCTGGGCCGTCCATAGGCCGTTGCGCTGCACCTCGTCGCGGTACAGGAAGTTCTCCAAGCTGGTATAGGAGGTCAGCACCGCGGTGAGCAGCGCTGCAGCCAGCGCCACGCCCGCCACGGTGACCAGCGTGCGCACGCGGTTCGCGCCCAGCGAGCGCAGCGTGAAACGGGTCATCGCGCTCATGGGCGTATCCTCTCGTCACGCACCACCGAGCCGTCCTCGATGGCTATGATGCGGTCGGCCGAGAGCGCTATGGCCTCGTCGTGGGTGATGACCACGAGCGTCTGGCCCAAGGTGCGGTTCGACTCGGTGAGCAGCCCCATGATCTCGGCGGAGTTGCGCGTGTCCAGGTTGCCCGTGGGCTCGTCGGCCAGCACAACCGCCGGGCCGTTCATGAGCGCACGGCCGATGGCCACCCGCTGCTGCTGCCCGCCGGAAAGCTGGTTGGGCAGATGCGCCTCGAGCCCCGCCAGGCCCAGCTTCTCCACCAGGGCCGTGCAGCGCGCCTCGTTCACGGGGCGGCCATCGAGGGCCACCGGCAGCGTCATGTTCTCCACCGTGTTCAGCACCGGCACCAGGTTGTAGAACTGGTAGACCAGCCCCACCTCGCGGCGGCGGAACACCGCCAGCTCCTCGTCGCTGCGGCTGTACACATCGGTGCCGTTCAGCAGCACCGTGCCCGATGTGGGCCGGTCCACGCCGCCCATGAGGTGCAGCAGCGTCGACTTGCCCGAGCCCGATGACCCCACGATGGCGACGAACTCGCCTTCTGCGATGGAGAACGAGACGTCGTTCAGGGCCACGGTGGCGTTCTCGCCCTCTCCGTACACCTTCGTGAGATGGCTGACCGTCAGGATGTCCATGTCCATGCCTTTCTTCTCCGGTCGGTCGCTTCTGCCCCTTAGTATGGGGAAGCAGCCTTACCGGGCCCTTGCGCGCATATTACCGTTCTGTAATTCTACCGACCGCGGTCGCTGGCGGGCTGGCGGGGGACTGCGCGCGGCCAGGCGCCGCGGAAGCCGATGCACCGGCGGGCGGCCTGCATGGCGGATGCAGGAGGCCATGCGGAAGGCACCGCAGCGTCAGACCACCAGCTTGGGGAAGGTGATGTCGAAGCGGGCGCCGCCGGCAGGGTCGTTGGAGGCGCGCAGGGTGCCGCCCTGGGCGCTCACCAGCCCCCGGGCCAGCGAGAGGCCGATGCCGAACCCGTCGTTGAAGGCGTTGGGCGGCGCGGCGGCTAGGCCGTTGCCGGCCAGCGTGCCAGCAGGGCCCTCGGCAGCGTCGTCCGCGTCGGTGGCCCCTGGGCCGCCTGGCGCAGCCGCCTCAGCGCCAGGCCTGCGGCCGCGATAGAAGCGATCGAACACATGGGGCAGGTCCTCGGCAGCGATGCCCGGCCCGTCGTCGGACACCGCGATGCGGCAGGCCAGCGCGTCCTCGCGCCCCTCCAGGCGCAGGGTGCCGCCAGCCGGCGCGTGCTCCATGCAGTTCTTGGCGATGTTGACCAGGGCCTCGGCGGTCCAGCGGCGGTCGCCCACGAAGGACGCCCCCGGCTCGCAGCGCACCTCCAACGCGACGCCGCGCAGGTCGAGGGCCACGGCCAGGGGCGCCACCGCATCGGCGAGCAGCCCCTCCAGGGGCACCGGCTCCTTCTCCAACGGCAGCGCGTCGGCATCGAGCTTCGCCAAGCGCAGCAGCGCCGTCACCAGCCACGACAGCTGGTCCACCATGGCCTCCAACTGGCGGGCGAGGGCTTTGCGCGCCGCAGGGTCCTCGGTGCGCTCGATGGCGTCCGCCGTGAGCGAGAGCGCCGTGAGCGGCGTGCGGATCTGGTGCGACACGTCGGCCATCCAGTCGCTCATGAGCCGCTTCTCCCGGTCGAGCTGGTGCGTGGTGCGCGCCAGCCGCGCCACCACCTTGGCCACTTCGTTGCCGAGCATCGCCACGTCGCCTTCGCGGTAGCTCCCCAGATCCAAGCGCCGCCCGCGCTCCACCACCTCGTCCACCCGGGCAGCCAGGCGCCGAACCTCGCCGTAGCGCCGCACCGAGAACGCCGCGAACAGCAGGCACGCCACGGCGCCGCCAGCCGCGCACCCCCAGGCGGCCTCGGCGCCCCACCGCCCGCCGCACGCCAGCGCCGCCAGCGCCACGGCAGCCGCCATCGCCCCCAGCTGCCAGGCGAAGGCGCGGTTGCGGCCCAAGGCCGAGAGGGCCCCCGCCACGGCCTAGCCCTCCACCCGGTAGCCGAGGCCCCGGGCGGTCACGATGAGCCGCGGGTCAGCCGGGTCGTCCTCCACCTTCTCCCGCAGGCGCTTGATGTAGACGTTCAGGGAGTTGTCCGCCACGTACTCCCCCGCCGTGTCCCAGATGGCGTCGCGCAGCATCTCGCGGGTGACCAGGCGCCCCTTGCGCTGGGCGAAGAACAGCAGCAGCCGGTACTCCAGGGCGGACAGGAACAGCTCCGCGCCGGCCTTGCGCACGGTGCCGGTGGCGGGGTCGACCGTCACGTCCCCCAGGGCCAGGGCCCCGGCGCCGGCCTTGGCGCGCAAGGCCGCGCGGATGCGCGAGAGCAGCTCGCGCGGGCGGAAGGGCTTGGCGATGTAGTCCACCGCCCCCATGTCCAGCCCCGCCACCGTGGAGTACTCGTCGTCGGAGGCGGTCAGGAAGATGACCGGCATCTCCGGCGCCGCCGCCCGCGCCGCGGCGCACACCGCGAATCCGTTGCCCTGGGGCAGCCCCACGTCCAGCAGCGCCAGGTCGAAGCGGGTCGCCTCCAGTGCAGCCAGGGCGCCGTCCTGGGTGGCGGCGCAGGTGACCTCGTAGCCCTCCTCGCGCAGCAGGGCGCCCAACGTGGCGACGATGGCCTTGTCATCCTCCACCAGCAGTATGTCCATGGCATGCCCTTCCCTTCCGCGCAGCGCAGCGCCTCGTGCCGCCCCAAGCATAGCGCACCGCAGGCCCGCGCCCCATTACGGTTCCGTCAGGATGGGAGGCCTGGCGGCCCGGGCGACCTCCCGGGCGCAGCAGGCGCCCACCACCAAGGTCATGGCAGCGGCGAAGCCGGCTTCGGCCAAGGCCAGCAGGTAGAGCGCCCCGGGCACGGCCACCCCGCTGGCTTCCAGGAAGGGCAGGGCCTGGAAGAGCCCGAGGGCCGTGAGGGCGAAGGGGAAGGTCATCACTGCGAAGAGCGGCGAGAAGGAGCAGCCGGCTATGCGCGGCAAGGGAGCCGCCGCCAAGGCGAGCAGTCCCTGGGAGAGCCCCAGCATGACCGCGACGAACAGGGGATCTGGCGTCGGACAGCAGGTAAGGTAGCCTACCAGGGCCACGCTCATGGGCAGGGCGTAGAGGCACGCCAGGGGCCGGCGCTCCTCGGCCAGGGGCCGCACGGCGCAGCGCACCCCCACTACCACGAGCGACCCGACAGCGCAGGCGAAGCCGCCCCAGAACAGCCCGTAGCCGAGGGCGCCCAGTCCGAAGGCCGGAGCCGTCATGGCCGCCACCCCCACGCCCCCGAAGCCGACGAAGGCCGTGGGCAGCGCGTCGGCGAGCCGATGTCGGCGCACCGCGCCCCAAGCGAGCCAGCCCATGAGCGCCAAGGCCCCCAAGGTGGCGGCCAGCCATAGGGCGAAGGCCGCGCCGACCGCCCATCGGGGCAGGCCAGCGGCCAGCAGCATGAGGGCCATGGGCAGCGCTGCGAACAAGGCGGCTTCGCCGGGCTGGCGCAGCTCCTCGCGCAGGGCGGCCGGACAGGCTGCGGCCTTGGCGCCCACCAGCGCGACGAGCAGCAGGGCGAGGGCAGCGCAGGCCCCATGCAAGGGCGCGAAGAAGGGCTCCAGCAAGATGCCGAGGGCCACCAGCCCCAGCGCCATGGCGGCGAGGGAGGCGGGCACCCGGGCGATGAGGTCGCGCATGGGCACGGCCTCCTTCCATGCAGGCGGCAGGGCGTCCCCGGGCGGCCCAGCCGCACCAGGGCGCTCGTGCCGCGTCGAACGCCAGGAAAGGCGCCATTATGGCATGATGGCAGCTCAGAGCGGAAGAGGGCCCACAGCCTGCGCACCAGGCGCCCACAAAGGGAACACAAGCGCTCGGCTGGCTCGGCGCGGCGGGCGCGGCGGGTCTGGCCTGGCTGGCTCGGCGCGGCGGGCGCGGCCCGGCCAAGCCCACCCAGGGCGGGACGACAGCCAGCAGCCCCTAGCAGGTGCCGAAGATGCGGTCGCCCGCATCGCCCAAGCCGGGCAGGATGTAGGCGTTCTCGTCCAGCCCCTGGTCGATGGCGGCCACGAAGACCTCCACGTCCGGATGGGCGGTCCCGAAGGCCTCCAGCCCCTCCGGGGCCGCCAGCAGGTTGACCATGCGGATGCGCTGGCAGCCGCGGGCCTTCAGGCTGGCCACGGCGTCGATGGCGCTGCCTCCGGTGGCGAGCATCGGGTCCACCACGATCACCTGGGCCCCCTGCACCCCGAAGGGCAGCTTGCAGTAGTACTCCTGGGGCAGGTGCGTGGCCTCGTCGCGCGCCAGGCCGATGTGGCCCACTTGGGCCATGGGCAGCAGGTCCAGCATGCCGTCCACCATGCCCATGCCCGCCCGCAGGATGGGCACGATCACCAACGGGTCGTCCTGGAGCACGGGCAGCTCGGCCGTGGCCATGGGCGTGGCCACCGGCTCCAGGCGCACCGGCAGGTCGCGCGTGGCCTCGTAGCCCAGCAGCACGGTGATCTCGCGCAGCAGGCGGCGGAACTCCGCCGAGGACGTGTCGCAACGGCGCATGGCGGTCAGCTTCGAGGCGATCAGCGGGTGGTCGATGGGATGGACCTGGCTCATTGGCGGCACGCTCCTTGCTCTCTTCAGGGTGGCGAAGGCGCGGGCGCCCGAGCGCCCGCGCTCCACCATTATAGGCGCAAAGGGGCCGCGCTGACCGGCGGAGCGACCCCTTAGGGTCCAGCCAGTCAACCTGACGGTTGCAGGCCGGCAACGGCCGCGCCCTGCCCCGCTCCCGCCCGGGCCGCGCCCCTAGAATGCCCTTAGAGGACGGGTTCGAAGGGCCTGCCGGCGACGTCCGGCCCCGAGGATCCCTCCGGACCCATGCATCACCGAAAGGAGAGCACCCATGCAAGGCGATCAGAGGCTCATCGACAAGCTCAACTACCTGTTGGAAAGCGAGCTCACGGCCATCAACCAATACATGCTCCACGCCGAGATGTGCGAGGACTGGGGCTACGCCAAGCTCCACGAGAACTTCGAGCAGCGCGCCATCACTGAGATGCGCCACGCCGAGAAGCTCATGGCCCGCATCCTGTTCCTGGGCGGCAAGCCCATCGTGTCCAAGCTGGACAAGATGACCATAGGCGAGACGGTGCCCCAGCAGGTCGACAACGACCACGAGCTGGAGGTGCAGACGGTCAAGGACTACAACGAGGCCATGGCCCTGGCCGCCGAGGTGGGCGACAACGCCACCCGCGACGTGCTGAAGGACATCCTCATGGACGAGGACGCCCACGTCGACGAGCTGGAGGAGCTCCAGGACCAGATGGAGCAGATGTCGCTCCAGATCTTCCTCTCCACGCAGCTCTAGGCCGAAGGCCCCGAGCGCGACAGCCCGGCCAAGCCGGAGCACCGATGCGCCCCGCAGGAAGCCTCCTGCGGGGCGCCGCCGCGTCTGCGGGCGGGTGCGCAACCCGAGCGCCACGCCCCATGCTGCCCGGGCCTCGCCCGCCCGCAGGCCCCTACCCTTCCCAGTCGGGCTCCAGCTTGCGGTTCTCGGCGAACTGCACGAAGGGCGGCTCGCCGTAGTCGCGCCAGCGCTCGGCCGGACGCTCGGGCAGCAGTCCCAGCCGCCCCATCTCGTCGGCCACGTCGGCCAGCCCGTAGCGCTCGTAGGTCTCGCGATAGGGCCACCCGGTCTCCAAGTCCCAGCCGCGGGCCTCGTAGTACAAATCCACCATCTCGTTCCAGCTCTGCCAGTCGGCCACCTCGTTCCACGAGTCGGGCACGCACAAGATGCGCCAGATGGACTCCATCTCCATGCGGCGGCAGCGGCCGTGGTTGCGTATCAGGATGGCGCGGAACAGCAGCTTGCTGCGGTAGGCCGCGTCGTTGAGCTCGTCTTCGGTCATGGGGTAGCCCGTGGCCGCGGCGTACATCTCGGCCTCCATGGTGGGCCACCACAGATCGGGGCTCTGCCACTCGCAGCTCATCACCGAGTCCTTGATCTCGGCGGCGTTCTGCGTGTGCACGATGGCGTCGATGGTGTGCGGGCAGTGGTACGGGTCGGCCATGGCCGCCTCGTGGTAGTCGTACTTGCAGTGGAAGTGCTCGACCGTTTGGGCATCGCGAGTGGACACCATGTTTATCAGGCTCATGGCCAGCCACGTGGGCTTCTCGATGGCGCCTTCGAAGCCGCGCCCCTGCCAATGCACGCTCTGGCCCCATGCCGCCTCCAGCGAGACGGGCAGGTCGGTGCGCTTGCCGCCGAGCATCTGCGAACGACGGCCGTGGTAGATGGTCTCGCTGAACCTCTCATAGCCCAGCTTGCGTATGGCCCGCGCCATGCCCTCGGCGAACAGGTCGCCGTACTCGCCGCGCCGGTAGACCAGGTTCTCGATGAACTCGCGCAGGAACGCCTCGCTCTCCACGTCGATGGGGCTCTCGCACCCCAGGTCCATGCCGTCGAACAGGCCCTCTTCCTTGCACATGGCAAGCCAGGGCATCATGAAGATGATGACCTCCCACTTGTCGATGCCGTACTCGTTGCACAGGTCATTGACGATGGTGCCGCGGTCGTAGTCAGGCCCCCAGAAGTTCAGGGTGTCGGGCGCTATGGGCGTGCCCTGCCCCTCGAAGTCGGGGTCGGAGAAGTCCGGCTCGGGGAACTCGCGCGAGAGCAGCTTGCACGGCGCGCAATAGTTCTCCTTCGTGGGCCAGAACATGCCCACGGTGGTGGGGATGTCGGTGCGGTAGTCGAAGGTGCATATGCTCACGCACTTCTCGATGTGGTTCACGCGCTCATCGCCGAAGGCCGACCGGCCGTCCATCAGCAGCGCGTTGCAATGCTGGTTGCAACCGGGGCTGCATGCCACGTTGCCGCGGTCGTAATTGACGGGGAACTCGGCGCCCGGCACGCCTATCTCGGTCATGTGCAGCACCGGCGAGGGGCGCATGCCCGGGTTGTTCATGTTGAAGCGCAGGTACTCCAGCTTCTCCATGTCGGCGGGGGCCAGCACGCCCGAGCCGCGCACGGTGATGGCCTTCAGCTTCTTGGAGCCCCACACGGCGCCGAAACCGCCTTTGGCGAACACGCAGTCGTTGCCCGTGGTTATCGAGGCGATGCGCACCAGGTTCTCGCCCGCGGGCCCTATGACCATCGACTTGAACTCGTGGCCGTACCTCTCTTCCAGGGCCGCCTGGGCCTGATGGACCCGCAGGCCCCACAGGTCGTCGGCAGGCAGGATCTCTATCTTGTCGTCCTCTATCCTGATGTGGACCGGCTCGTCAGCCTTGCCCTGCACGATCAGCCCGTCGTAGCCCGCGTACTTCAGCTCGGTGGCGAACCAGCCGCCGATATTGCCCCAGGCGTACTGCTCGGGGCTGTTGGCCGCGCCCACGGCGCAGGCCGCGCTGCGCCCGCCAGCGGGGATGCCAACGCCAGTGGTGGGGCCGCTCATGTAGATGAACTTGTTGCCCTCGTCGAAGGCGCCCGTGCCCGGGGCCACCTCATCGAAGAAGATGCGGTTGATGACCATGCGCCCGCCCACGTACTTGGGAACGTAGTCGTAGGTGCTCATGAGCGACACCTCGCCCGTGGTCAGGTCGATGCGGGCTATCTTGCCGCTGTAGCCTAGGAGGTGCTGGTCGTTGCCCTCGGCATCGCGGATGTCGTCGATGGTGTAGTTCGGCATGATCGCCCCTTCCTCACAGCGCGTTCGGCTCGGCCGGGTGCATGCCAGCCTCGACGAGCACCGAATCGGACGCGAGCCCTATGCAGCGCACCGGGCAGTAGGTGATGCAGGCGGGCATGCCCTCCTTGCCGCGGCACAGGTCGCACTTCACCGCGCGCCAGCCCTTGCGCTTCTCGGCCCGGCGAAGCGTGATGCGCGAAGGCTCGAACTTGCAGGCCCTCATGCACTTGCCGCAGCCGATGCAGTGCCCCTGGTCGACGTAGGTCACGTCGGTGTCAGGGTCGTAGCACATGGCCTGCCCCTTCTTGGGGCACGCCTCGTAGCAGGGGCGGTCCTTGCATTGCAGGCACGCCTCGATGGTATGGATGCAATCGCGGGTGCCCAGGTTCACATGGACGCCGCTCACGTGCGGCCCGGTCACCCCGAAATGGGTGAGCCCGCACATGATGGCGCAGGTCTCGCATCCTGCGCACAGCGAATAGTCCGGCGAGTACTGCACCACGTGGTCGCCATAGGCCGCCAGCTCATCGAGCGTGGCAGGCAGGGCGGAGCCGTCGCTTTCAGCCATGGCCGTCTCCTCTCTCGTTGCTCCCTCATAGGTCAGCGGGCGCCTTGGGCGCCCGGCTCTCTCAAGATGGCAGCTCCCGGCTGCCCGCCCAGGATCCGCTCAACCCTCGGCGCGGCCTTCGGCGGTTTCCACGGCACGCCGGGCCAGCGCGCCCTTCTCCCCCAGCTCGGGCGCCACCAAGCCGCCCACGAGCCCCATGACGGCGAAGAACCCGAGCAATGTGACGAACACACCCAGGTAGTTGTCGCCGAGCAGAGCCGCAGCCACCGTGGGTATGACGAACATGCCCACGCCCATGGCGGTGTTGTTCATGCCGCCCGCGATGCCGATGCTCTCGGGCCCGAACTCCCCTGTGAGGGGCAGAAGCCCGATGCGCGCCAGGTTGAGCGCGAGCGAGCCCGCGCCCAAGAAGCCTGCGAGCGCCAGCAGCGCAAAGGTCTGCGGGCCCACGGGCACCAGGTAGGCCACCAGGAACAGCGCCCCGCCCGCCAGGCACAGCACCAGGTAGGGCAGGTTGTAGCGGCCCGTACGGGAAGCCAGGGCGCCAGCGAACACCGCGCCGAGCACCAGGCTCAGGTTGAAGACCACCGCCAGCATCGAACCTGCAGCCGGGTCCATGCCCTTGGCGACGAAGGCGTTGAGCATGTAGCTGTTCAGGAACAGCGGAGCGCCAGCCGCGAAGGCCGCGCACACCATGACCATCCACATACTCTTGGACGTGATCACGGCCTTGAGGTCCACCTTCGGCGCACCGGCCCGCGCATCGACGCCCGTGCCCTGGCCGCTTCCGCGCTCGGGCAGCTTCGCGAAGGCCGCCCACAGCACCGCCACGCACCCGAAGCCCACGGCACAGGACAGCAGCGCCATCGTGGTGGAGGGGAACAGCGAGCCGAAGGCGAACACCGCCATGATGCCCACCCCGGCCGAGGCGCCGAACACGCCCATGGCCATGCCCATCTGCTGGCGCGGGAACCACGCCTCGATGAGCTTGGCCGGCAGCACCTGCGTGGGCAGGAAGAGCGCGCCCGACAGGAACGTGATGGCGAACAGGGCCGGGTAGCTGTCGGCGTAGGCGCGCCAGAGCTGGCAGCATGCCGCCAGCGCTATGAGCGCCGCGCCGGCCCAGCGCACGCCGCGCGCGCCGTGCCGGTCGAACCAATTGCCCAGCGCGATGCTGAAGAGCGCCCCGGGCAGCACGGCGATGGAGGATATGGCCGTCAGCTGGGCCTGGTCCATGGCGAACTGAGCCATGACGTCTGCAGGCCGCGACGCGAACACCATGTTGGAGTAGTTGAGCATGGCGGTGCCCGCTACGAGCACCGCCAGCACGAGCCACCTGAAGCCGGAGCCCTTCATCGGCGTCAAGCCCCCTTCCCCTGAGCGCAGCCCTGCTGCTGGCCCGCGTCCTACGGCGACCGGCCCGCAGGCAGTCGCCGCAGGACGCCCGCGAGCCGCAGGCGAGCACGGAGCTGCCCGCTGCGCAGACCGATCGTCAGTTGCTCACGCAGACGGCGCCGTCCAGCACGATGGCCTGGCCGGTCATGAACTCCGTCTCGTCCGAGGCCAGGTACACCGCGCCGTAGGCGATGTCGTCCGGCACGCCAATGCGCCCGAGCGGGCACACATCGGCGGCGAAGGCGTCGGGGTTGGCAGCCACCTCGGCCGGGGTCATGTCGGTCAGGATGGGACCGGGCAGGATGCAGTTCACGCGCACGCGCTGGGGCGCGAACTCCTTCGCCACGTTGCGCGAGAGGTTGGACACGGCCGCCTTCATGGCGCCGTAGTAGTAGGCGTTCAGCTCGGGCCAGATCGACGAGATGGAGGCCACGTTGATGATGCTGCCTCCGCCCAGCCCCACCATCTCGGGGATGAGCTTCTGCATGGTCCAGGAGTAGGCGCGGAAGTTGGTCTCGAAGATCCACTGGAGGTCCTCGTCGGTCTGCTCCAAATAGGGCTTGTGCACCAGCACGCCCGCGCAGTTGAACAGCACGTCGACCTTGCCCATCTTCTCCATGGCGAAGTCGTAGAGCCTATCCACGTCCGCCTTCTGGCGCAGGTCGCAGCTGATGAAGTCCGCCGAGAGGCCCTCGGCTGCCATCTCCTGGACCAGTGCCGCCCCCTTCTCGGCATTGCGGCCCGTGGCCACGACGCGCGCGCCCTCCTTGGCGAACATGATGGCCGTGGCGCGGCCGATGCCGGAGGTGGCGCCGGTGACGATGGCGCACTTGCTGTCAAGCCTTCCCATAGGTGGTCCCCTTCCGTTGCGTCCCTTGATGGCCGAAGCGGCCCCTACTTTAGGGATTCGAGCCCGGGGAAGCTTCGGGGGAACCTCCAAAATAGCGCGCGCCCCATTGGAGGATGCTCTAACGCGCCGTCTCCACCTGGGATTTATCACGGCCGTCTGAGCGACCCCAGCGGCCGGCGCGCGCCTCTCCCCGGCAGAGGGCCGAGGGCGCTCCGTCCGGCGCTATAATCCAAGCCGTGGCTTGAACCGCGACGATGGGAGTCCGCCCATGGCCGACCTGCCCCTCACCGACTTGCTCCTCGGCACCCCGCCTGACAGCGGCGCGCTGCCCCACGTGACCCCGGCCATCCTGGCCGACGCCTTCGCCGAGCAGGGGGTCCTCCTCGGCGGCAGCGCCTCGGAGCGCCGGGTCCTGCGGTGGTTCGCCCCGCTCTCCCGACTGGACTCCACCTACCTGGCCGAGACGCCGGTGTCCGTCTCGGAGCTGCTGCTCGCCGCCGATCCCGAGGACATCCCCGCCCTGGCCGAGCAGTTCCCTGGCTCCTACCTGGTCACCCAGGTGGCCGACGAGGCGTCGTTGGAGGCCCTGCGGCCCTACGGGAGCCGGCTGCTGGTCCTGCGGCGCGTCTCCGCCAACGCGCACCTGCTCCTCTCGCTGCAGAACCTCTTCCTGCGCATGCTCCTCTGGGAGAGCGAGATGGAGCGCATCGTGCTGCGCCACGGCTCCCTGGACGACCTGCTGGACGCCAGCGTGCCCTTCATCGGCAACTTCATCTTCATGTCCGACAACAACTTCAACGTCATCGCCCGCACCTCTGCCGTCGAGCCGCCCGACGACCTGCACCGCACCATCATCGGCAACGGGTGCCTCACCCAGCGCACCATCGCCGAGAAGCGCTTCCGCCTGCCCGAGAAGACGTTCTACGCCCGGCCGGCCTCGGAGCTCACCCCCTTCGACCGGGTGTCCTACCCCATCCATCTCCAGCACACCTACTTCGGCTCCATCTCCATGGCCTGCTGCGCCAAGCCCGACACCGAGGGGCTGCGCGACCTGTTCCGCATCCTCATCCGCCACGTGCGCACCGTCTGCGAGCGCCAGTGGATGAGACAGACCGCCTGCGACGCGCCGTCCTACTTCTTCTTCGCCAAGCTGCTGCGCCACGAGGCGCTGACCGCGGAGTACATGGCCGCCCAGATGGAGGCCAACCGCCTGCCTGCCGCCGGCCACTTCAAGGTGATCGTCTTCGCCGTGGACCCGAGCATCGACCCCGACCTGGCCCATAGCGTGGCCAAGGCGGCCTCCACCCTCAATGGCGGGCGCGTGCGCTGCTTCCCCCACGAGCACGAGGTCGTCGCGCTGTGCCACGGGGCCGGCATGGACGGCGAGCTGTCGCACCAGAAGACCCTCGACGAGGTGGGCGAGAAGGTCTACGAGCCCTTCGGGGTCGACTGCGGGGTGTCGTCGGTCTTCTCGGGGCTGGAGAACATGGACCTTGCCTACCAGCAGGCCCAGATCGCGCTCGGGTTCCGCGGCGCCATCGACCGCGAGAGCGCCGCCAACGAGGCGCCCCTGCCCCGCGGCTCCTACTTCTTCGAGGACGCGCTGCTGTACTACCTGGTAGACCCCACGGCCAAGGACGAGCGCTTCATGCGGTTCTCCTTCAGCACCTCCATCGTGAGCATCCTATGGGAGGAGGACCTGGAGAACGACACCAGCTACCTGGCGCTGCTGTGGTTCTATCTGCAGAGCGAGCGCAACGCCACCCTCACCGCCGCGAAGCTGCACATGCACCGCAACACGGTGCTCTACCACATCGACAAGATCCAGAAGCGCTTCGACTTCGACCTGGACATGAAGTCGGCCCGGGATTGGCTGCTGCTCAACTTCAAGGCGTTCTTCTCCAGCCAGAGCAGCGAGTCTCTGGCCTCGATCTTCGCGGACGAGGGCAAGGCGAGCGCCGGGCTGGGGACAGCCAGGGGCGCTGGCGGCTCCGAAGGGGCCGCCGCGAGCGAAGCCGCGAGCCAAGGCTGACCGCTGCCGGCCCGAGGGCCCGGCAGCGGGAGGGACGGCAGCGCCCCCTCGGATGGTCAAGATTTGCGTTTGTCGCCCCTCCTAGCACGCCTTGGGCCCGTGGCCGCAAAAGCGACCTGGGGCTTTGGGAGCGCACATGGCCCAGACGAGCCCGACGGGACCCGATTCGCACCTCCAGAGGGGCGACAAACGCAAATTTTGACCATCAGGGTAGCCTCCGGTGCGCCTCGCATGGCCCCAGGGTCGGCTCCCCCACGCCGCTAGTCGGCGCGCGCCTGCGGCAGCTTGCGGTAGATGCGCCCAGGATCCATCAGCAGCCCCTCCGCGCATCGTGCGCACTGGCGGGAGCCCTCCTCGTTGCGCAGGCCGCAAGCCGGGCACGTGCGCACGTAGACCGCCGGTGGCGTCTCGCCGCGGCAGCGCCCGCAGTTGAAGCAGTAGTGGCACGACCCCATGAGCCCTCCTTTCCGCCCAGCGCCCGCCGAGCCAGCGCCAACCCAGGCGAAGGGGCCCCTCCGCTCCGCAGAAGGGCCCCTCTTCGCGGCCACAAGACCGCGGGCTGCGCCGATGCGCGCGCCGAAGCTCCTAGATGTGACCGCCTTCGAGGATGCCCTCGGCGTCGTCGCGGGCGATGGCCCGGGCTGAGGCCTGGTCGTCGGCGATCTTGCCGGCGACGCTGGAGCGGACGTTCGGGAACAGGAACAGCGACAGGATGGCCACCACGCAGACGCAAGCCGCGCCCACATAGATGCCCTGGTAGTACACCGGGCCATCCACCATGCCGGTAGCGGCGATGGCGATGGGCGACACGATGTAGGACGCGATCAGGAACATGCCGAAGTTCTGAAACGTGGCCTGGATGCCACCGACCACGCCGTAGTGCTCAGGCTTGATGCCCGGGATGAGCGTGGGCAGCATCTTGGTGAAGGGCATGACCGAGGCCATCAGGATCGGCTGGAGGCAGAACAGCGTCCAGGTGATGGGGCCATAGGGCAGGAAGAACACCAGCGCGAAGCAGATGGCCGTGCCGCCCAGGCAGATGATGAACGGGGCGCGCATGTTCTTGAACGCCTTGGCGAACACCACCGGCAGCACCATCGAGGCGATGCAGGCGATGACTGTGTTCAGTGTGGACATGTCGCCAGCGATGCCGGCCATGGCCGGATCGCCCATGAGCGTGGTCACGGCGGGCACCATGTAGGAGCCGTTGATGTTGGTCATGCCGAACACCAGGAAAGCCGTGATGCCGATGGCCCACACGTGCCAGTCCTTGGCGACCTCCCTCATGTACTGGCCCACCGGCTCGGTGGACGCGTGCTCGTTGGGATGCTTGCGATAGACCGCGAACCAGGCGATGAGGCCGATCACGATGAGCGCGAAGCTGATCCACCAGGCCTGGTGGATCTCAGGCAGATGCGACCCCACGTAGATGGCCAGGGCAGCGCCGCCGGACATGCCCGCGGTGTAGACGCCCATGGCGAACGAGTTGGCCGTGCCCGGGAACCACAGGCGCAGCAGCTTGGCCGAGTTGGCGTTCAGCGCAGCCACGCCGGTGCCCATGAAGAAGCTCGCGATGAACAGCCCCCAGTAGTCCACGACGAAGCAGCGGGCGAGCGCGCCCAGGGCCGCTATGCCGAAGGCCACCAGGAACACCTTGCCCAGGCCGATGCGGTCGGCCAGCACGCCGCCGGCGATGCACAGCAGCACGCCGGAGAAGTACGGGATGGACATGATCATGGAGAACGCCATGGGCTCGCACTGGTAGGTCTGCATCACCAGCAGGGCGGCGCCGCCCGGGATGATGAACGAGAACTGCAGGGCAATGAGCAGGACGGTCATCCCGACGAGGATGGCCCAGCGCCACGGTAGCAACTTCTCCTCTTGCATCTTTCTCCTCCTTTTCAGTGGAATCTTCATTCCCTCTCAGACCCGCTCGTTCCTTGGCCCCATACGGCCCCAGCCGGCCGTTTCATCGGCCAGCCGAAGCTCGCAAGGCTCGTGGAGAGCGGTCGCCCGGTCGGCGCGCCCCGCGCTGTTGCAAGGGGATTTACGGGACGCGCCGGCCGAGGTGAACCCGTCAGGGCGCGGTGCCTACCGGGGGTAGATCACCATCTGCGCGCTGGTCGTGGCCTCGGCCTTCTTGGCCTTGGCCGCCAGCTCCTCCACCGGCCCGTAGACCATGACGCCGGCCTGGCAGTGGTGCACGCAGCTGGGCAGCTTGCCCTCGGCGGTGCGAGCCGCGCACAGGTCGCACAGGTGGGTGGGCAGCGGCACGTAGTCGTACTCCCACACCCCATCGGAGGTCTCGTGGGGGCCATGCTGCAGCACGCGGATGCCGAAGTCGCCGCGGGGCAGGTCGTGCTCCTTCTTGCAGGCCACCTCGCAGGCGTGGCAGCCGGAGCAGAAACGGTAGTCGATCATGAGACCGTAGTCGCCTCTTGCCATCAGTCTTCCTTCCTCTCTCGCCCTGCCTACTTGATGCCGTCGTAGAAGCTCGGGGTGTCGGTCTTGTGGGACGGCCCATGGGTGTAGCCGCTGCCGCGGGTCACCTGGTAGGTGGGCTGGTTCTCGGTGGCCATGTTCTCAGAGGTGCTCGGGTAGACCTTGGCGATGGAGCACTTGATGGGGGCGCCGTAGCCGGACGGGCCGTTCTCCCCCATGGGGATGAGGTTGTTCGGGTTGCAATCGAACACGCCGAACAGCTCGGGCTCGGCGGCCTGCTTCTCGGGGAACCACCAGCCGTGCTCGGTGGAGATCACCCGCGGGTCCAGCGTTGAGTTGTAGCGCGCCACCTGGCGGCACTTGCCCATCTGGTTCTCGATCCAAGCCCACTGGCCCTCGGCGATGCCGTACTTGGCCGCGGTGTCGGGGTGGATGTCGAAGTAGGGCACGGGGTGCAGCTCGCGGGAGGTGGTGTCGGCCTGGCGCCACTCGGAGTGGAAGAACTCGAAGGAGCGCTTGCCAGTGGTGAGCACCAGCGGGTACTCCTCGGCCAGGTTCGGCGTGCTGTAGGGGCTTGAGGGCGGCTCCTCGTAGAAGGGCAGCGGGTCGTCGCCCCAAGAGTCGAACAGCACCGGCGCCAGCTCGTAGAGGCCGGTCACCGTGTTGAAGCCCGGCTGGCCGTCGGGGCGCAGCAGGCCCTTCTCGTGCTTGAAGTAGCGGAACGGATGGTAGTGCCAGCCGCCGGCGTCCTCCAGCTCCTCCATGGAGTCGTAGCGGCACTCCGGGGCGTTCTGCATGCGCCAGTTCATGTAGTCGCGCGGGGTCTGCACCCACTCGGGCCACAGCTCGGGGCTCAGGCGATGGCCGAGGTCGATCATGATCTGCTCGTCCTCCTTGGCCTCGTAGTAGCTGCCGGTCTTGGTCAGCGAGCGGATCGGGTCGAACCACACGCGCACGCAGTCGCGCTCGTTGGACATGGCGCAGGGCAGGATCAGGTCGGCGCAGGCGCTGGCGAAGGGCGTCATGAACATGTCGATGACGCAGATGAAGTCCACCTTCTTCATGGCGCGGTAGATGCGCGGGGCGTCCTGGCCCATGTTGGTGATGGGGTTGGACGACTGGATCCAGAGCATGCGCACCGGGCGCGGGTCGCCCTTCTCGTCCAGGCCCGTGTCGATGGCGTCCAGGATGGCGTCGGACTGCGACGAGGCGGTGAAGCCGTACTTCTTGAGATTGTACTTGGAGTTGCCCAGGCGCTTCTCGACCATGCCCTCCTTGAGGTACTCGATGCCGGAGTTGTAGCCGAACTCCAGGCCGCCGGCCTGGTCGATGAGGATGTTGCCGCCGGGGTTGTCGATGTTGCCCGTGATGCCGGCCAGGTCGGCGATGGCGAGGGCGGTCTGGGTGCCGATCTTGGACATGTCCACGGCCAGGCCCCACTGGATGGTGGAGGGCTTCGCCTTGGCGTAGAAGCGGCTGGCCTCGATGAGCAGGTCCTTGTCGATCCAGCAGATCTCGGCCACCTTCTCGGGCGGGTACTCCTGCACGCGCTCCTTGAGCTGGTCGAAGCCGAAGCACCACTTCTCCACGAACTCATGGTCGTAGAGGTCCTCGTTGATGATGACGTTCATCATGCCGAGGGCCAGGGCCGCGTCGGTGCCGGGGCGCAGGCGCAGCCAGTACTTGGCGCGCGATCCGATCCAGGTGAGCTGCGGGTCGACGCTGATCAGCTCGCTGCCGCGCTTCATGGCCTCGACGATCCAATGGCCCAGGAACGCGTCGGAGTTGCACACCACCGGGTTGGTGCCCCACAGCACGATGCACTCGGGCACGACCCAGTCCTCGTCCTTCTCATAGCGGTTCTCGCGGAACTGGCTCATGTCGGCCACCCACTGATTGCCCATGACCACGTAGCACAGGGCCGTGCGGGGCAGCATGCAGCTGTCGCCGGACAGGAAGCACAGAGTCAGGTCGGGGCCGCCGAAGTTGGCGTACTGGTTGTGGGCGATGACCTGCGAGACGTTGCGGCCGGTGCCGATCATGGAGATGATGGACTCAGGACCCGACTCCTGCTGGAACTTGCGGACGTTCTCGCAGATGATGTCGTAGGCCTCGTCCCAGCTCACGCGCTCCCAGGTGTCTTGGCCGCGCTCGTCGCGGGCGCGCTTCATGGGGTACTTCAGGCGGGACTCGTGGTTCACCAGCTCCGGCAGCTCCAGGCAGCGCATGCACAGGCGGCCCTGGTTGAACGGCGAGTTCGGGTCGCCCTCCACCTTGACCAGCTTGCCGTCGTCGTCGGTGTAGAAGATGACCTGGCAGCCCTCGTGGCAGCCCGGCCCCGACCACATGGTGGTGCGGGTGGCGTTGAGGTCGCCCTCCTTCCAGCGCAGCTTCTTCGGGTACAAGTCCAAGTTGTACTCGTTGTTGTACTCCATACCTTCTCCTCTCCCATGCGTCGTTTCGCGTGGCGCCCAGGCCCGGGTCGCCTCGGGACGAGTGCCGTCCCCTCAGGAGGCCCTGGCAGCGCGCCAGCCACCCGTTCATCCTAGAGAAGCGCCCTCCGCAGGCGAAACGGCAAATCCTCCAAAAAGAAGGAGGGGTTCTTGGAGGATTCTCCATAGGTGGCGCGCAGGGCGCTTTCCTATACTGCGGCCCTGTGCCCGGCCCCGACCCCGCCCAAGGGGAGAACCTGAGAGGAGACACCGATGAGCAGGGAATACGTCAAGGCGGCTGCAGCTGCGTGCCTCATCATGAGCGCCATGATCGCCGGCACGGTGAGCTTCGGCTTCTTCATGGACCCCGTCACCGCAGACCTGGGGTTCGACCGCTCCATGTTCTCGCTCTACTTCAGCCTCATCACCATCGTGGGCACCATCACCCTCCCAGTGTACGGGCGCCTCATCGAGCGGTTCGGCACGCGACCCTTCGTCATAGGGGGCGGCCTCTGGACCGGCGCCGCCATGGCAGCCCTGTCGCTATGCCACAGCCTTCCCGCCTTCTACCTGGTGGGCTGCTTGATCGGGCTCGGATTCTTCGGGTGCAGCTACGCAGCGGTGCCCGTCATCGTCTCCAGCTGGTTCGAGGAGAAGAACGGCTTCGTCATGGGGCTGGCCGCCGCCTGCGGCGGCGTGGTGGCCATGGTGCTCAGCCTGGTGTTCCCGAGCTTCATCATCTCCTTCGGCTGGGAGGCGGGCTACCTGCTGCTCGGCGCGGTGGTGTGCGTCCTCACCACCCCGGTCGGGCTGCTCCTGCTGCGCTCGCAGCCCTCCGACGTGGGGCTCGCCCCTTACGGGGCCAGCAACGGCGGGAGCGCCCAGAAGGCGGCGGAGCTGCCTGGGGTGACCTACCGCCAGGCCCTGCGCACCCCGCAGCTGTGGGCCACGACGGCCACCTTCCTGCTGCTAGCAGCCACGGTCATGATCACCCAGCACCTCGCCGCCTACTTCGTGGGCGCCGGCTTCGACCCGGTGCAGGCAGGGGTGTTCATGTCGGTCATCTCCGCCGGCATCATCGTCACCAACGTGGCGGCTGGCATCGTCTCCGACAAGCTGGGGCTCATGCGGGCGTTCCTGGTATGCTCTGCGCTGTACCTGGCCTCCTTCGTGCTGCTGCCCGCCACAGGCTCGGTGCTGGTCATCTGCGTGGCGCTGGTGCTCATGTCGCTGGGCAACGCCAACACCACTTTGTTCGCCCCCATGGTCACCCAGGGCATCTTCGGGCTGCGCGATTACGCCTCCATCTGGGGCCTGGTCTCCATGGCCTGCGTGCTCGGCCAGGCCATCGGAGCGCCTTTGTGGGGCCTCGCCTACGACCTGACCGGCGGCTACGAGGTGGGCATGTACGCGTCGGCCGCCCTGGTGGCCATAGCGTTCCTAGTGCTGGCCTGGGCCCATCGAACCTCGGCAACCCGCCGCGCGATGGGCGCGTCGATGGGGCCTGCCCCCGCAATGCAAGCCGCCGAGGCCGAGCAGGACGGCGCCTCCCCAGAGCCATCGGCCGCTTGATGGCCGCCAGGCAAGGGAGCGTCGAGTGAGGAGGCCGACGAGCAGGCCTAGGCCTGGCACCGACCCAAGCCCGAAGGCACCCAGGCCCGCATGGCATCGCGAGTCCGGGCGCCTTCGCATCGCAGGACGGCAGGACGCATGGTGACGCAGCATGGTGACGCAGGACGGTGACGCAGCATGGTGACGCAGGACGGGGATAGCGTCATCTCCTTGCATGGTGACGCAGGACGGAGATAACGCCATCTCCTTGGACAACCCCGACGGTGACGCAGGACGGGGATAGCGTCACCTCCTTGTGGTGACGCAGGACGCGGATAACGTCATCTCCTTGGGCAGCCCCGACGGACGCCTTGGCGAAAGGGGCGCAGCGGCGCAGGAGCTGCTGCGCTAGGCTCGATTCGCCGAGCTCGACCTGCTGCGTCGACCGAGAGGGCCGGCATCCCCTACCACAGCCCCTTGACCGTGAACACGATCTTGGCGAGGGGTGCGTCCACCTCCCCTGCGAGCGTGGTCACAGGGTCCTGCACCTCGATGTCGTAGCGCAGGGGCTTGGAGGCGAGGGGCGCAAGGGCGTTTCCATCCCCGAACCCGAGCGCGCCCAGATCGTAGGGGTCGACCCTCTCGGGGGCCGAGGTGGTGGGCAGCGGCACCCAGCCCGTCCACGGGTCGGGCAAGGACGCGTCCATCACCCGCAGCTGCACCTTGGAGCGGTCGGAGACGATGGCATCCGGGTCGGCGCCTGCGACGTCCACGGCGACGTCGGCCACGGCGAGCTGGCCCAGGGAGAGCGAGCGCATCTCCACCCCGTCTCCCGACACCACGTGCACGGGGCCGTGAGGGGCGTGCTCGAAGGCCGGGTCGTCGGCGAGGTCGAACCTGAATCCCACGGCGGATGGCACCTCGAACCGGAGGGCGAAGGACCACACGGCGCGGTAGTGGCGCTCGCCATGGGAGCCCACAGGGAGCACGACCTCCATGGAGGGGACCAGGTTCGAGTCGAAGGAGCCGTCCTCGGCGCACTCGACCCACCCCACGAACGACATCCCCTCGCGCACGGGCTTGGGGACGGACGGGTCGTCGGTCACCATGGGGAGGCGCACCTCGCCCTCCACCGTGTAGGGCAGGTCGAAGTGGCCGTCCGAGGCGAGCGGCAGCGCTTGGCCGTCCTGCTCTATGGAAGCCTTGTGCTCGCCGTAGGCGTCGTCGTCTCCCAGGTGCAGGTGGACCGTGTACTCCACTGGCTTCCACCTCGCGTAGAAGGTGGAATCGGACTCGGCGAGGTAGTCGCCTGCCTCGACCCTCTCCCCTCCCTCGCGCTCGGTGAACCAGCCCTCGAAGGCGTAGTGCTCGCGAGCCGGGTCGGCGACGCTCGGCCTCGACGGGAAGGCTATCGCCTGCCCGTAGGCCTGGCTCGACGTCGCGGACT
Source organism: uncultured bacterium (assembly GCA_947564525.1). Lineage (GTDB taxonomy): Bacteria > Actinomycetota > Coriobacteriia > Coriobacteriales > Eggerthellaceae > D16-63. The sequence continues at coordinate 5,124 of CANOCK010000007.1, read as the reverse complement.
GCTGGCCGTCTATGGACTGCCCCGAGTAGTGCCACGTGATGGAGTAGCTCCTCGCCCGCCACACGGCCCTGTAGGCCCTGTCGCCGACGGTCCCCTTGGGGACGGTGACGCTCGCGGCTGGGCTGCCCAGCGACCCGTCCGCCCCCACGAGCGCCCAGCCCTGGAAGTCGTGGCCCGCACGTGCAGGAGTCGGCAGCTCGAACGCATCGGACTCCACCGTGAACCCGCGCGTCCAGGAGCCGGCCGCCTCGCTCCACCCTGCAGGCGCGCTCGCGAAGCTGCCGCCATCCAGGTCGAGCGACGCCACGTAGGAGACCGTCGCCCACCTGGCAGTCGCATGCAGGTCTCCCCAGGTGCCCTGGCGCACGGTGGTCACCACGCCGGACTGGGACAGGCCGGCGCCGTTGGCCCCGGTCACCTCCCATCCCTGGAAGGAGTAGCCCTCGCGAGCGGGGACGGGAAGCTCGAAGCCCGCGTCCTCGATGGTGTAGGAGGTGCGCTCCCCTGACATCGTGCCGCCGGCGAGGTCGTAGGAGATGCGGTACTCGATGGCCTTCCAAGCGGCCCTCCAGGAGCGGTCGCCCCAGGAGCCCTTGGGCACGGTGACGTCCTTGGCGAGCGCCCCGAGCGAGCCGTCGGCCGCCACGGCAGCCCAGCCCTGGAAGTCATAGCCATCGCGGGCAGGGACCGGCAGGCTGAACGCGTCGGACTCCACGGTGAACGAGCGGCTCCATGCGTCGCCCGAGCCGGCCCAGCCCTCAGGGGCGTCAGGGAACGACCCGCCTGCCAGGTCGAGCGTGGCCGTGTAGCCGAACGGGCCGGAGAACGCGCCCGTGTAGGCCCTGTCGGCGAGCTCCCAGGGCTGGACGATGACGCTCTTGGAGGGCTTGGAGATGCCGCCTCCCGTCCAGCCGTCGAAGGCGGAGTACCCTGGCTTCGTCGCAGGGACCGGGAGCTGTATGCGAAGGGAGCCTCCCGACTCCTCCACCCACTCTATGGAGTAGCTGAGGCGATAGAGGCCGGAGTCGCCCGCGTCCCGCACCCACCCGCGGCCTGGGGCGCTCGGCACCTCGCCGTTGCCCACGTCGAGCGTGAGCTCGTGGCGCTCGACGGACCAGCGGGCGTGGAGGGTGGCGTTGTTGGGCTTGTCCCAGGTGCGCGCGCTTGAGCCGTCCGCATCGTAGTACTTCACGCCCGCGTCGTCGAAGTAGCCCTCGAACCTATAGCCCGTGGCGCGGGGCATGGTGGCGGAGGGCATGGCCGAGTCGTAGGTCGCGGTCACGGAAGCCGTCCCTGCGTCCTTGGCCACGCCGTAGGGGGCGTAGCCCTCGTAGGTCGGCCCTTGCGCGAACGCAGGGAAGGCGGCGTCGAGCGAGACCTGGTACTGGTTGGCGCGCCAGGTGGCCTTGCAGGAGAGGTTCCCCCACGTGCCCTGCCTGACCGTCGAGTGGACGCCGTCCTTGGCGATGCCGCTGCCCTGGGCGCCCGAGACCTCCCATCCGGCGAACGTGTAGCCGACCCGGGTGGGCTCTGCCAGCCTGAAGTCGGCCGCCTCGAAGGTGTACTCGGCCCTCTGGCCCGACAGCTGGCCTCCCGCCGTGTCGTAGGAGATCGAGTAGGTGTTGGCGGTCTCCGCCACGTACAGGTCGAAGTTGGCCCCTTGGGCGGACGCCAGGTTGCGGGTCCAAAGCCCGAAGGCGTGGGAGGCGCCCGTCTGGTTGGCGGAACGGGCCCAGCCGCGAGCCGTGTAGGCCGGATGGGTCCTCCCCGGGTCGCCCCTCAGGTTGAACCAGGCGTCGTAGGCCTTCTGGTCGGTGCCTATGTGGTTGCCCGCCTTGTCGTGGTAGCGGATGGTGTAGGGGTTGGCGGACTCGGCGAGGTAGAGGTTGACGGTCCCTCCCGTGGCGAGGTTGGACGCCCAGGCCCCCAGGCCGTAGGAGCCCGACGACTGCCAAGCGGAAGTGGCCCAGCCGTTTGCGGTGTAGCCGGTAGAGCCCCCTGCCGCTTCCCAGAGGTTCAGCCCTGAGTCGTAGGTTGCCTGCTGGCTGCCCAGGTACGCGCCTGAGCGCGAGTGGTAGTGGATCGTGTAGGGGTTCGGGGACCAAACGGTGTAGAACGTGCCGGAACCCGAAACGCGAATACTTTCACCCACCCCGCAGAAAACGTCGTTAGAACCGCTCGAAGTCGTCCAGCCAAGGAGGGTGTACCCAGGAGTAGAAGCTGAAGGAGCTGTTAGCTCGCCACCAGTGGAGGTTCGGTCAGTCCTGATAGTAATGCCTGTGCGGGAGTCCACCCAGTCCACAGAAGCAGGTCCGGTGACGGAACCAGTGGCCCGATCAACGAAGTAGCTGCTAGGAGAGAATTTGTAATGCAGCTTATAAGCTGTCGGGTAGTCATCTTGGTTTGTTTGCAGGTCAATCCCCTGCGCGCTGAAGACCCGGAAGCATCGATCGCAGTAGGAGACGAAACGGGAATTAGGGTTTATAAAGCCCAGATAGGGCAGAGAGGAGCCTAGTGGGCGCACGTTCCCGAAGTCAGCTCCCCGGTGGTCGGCGGGCTCGTAGGTCTCGCTCAAGTTGACAGTGTACGTAACTTCCGACTCCGTCAGGCCGGTCATTTCCGCAGGCGAAAAACTCAGCGAAATATCGTAGCCAGGCTTGCAAGGTGAGCCGTCCTGCGCGTTATGAGCTCCTTCCTCAGCCGAGCGGCTGTAAAAGAAGTATGAGTTGGTAGCATATACAGGGAGGTAGCCAGCCGTGTGCAGGTCCAAGAGGATTCGCGCGCCATTCGCCGAGCGGGCAGGCGTCAGCTCGATGGGCCTTGAAGCAGTTGCAGCACTTCCATCACTTTGTTGCGAAGCTCCGTAGGTCACAATGTTGTCTAGACCGTCATACAAGACCCCATCCTCGACGTAGAAGGACTCGTTGCCCGCATCCACCTCGACCGATGTCACGGAGGCGCAATGCGAGAACGCCTCCGGAGTGATGGCCGAGGTGTTGGAATGGATGCGGACCACGCCCTTCTTGCCCTCGGGAATGAGCAGAAGGCTAGAGTAGTCGGCGTCGTAGAGGACGCCTTCGTAGGAAGCTAGGTTGGGATTGCCCTCGGCAACCTCGACTGAGCCGACGGAAGAGCCGCGGAAGGCGGCCTCGTCGACGGAGGCGACGGATGCCGGGATGCGCACGACGTCGGCATCGCAGCCGGCGAGGGCGCGAGGGCCGATGGAGGTCACGGAGTAGATGACGCCGTCATGCTCGACGGACTCGGGAAGGGCCAGGACCGTGGGCTCTTTGGCGCCTTCGGCCCCGGAGCCCTCGGCATCGTCCTCGCCAGAGGGAATGCTGTCGTCCGCTGCGAGATCATCCGCATGCTCGCCTTGGGTCGAGGCCTCGGCCGACGGGGAGGGCTGGGGTTGAGGCGAGGTTGCCCCTGAAGGGACTTGCTCCGCTACGCTCCGCGGCGGCACCCCTGAGCCGATGCCCCTGTCCTCCCCGTCGGCCCCAGAGAGGCCGGCAGAGGAGCCTTCGGCAGGATCGCCCGCCAAGGCGGCAGGGCCGACGGCCACGAGCTCGACCGCACCCTCGCCCGTGACGGCGTAGGTCATTCCATCAATCGTGAAGGACCCGAGCACGAAGGCCTGCCCATCGAGCGAGACCTCCTGGTTGACGAAGCAGGTGGGCTTGCCGGCCAGGGCGTCGGCCACGAGCGGCACGCCCTCGCCCTCAGCAAGCGGCTGCAGGGCGACCTCGCGGCTGAGCTGCGAGGCAGCTACCAGGGGCACCTCCTCGGAGCCATCAGTGGACGGCCCCTCGACGGCAGCTTCAGGAGACGCCTCATCGCCATCTTGGGACCCGTTGGCATCCTCTGCCCCAGAGGACAGCAGGCCAGCCAAAGAGGCATCGGCCTCGCTAGCGACAGCATCGGACGCCTCGTCGGCGACGGCAACGGGCTGAGCGCTGAGCACTGGCAGCAGACTGAGCGCCAGCACAACAGCAGCGAAAAGGCAGATGAGCTTGCGGCTATGGCTAAAAGAAGGTGCGAGGGTGCGCATCGAGCTGCTCCTTCCAGTGGCGCGATCATTCCACTGTGGAGAAGGCCCTGATGAAATGTATCTTCACGCGTGAATCGCAGCATCCATATCCAGTGAGGAGGGCATCCACCACAGTGAAGATAATACGAATCGCGCATAACCAGAATTACTTCCAGAAAGAACGATGCAGTGCTGAAAGCAGATGCCCTCTTCACTGCATATTCCTTCTAAAAAGGAGCTTTCGAAAAGAGAAGTCACTATTCGGTTATGCACGATTTGACAAATCGTATTATCTTCGCCGCTGAATGCACCAACGGCTCCGGAAGGTTGCAAGCAAAACTTTTCCCATACCCCACGCCTGAGCCCATCAATGCATTTCACCGGTTCAAAGCGATGCGTGACGCACTGCAGTGCGTAGCCTTCGTGGAGAGGCGGCCCTTCGCCACGAACGCCTTGGGCCGTCCTGCCGGCATCCTCGACCCGCGGAAGGCAAAAGCCAACTTTTGGGAGCCTTGACATTTTTTGAGGGCCGAGGCGAATGGACTGCGACAGCTTCTATGCGCTTATCGTTCGCGAGCCGCGGATTCGAGCCCGAAAATATGTCACAACGCCCAAAAGTTGGCTTTTGCCCCTAGGCTGTCAAGGCGGCAGCTTCCCACCTACCCATGCGAGCACCGCCGCCCGCACGCAGAGCAGCTACCTCGTCTCGCGCCCGCAACCCGCAGCCCGGCCAGCGCACCCTCCCGCGCCCACGCCCCAAAAGCAAAGCCCTCCCGAGCTCGCGATGAGCGCAGGAGGGCTCGCTGGCCGGGCTGCCAACCCTTTCGATGGCCAGGGCTGGCAGCCTAAGAGGGCCGCGCCGTCACCGGCTTGGCCCGATCGACCGAATCATGCCGTAGGCGGTATGACCATCATCGCTATGGTCAGTATGACCATGCAGACCACGCCGAGGACGACGAACAGCTTGGCGCCGAACTTCAGCCAGGTGGTGTACTCGACCTTGGCCAAGGCCAGGCCGCCCATGATGGCACCGGAGGTCGGCGTGAACAGGTTCACGAGGCCGTTGCCGGCGGAGTAGATCATGACCATGGTCT